>JAKFCH010000382.1:0-44602 GCA_036676765.1 Deltaproteobacteria bacterium
GGGCAAGCCCCCCTGAACGAGAACGGCGCCGAGGCATGTGCCATCGAACAGGAATCTCATCCGTATTTGGGTCCCACCTCGATGGGCGGCGCAGGGCGCGCTCGTCGAAAATCGGCGTTCGTTCGTGGCGGCGGGCGGCTTGCAGAGGTGGGCCTTCTCGTTCAGTGCCGCTTGGGTCGGCGCGGATCCCAGTCAGACGGGCTTGGGTACCGAGCGTGCCGTGCAGGGACCGCGGGGTGCGTCCTCCCCGCGCGCGAGGGCACCGGAGGGCGCGCGGCCGGGGCCGCGCGGTTCGGCGCGCCCCGGCGGCAGCCGGGGGAGCGTCAACGGAGGCCGCAGGCCGACCCCGCAGGCGCCCGACCACGCCGTCCGCGGCGGGGTCGCGCCCGAGGTCCGGACTACCGCTCGACCCGCAACATCCGCGGCGCCCAGAAGCCGCGGAGCAGCATGCCGCCCGGGGTGAGCTCGCCCTCGAGCCAGGCGACGCCGCCCTTCTTCCAGTCGAAGCCGCGACCTGCTTCGGGGGTGCCGAGCAGGAGGAGGCCCAGGAGATCGCCCAGCCACGGCTGGTGGCCGACCATCCCCACGCACTCGCCGGTGAAGGTGCGCAGGGAGAGCTCGCTGGGGGGCGCGGCGAGGTGCGGGGTGACCACGGATTCCCCCGCGAGGAGCCCGTCGAGCAGCTCGGCGGTCTGCACGGCGCGGAGGAGGGGGCTGTGGTAGAGGCGGTCGAACGTGATGTCCGCGCGGGCGAGGCCCCGGACCACCGCCGAGAACTTGCGCGCGCCTCGCGAGGTGAGCGGCCGCGCGGCGTCGGCGGGGTCGACCCCCTCGGGGAGGCCCGCGGGAACGGGCCCGTCGGGGGTGTCGGCCGCGGCGGCATGGCGGATCAGGTAGAGGTTCACGGTCAGCTCCAGCTCGCGACGAAGCGCCGCGATTCGTGCGCGAGGGCACGGGCCTGTCCGGCCCGATCGGCGAGGACCTCGGCCGGCACCGCATCCGGGCCGAGCCACTCGATGGCCTGGGCGAGCTCGTGGACGGTGCCGAGGGCGTCCTGCATCGGCAACAGCGGCCCCACGGGCTCCTCGAGCCATTCGAGCGCGTAGCGGAGCCGACGCGCGGCACGCCGGAGGTGGTGGAGCCCCTCGAGATCGTCCTCGGCGGGGCGGAGCGCGAGGACCTTGGCGGCGAACGGCCGGATCCGGGCGCGCGCGTCGACGCGGTGGATGGGCGGCGACACCACGAGCGCCGTGAGGAGGCCCGTCAACCGGGGGGCGCGGAGGGCCTCGCGCAGGGCCTTGCGGGCGACCGCGCGGAGCGAGCGGAGGCGCCGGGCCTCGCGGGCGGGCCAGTCCTTGGCGATGAGCACGTCGAGGTCGTGGACGGGGCCGGCGATCCGGCGCAGCCACCGGAGGTCGTCCCGCAGGCGGGCGCGCCCGCCGAGCTGCAGCCACACGTCGAGGCGGCGGGTGGCGATCTGGAGCTGGTGGACCGCGGAGGGCTCCGCCCCCTCCCACGCGCGCGGGACCAACTCACGCAGGACGTCCACCCAGAGCCCGGGGAAGAGGAGGGGTTCGTTAGCCGGCATCGAAGCCTGATAATCCATCCGAGGAAGCCGTGCCCGAGGTGACCGCCCGCGAAGTTCCCCTTCGGGTTCGCTCACAACTCCTGCGAGCCGCCGATCCGCTCGCTGCACACCACCACGTAGCGCCCGCGGAACCGCGCGCTCACGGGGCTCTCGCAGGCCGGAGCCCCGGGGAGGTAGAGCTGCGTGGGGGCCGACCACGTGACGCCGTCGGCCGAGGTCATCCGCGCGATGCCGAAGCGCTGGCCCTCCGGTGAGTGGACGAGCATCGACCAGTTGGCGTCGTCACCCGTGACGAAGGGGACGGACACGGCCGGGAGGGTGGCGACCTCGCGCCAGTCGGCCCCGCCGAGGACGACGACCCGCGGGGCGGTGCCCGGCGCGAGCGACGTGGCGTAGAGCCGCCCGCCGACGCGCATCGGGTCGGCGAGCCAGGGGTGCGCGGTGTAGGGCGTCTCGGTGTGGAAGCGGCCATCGGAGCCGAGCCGGGCCTCGAAGACGGGGTGGTCGCCCGCGAGGCTGATGGGATCGCTCCCGATCGCGCCGGTCCGCATCCACGCGGTGAGCCGGATCCCGTCGGCGTCCGCGTCGACCTGGGGGTCAACTGCGGAGACGCGCCGATCGAGCCACCAGCGCCGCACGCCCCAGGTCTCGAGGTCCGCGGTGGTGAAGGCGGTGACCGACGCCGGGTGCATCTGCGGGAACTCCCGCGCGAGCCAGCCGTCGAGCCCCGGCGTGCCGGAGAGGATCAGGGCCTCGTCGTCTCCCACCACGGTGAGGCCGAGGGAGGTGAACGAGTGGGCGAACGGCGCGTCGGCACGGGTCCAGGCCACCCCGTCGGCAGAGGTGTAGAGCCGGACGAGGAAGCGCGCCCGAGGGAACAGCGTGTCGTCCAGGAACTTGACGAGGTCGGGGTCGCGCCACCCCCAGTCGTCGGGAGGCGGGATTGTGGGATCGGTCGGGAGCGCCAGGATCGTGTCGTGGGTCGAGAGGCCGTCGGCGAGGAGGTGGACGTCCGGCCATTCGCGCGCGACCGGGACGACCTCCCCGAGGAGGAAGGCGACCTCCGCGCCCTGGCCCCCCAGGGCCTCCGGGTCCGCCCGCAACGTGCGGAAGCCCTGGGTGGTGGCCCACGCGCGGAGCTCGACGAGGCTCCAGCCCTCGCGGCCGATCACGTCGAGGAGCCCGTCGGGGGCGGCCCGGCCGAGCCCGGCGGAGGTGGAGACGTTGTCCCGCGCCGCCGCGTGGAGCGGCCACCCGCCGCGGGGGAGCGGGTAGTCGAGGACGGGGCCCTCGGCCACGGGGATCGAGGGGGGCACGGTCCAGGACGGGGCCGGCGCGAGGAGCAGCAGGGCGAGCGCCCAGAGGGGCGCGCGGCGGGGACCGAGGCCGGCGCCCCCGGCGACGGCGGCGCCGAGCCACGCGAGGAGGGCGAACGGCACCAGATCGGCGGCGGCGGCGGCCGGAGGGAGCCAGCTCGCGGCGAGGAAGGGGAGGGGGATCGTGCGGCCGTTGAACACGACGGGCGTGGCGTGGACGATCAGCACGGGGCCGAGCGCTACGAGGGCGCCCAGGGCCGCGAGGGCGGCGGCCCGGCGACCGAGCGTCGCGTCGGCGTCGGCGACCGTACCGGCGCGCGCCCGGGACAGGACGGGCAAGAGCGTGAGGAAGAGCAGGGGGCTGCCCCAGGGGCGGGGGCCGAGGCCGAGGAGGCCGGGGAGATCGCCCGCGACGCGATCGGGCCGGGGCGTCAGCGTCCAGAGCGCCTCGGCGGCCACGGTGTCGAGCGGATCGCGGAGCACCCAGGCCTCGCCGACCCACGCGAGGGCGGTGACGACGGCGGCCACGGCGGCGGCGGGGGTGCGGAGGCGGTGGGGCGCGAGCAGGGCGACGGCGATCCAGCCGCCGAGGGCGGCGCCGGCGTGCGTGGCCCAGGCGAGGCCCGCGGCGGCGCCGGTGGCGAGGGCGGTGGCGGTGGCGGTGGCGACGTTGGCGGAGGGGAGCGGCTCGGGGGCAGGCCGGTCGGAGAGGGGGGCGGGCGGGGCCCCTCCGAGGAGCAGCGCGAGCCCGAGCGGCATCCAGGCGAGCTCGGGGGCGGTCCCCGCCGCGACCGGGACCGCCACGAGCAGGCCCCACGAGGGGTGGAGCCCGAGGCGGCGCAGGAGGAGGGCCCCGCCCATGCCCGCCGCGAGGATGCGCAGGGCGGCGAGCAGGTTCCAGGCGGCGGTGGCGCCGAGGGCGGCGACGATCGGTCCGAGCAGCACCCCCTCGAGTGGCGGCCACACGCGGACGCCCGTGGGGAAGAGCGCCCGGGTCGTCGTGAGGCCGTCGTCCCAGAAGGCGCCCCCCGCGTAGGCGAGCGCCCACACGCGCGCCGGGAGGCCCTCCCCGGCGCCGAGGAGCGCCCCCTCGGGCGGGGCCCCCGCGCGCGCCGCGAGCGCGAGGGCCACGACGGTCGCGAGCACGCCCCATCCGAGGGTGGCGCCGCGCCCCGACGTACGCCCCGAGGCGGGCGTGGCGGGGGGCGGCAACGGCTCCACGACGCCGCTCATCGGAGCCGCACCAGCTGCCCGACCGCCCCGTCGGGCAGCGCCCACGCACGGACGGACGTGTGGGGGCGCGCGGCGAGCCATGTCGCGGACGCGCCTCCGTTGTCCACGAGGTAGGCGAGCTCCGGCGGGGCCGGGCGCTCCCGGGGGAACGGGCCGAGGTAGCTGGTCGTCTCGAGGCCGCGGGGCCCCACGCGCGCGATCACCGCCTCCAGATCGATCCCGACGGCCTGCCGCTCGATCTCGAGCTGGTACGTCGACACGTCGGGCGCCCCGGGGGCCGCGTCGAGCACGATGTACACCGGCGCCGCGCTCCGCCGCTCGGCGGCGAGGGCGGCCACGACCTCGTCGACCTGCCACGCGTCTGGGTGCTCGGAGAGGGGGAGGAAGGCCTCGGCCGGGTTCGGCCACGCGCCCCAGGTGCGTAGCAGCGCGGGATCGACCGTGAACGAGCGGCGCGCCACCGCGCAGTCCGAGCCGCAGGTGTCGTAGACGGTCGCCGAGGCGCGCAGGCCCGGGAGCAGCGCCGCCACGAACAGCGCGCCGTGGTGCCACGCCACCCCGGCCACCGGCGCCCCCGCCGCCGCGAGCAGGTAGAGGAGCGGCAGGGCGTAGCGGGCCTCCCGACTGTTCATGGCGCCGACGAGCATCACCCCGGACACGACGCCGAGGAGGGGGAGCGGCCGCCGCGCCCAGGCCGCGCCCGCGCACAGGAGCACGAAGCCGGGCCAGCCGAGGTTCTCCTTGAGCACCGCGAGGAACAGGAGCTGGCCCTCGCCGCCGAACCGCTGGAGGAGGGTGCGCTCCTCGGGGAAGTTGCCCGGGATGGACGGGGGGAGGAGCGCCGAGCGGACGTACTCGGCGACCATCCGGCCGTTCTCCGCGTAGTAGGGCACGGCGAGGAGCGCGAAGGCCCCGACGGCGAGCGCCAGGCCGCGCGGCGAGCGACGCACCGCCGGCAGGCACCCCACGACCACCGGGAGGGCGAGGATCAGCGGCGCCGAGTACTTCGTCAGGAACGCCGCAGCGAGCCAGGCCCCGAACGCGACGGCCGGCCCGCGCCGGGTCAGCCCCTCGGACGCCCGGAGCCATGCCAACGCCTGCGCGCAGGTGGCGGCGGCGGCGAGATCGAAGCCGGCGTGGTCGGCGGACCACCACGCGAGCCCCGTCGCGCTGGCGAGCGCCCACGCGAGCTGGCCGGACCACCACGGGGCGGGCCGCACGAGGCGCTGGAGGGCATCGAGCAGCAGGAGGAGCCACGCGAGATCGGCCACGACGATGACGACCCGCACGGCCGAGGTGACGGTCGCCGCGAGGACGAGGGGGAGGTAGCCCACGGGCGGATGGGGCGCGGTGAGGTGCACGAACGCGTCGAGCGCGGCGCCGAGCTCTCCGTCGGAGAGCCAGCTTCCGATGCGCAGCGCCTGCGCCAACATGTGCGGGCCATCTCCAGCGGGCACGCGCGTCGAACCGCCGAGGACCCACGCGTAGAGCGCCAGGAGGAGGACCGGGAGCACGAGCCGCCCCGCCATCGGGATCGACGTCGTGCTCGCAGGAGTACGGACGGGTTCCGCTCGCTCACCGGGCTGTCCGTGCACGCGGGCCAGTCACTCCAGAGGGTGTGTCGTCACGCGATCCACCCACCTCGGAGGACCGCGCGGAGCCTACCATGGCGGGCGCGCGGGCGAGGCGGGGTCGGCCGCCCCCCGGCCGTTCCCCGGCCGTTCCCAAAATGCACAAGCCCGTCGCGCCTTGCGGCGCGACGGGCTTGCATGCCGATGCTCGACCGCTCGGGTTGCCCCCGCGGTCAGAGCGTTCGGACTTAGCCGCCGATGGTGCAGCCGGTGAGGTCGATGGTCGCGTAGGCGTCGGAATCGGCACAATCGACGGCGTTGTAGGCGTCGGCGAGACAGTTCAGGTAGTCGGCGGACTCCACGTCCTTGATGCTGCCGTAGGTGTCGTCGCAGTAGGTGTCGGAGAGGAGCGAGCCGCTCATGTCCACGTCGTTCGCTTCGCCGTAGGCGGTGAAGCAGGTCTCGACCGCGTCGAAGTAGTTCTGGCACGCGCCCGCGACGTCCGCACCGCAGCCGGAAAGAGCGAGGGAGAGGACGGCGAAGGAGAGGAACTTGTTCATGGTCTTTCCGAAGATGGAAGGGTTCGAGAGCGCCACCCGTGGGGGCGCGTGCCTGCTATTGCGGAGCCTGTGGCGTTGCAACGGGAACCTATCGAAAATTCAATCGATCTTCGCCGGAAACCGTCGGGAATCGGCGCCGCGACGTGGTGGAAGTGAATAAAGCCGGCGAACGAGGCCGAGATCCGGCTTCCAACATCACGGCCGATCCGCCCCCCGTGTAGACGGCCGAATCCGATGGTTCGCCTACTCGAACAGCTCCCGCCGCAGCCGCTCGATGCGACGGTCCCCCGGCGCGACGGCCGAGCGGTCGTCGAGGCGGCGCCGGGCGTCCTCGGGGTGGCCCGCGGCGACCAACGCGCGGACGGCGGCCTCCAGCACCGCGCCGTCGCTCGGGAACGCGCCGAGCGCGTCGTCCACGAGCGCCGGGATCGCGGCGTCGGGGTAGGCCGCGGCCAGCTCGAGGAGCGCCTGCACGGGGGCGGGCTCGCCCGGCGCCTCCTGACGCGCCGCGTCGATCAGGGCGCGCGCCGAGGCGGGATCCCCGATGTCGGACGCGCCCCTGGCCCGCTGGAGGCGGCCCCGCCAGCCGCCCGTGGCCGCCTGGGCGAGCGCCACGTCCTCGGGGACGGGGAGGGTCACGGCGTCGAACACGCGCGGGCCGAGCCGCAAGAGGCGCGCGCCGTCCGCGGGCACGTCGAGGACGACCCGGTGCTCGTAGCGGCCCCGGACGTACACCTCCGCGCGCACCCGCCGCGAAACGTCGAACAGGGTGTAGGTGAGCTGCAGCCGACGCCCGTCGACCCCGTCGCGCTCGATCGGGGCCTCGTCCAGGAGGACCACGGCGGGATCGACCTCGCGGTACGCCTCGAGCACCTCGGTGGCCGCTTCGGCGACGGTCGTGGGCGCATCGTGGGGGATGGTCCGGACCACGAGGTTCCCCGGCTCGACGGGGGAGACCCACGCGCGGTCGCCGGTGCTGGCCCAGCCGGTCGACCACCACTCCGGTCGCGACGCATGGAGGCCGTCCTCCTCCACCGGCACCAGCGGGATCGGCAGCCGCGCCATCGCGAGGACACCCACCCCGAGGGAGAGCAGGACGCCGAGGGAGACACGACGGTTGTGGGCCTTCCAGGCCGCCCCCACGTTCGGCCGCAGGAGCGCCATGTGCGCGCCGCCCGCGAGGAGCCCGCCGATGTGGCCCCAGTTGTCCACCCGCTCGGCCGTCAGCCCGGAGAGGAGCAGGTAGAGGAGGTAGACGAGCATGACGACGCCGAAGCGCGGCCGCGCCCGCGCGGGGAGGAGGTCGGTGTAGCGGAGGCCGAAGACCGCCGCCGCGGCGAGGAACCCGAAGTCACCCGCGGAGGCGCCGACCGACGGGGTGTCCGGGGAGAGCATCGCGGAGAGCACGCCGCCCCAGAAGACGCTCGAGAAGAACAGGACGCCGAGGCTCAGCGCGCCGAGCACGCCCTCCAACGCGATGCCGATGTACACGATGAACAGCATGTTCATCGCGATGTGCCCCAGGTCACCGTGGAGGAAGCCGTACGTGACGACCCGCCAGTACTGGTGGCGCTCGACGATGGCGGGGGTGTACTTCGTGAAGGTGTCCCAGAGGCCCTGCTGGAGCGGCGTGTACTGGGTCCACGCGAAGATGCGCAGCTCGGTCCCCACGAGGATCGCGGTGAACCACGGGACGGCCGGGCTCGCGAGCACCTGCCGCACGAGCACGTCGGGCGAGGCCCGTAGTCCTTTGTAGAGCTCCAGCTCCGAGGCCGGGATCCAGCGATCCCCGGTCAACGGATCGGCGCGTACGGGCGTCTCCGGGCCGATGATGCCGTCGCGCACCATCTCCTCGAACTCGGGGAGCGCGGTGACCCGTTCGGACCCATCGAGTTGGACATGCAGAAGCACGGTGTCTAGCCTAGTTTCGAGGTCGGATCTATCCGCTCCGCCCGCCGAGGAGGCCCCCGTATGGAACGCCCGGAACGCGCTCGTCTGCTGGAGGCGTGCCGCGCGCTCCCGCTCTTCCCGTTGCCCGGTACGGTGCTCCTCCCCGGCTCGCTCCTGCCGCTCCACGTCTTCGAGCCGCGCTACCGTCAGCTCATCGCCGACTGCCTCCGCGACGAGCTTCCGCTCTCCGTGTGCCAGGTCCTCCCCGAGGACGCCGCGGACGCCAGCGGGAGCCCGCGCATCTTCCCGTTCGCCGGCGTCGGCATCATCGGGGCGCACCAGGAGCTGCCGGACGGGCGCTACAACGTGCTCGTGCAGCCGGTCGGGCGCGTGCGCATCGTGTCGGAGCAGGCGTCCGGGCGCGGATACCGCGTGGCCCGGGCGGAGCTCCTGGACGACCTGCCGGTCGATCACGGGGAGCTGGTCGCCGAGGGGGATCGGGTCCGCAGCCTGTTCACGCCGCTGGTCGGCCGGATGGGCCAGGTCGGGGAAGGCGTCGCGCGGGCCCTGCGATCCCTGCCGCCCGAGCGGGTGCCGGAGGCCGTCGCCTCCGTCGTGCTCCGCACCGACGACACCCGCCAGCGCTTCCTGGCCGAGGACAACCCGCTCCGCCGGGCCTCCATGGTCGAGGAGGCCGTCCTCACCCTGCTCGCCGAGGTGAGCGGCGCGGTGGCGGCCGAGGCCTGATCCGCGACGTTCGGCGTTGGGCTAGTCGAACCGGGCGCGCACCGACGGTCCGGGGACCTCGCCCACCGTGCGCGGCAGGGAGGGATCGAAGAGGTCGTCGATGAAGACGCTGCCGGCCACCACGAGGATCAACAGCCCGGAGGTCCCGGTGGCCTCGGGGGAGTCGAGGTACACCCGCGCGGCGGCGGCGTCGTGCCGCCCGGTCCATTCGAGCCGCGCCACGCGGGTGCCGTCACTCCCGCGGACCACGAGCCCCATCGGGCTGCGCTCGAAGTCGTAGCAGGGGCCGCTCTCGATGCAGAGCGTGCGGTGCCCGTGCCAGTCGTGCAGGACGTGGGCCACCTCGGCCAGCTCGCCCGTCGGGCGCACGACGATTCGCGGGCGGTGGAAGCCGACCCGCTGCAAGGTCCAGGACTCGTTGCCGGCCGCGGCGTCCCACCCGCGTTCGGCGGGGGCGAGCCGCGCCCAGACAGAGACACCGTCTTGAAGATCCCAGGCGCCCGAGGACTCCAGGACCCATTCGAGCGACGCCGCGCCGTTCAGGTTCGTGGACATGGGACAAGTATACGTCGCCAGGGTTACGTCCGAGCGGCAGGCAGGTGACGAAGCGGTAGGCGCAGAGGTGACGATCTGGTGTCGGGCGAAATCCAGGCCCGTCAGTGAATTATGTTCTTGTCCCCTGCATCAACACCGTACGGAGCACACTTGGATTCGGAGCGGACCCCCCGCGCGCCCAGCTTGGTGAATCGGGAGCTAAGTTGGCTCGCATTCAACGCCCGCGTCTTGGAGGAGGCCCAGGACCCCTCCGTGCCGCTGCTCGAACGTTTGCGTTTTTTGTCGATCTTTAGTGCAAATCTCGACGAATTCTTCATGGTCCGGTACGCGGGCGTCTGGCGCCAGATCGACGCGGGTGTCACAACCTCCGGTCCCGACGGGCTGACCCCGCACAAGGTGCTCGAGGCGATCACTGCGCGCACGCGTGAGCTCGTGGCGATCCAACACGTGCTCCTGCTCGAGGTGCTGCTCCCCGCCCTCGCCCTCGAGGGCGTCCGCCTCCTTCGCCAGCGCGACCTCTCCGAGAGCCAGCTCGCCTTCCTGGACACGACGTTCCATCGCCGCATCCTCCCGGTGCTCACGCCGATGGCGGTCGATCCCGCGCACCCGTTCCCGTGGATCGCCAACCGCGCCCTGTGCCTGATGGTGCAGCTCGAGCCGCTCGAGGAGACGGCGATCCCCGCCGCCACCCAGTGCATCATCCACATGCCCGCCGGCGGGCTCCCTCGCTTCATCCGTGTCCCGTCCGAGGCGAACACGTTCTCGTTCGTCCTCATCGAGGACGTGATCCGGATGCACCTCGACCGGCTGTTCACCGGCTTCCGGGTGATGTCCTGCCGCGCCATCCGCGTGACACGTGACGCCGAGCTCGACTTCGAGCTCCAGGAGGAGGGCGCCGAGGATCTCCTCTCCACCATCGAGGAGGCCGTGCGGAACCGCCGCATGGGCGCCGCGATCCGGCTCCAGTACGAGCGGGGCCTCGCCCAGTCCCAGCTCGACCTGCTCGTGAGCGAGCTCGAGCTCGACCCGTCCGACCTCTACCCGGTCGACGGCATGACCGCGCTCACCGACCTGGCGCAGCTGGTCGCGCAGATCGACCTCCCCCGCCTGAAGGACCCGCCGTTCGTCCCGCAGCCGGTCCAGGAGTTCGAGCGTGCGCGCGATCCCTTCGCCGCCATCCGAAAGGGCGACATCCTGGTGCACCACCCGTACCAGGACTTCGAGTACGTCCACCGCTTCATCCAGGCCGCCGCCGAGGATCCCGACGTCCTCGCCATCAAGATGACGCTCTACCGCGTGAGCGGAGACTCCCCGATCGCCAAGGCCCTGCTCGCGGCGGCGCGGAACGGCAAGGAGGTCGCGGTGCTCGTGGAGCTGCGCGCGCGCTTCTCGGAGGAGGCCAACATCGCCTGGGCACGGCGGCTCGAGGCCACGGGCGCGCACGTGGTGTATGGCATCGTCGGCAAGAAGACCCACTGCAAGGCCGCGCTCGTGGTCCGGCGCGAGGGGGAGGGCCTCCGGCGCTACTGCCACCTCGCCACGGGCAACTACAACCACCAGACCGCCAAGGTCTACACGGACGTGAGCCTCTTCACGGCCAGGGAGAGCTTCGGCGAGGATCTGACCCACCTCTTCAACCTGCTCACCGGCTACGTCCGCACCCCGCCGCTCAACCACCTCGTCCTCGCGCCCGACGGCCTGCGGAAGTTCCTCGTGAGCCGCATCCGTCGGGAGGCCGACCATGCCCGGGCGGGCCGCCCCGCGCGCCTCCGCGCGAAGCTCAACGCGCTGGCCGACCTCGAGCTCATCCACGAGCTCTACGCCGCGAGCCAGGCGGGGGTCGTCATCGACCTCGTCGTGCGCGGCATCTGCTGCCTGCGCCCCGGCGTGCCCGGCCTCTCCGAGAACATCCGGGTGATCAGCATCGTCGACCGCTTCCTCGAGCACGCACGCATCCTGTGCTTCGAGAACGGCGGGGTCCCCGAGTACTTCCTCTCCAGCGCGGACTGGATGGGGCGCAACCTCGACGGGCGGGTGGAGACCACCTTCCCGGTGATCGAGCCGGCGCTCGAGGCGAAGCTGGAGGCGATCCTCCAGGTCCAGCTCGCCGACAACGCCAAGGCGCGCGTCCTCACCCCGGACGGCCAGCACCTCCGGAGCCTCCCGTCGGCGGAGATGGTGCGCGCCCAGGAGCGGCTCATCGTCTCGGCCTACGCGCTCGCCGTGGCGACCCGGGAGTCGGAAGCGTAGGAGCGGCCGCTCGGCCGGGCCTACGCGCCGTTGATGTAGGGCCCGACGACGAGCGGGCGACCGAAGGCCCGGCCGAAGCGGTCGACGATCTCGGCCTGCACCCGCGCGTCGACGCCCACGCGCACGGCGTCGGCGTCGACCTCGCACCGCAACGGGCGCCCGTGGGCGACGGCGATGAGGTCGAGGAGGACCGCGAGGCGGGCGCGGATGCCGAGATCGATGCGGAGGCGCGGCACGGGCGAGACGAGGTCGGCCACCGCGAGCACCTCGCGCTGGAAGAAGCCCTGGATCGGCCGCTCGAGCAGCGCCGAGAGGGGGCCGGGCACGGGCGAGCGGCGCTCCCACAACGCGCGGAGCCGCGCGGCGACCGCGAAGGTGTCGCGCAAGGTGGGGTCGAGCCCCAACGCGGGGGCGAGCGCCTCGAAGAGGGCTTCGGCGGACGAGCGCGCCTGGCTGGCGTAGGCGAGATCGTCCGCGGTGCCGCCGAAGCGCCCACGGAGCCCGGCCTCGCGGATGTCCACCACGCGGGCCTCGGGGCCGAGCCGGTGCATCAACGCGGCGCCCTCGCGCACCCCGGAGGAGGAGACCTCGAGCGCGTCGAAGCCGCCGTGGCGGAGGATCTGCTTCACCACCAGCGCGCCCGCGACGATGAGATCGACGCGGTGGGCGGGGAGGCCGGGGATGTCCCGGCGCCGCGCGGCGTCGGCGCGGCTGACGAGCTCCCAGGAGGACTCGATGTCGTCGGCGGAGAGGCGGTAGCCGTGCCCGTGCGGGATGGGCCACTCGGCGGCGCGGCGCGACATCTTCGCGAGCGTGCGGATGGTGCCGCCCACGCCGACCACGTGCCCGCCGGCGTTCTTGAGCCAGGGGAGGGTCTCGAGCGTGCGCTGCACGTGCCGCCGCAGGACGTTGACCGTGGCGCCGTCGGGCGGGTCGGACCGCACGAATTGGTCCGTCATGCGCAGGGCACCCAGCGGCAGGCTCGCCACGCGGGCGGCGCGGCGGTCCACCACCTCGGTGATCTGCAGGCTGCCGCCGCCGAGGTCGATGACGTAGCCGTCACGGAGGGGCAGCGTGTTGACCACGCCGACGACCGCGGTGCGGGCCTCGGTGGCGCCGTCGAGCACCTGGAGGGTGAGGCCGAGCTCGGCCTTGACGCGGGCCACCAGCTCGCCGCTGTTGGGGGCGTCACGCACGGCGCTGGTCGAGATGAGCTCGATGGCGTCGGACTCGAGCGTGGTGGCCTGGTGCACGAAGTCACGCAGGAGCTGCATCGTGGCGGCGATCGCCGCGGCGGGCAGGTTTCCGTCGGGGCCGATGCGGCGGAGGAGCTGGAGCGGTTGATCCCGCTCGGCCACGCAGGCGATGGCCCCCTGATCGTCGACGACGAAGATGGCGAGGTTCGCCGTGTTCGACCCGATGTCGACGACGGCGATGCGCTGCTCGCCGCTCACGCCTGCTCCTCCAGAGTGTCCACCCTCTCTCCTAGTCACGCGGGCTGCTGCCCGGAACGTCGGCGCCCCCGCCTCCGCCCGGCGCCTGTATCCCGACCGTCAGGGCTTGGCGGGCTCCGCGCGCTCACGCCGCGCGAGGATCGCCTCGATCTCGTCCATGATCGCGTCCATGCGCCGAGCGAGGGAGTCGTAGGGCGCCGGGCTCGCGAGGTCGACGCCGGCTGCGCGCAGCAACGGGTAGGGGTCGTCGGAGCCGCCCGCGCGGAGGAGGCCGAGGTAGCGGTCGACGGCGCCGGGCTTGCCGGCGAGCACGTCCTCCGCGAGGAGCGAGGCCGCCGCGATAGAGGTCGCGTACTGGTAGACGTAGAAGTCGTAGTAGAAGTGGGGGATGTAGGCCCACTCCACCGCGTACGCGTCGTCGATGCGGGTCACGCCCGCGTCGTGCCCGTAGTAGCGCCGCAGGATGTCGAGGTAGGTGGCGGAGAGCCCGGCGCCGGTCAGCGGCTCGCCGCGCTCGACCTGGGTGTGGACGGCGAGCTCGAACTCCGCGAACTGCGCCTGGCGGAAGTAGGTCCCGCGCAGGCCTTCGAGGGCGCTGCCCAGGTAGAACAGGCGCTCGTCGTCGTCCTTCGCCGTCTTCCAGACGTGGTCGAGGAGCAGGGCCTCGCCGAAGGTCGAGGCGATCTCCGCCAGGAACGTGCTGTAGTTCGCCGTGGGGTAGGGCTGGGCGGCCGTCGCGAGCGAGCTGTGCACGGCATGCCCCCACTCGTGCGCGAACGTCGCGACGGACTCGTAGTCGCCGGTGTAGTTGAGGAGCAGGTAGGGATGCACGTCGTAGGCGCCGTCGTCCATGTAGGCGCCAGCGCGCTTGCCGGGCCGCGGGTACACGTCCGTCCACCGGCCCGCGAAGCCACGCTCGAGCACCTCGGTGTAGGGCGCGCCGACCGGCCGCGCGGACGCGAGCGTGAGCGCCTCGGCCTCGTCGACGGTCCAGGTGCGATCGAGCGCGACGAGCGGCGGGTACATGTCGTGGTAGGCGAGGTCGGTCACGTCGAGGAGCCGCGCGCGGAGCTTCAGGTAGCGGTGCAGGGTGGGGAGGTTGCGCCGGGTCGACTCCACGAGGGTGGTGTAGACCGCGGCGGGCACGTGATCCCCGTCGAGCGAGGCGGCCATGCTGGAGTCGTAGCCGCGCGTCCGCGCGACGAGCCAGTGGCCCTGCACGGCCCCGTCGAGCGAGGTGCCGAGGGTGTCCTCGAAGCCGGCGAGCGCGCCGTAGAACGCGTCGTAGACAGCCTTCCGGACCTCGCGGTCCGAGGAGGAGCGGTGCTGGGCGTAGCCGGAGGGATCGAGCCGGGCGGGTTCGCCGTCGACCTGGATCGTGGGCCAGGGGAGGTCGGCGTTCACGAGCACGCCGTGGAGGCGCGCGGGGGTCTCGCGGACGGTGCCCGTGGCGGCGAGGAGCGCCTCGCGCGGTGCGTCGAGCGTGTGGGCGGCGTCGCGCAGGGTGCTGCGCAGGAAGTAGGCGTGCGGGGCGAGCCCCGGGTCCCTCTTCAGCGCCCTCTCGATCTTCGCGGCCCCGATCGCCACGATCTCCGGCTCGAAGAAGGCGCTGCGCTCGGCGAGGCGGGTCCACAGGATCTCGGCGCGCTGCGCCCGGGCCCGCCACGCGTCGTCGCGGGTGTCCGCGGAGGAGTGGTTCGAGGCGTAGGTGTGGAGGCGCCCGACGGCCTTCGACACGGTCGCGCGCTGATCCAGGCAGCCGCGGAGCCGCTTCGCGAGCACGCCCTCGCAGCCGCCGAGCGCGTCGACCTCGGCCTCCACGCGCGTCATCTCGGCCTCCCAGGCCTCGACGCTCGGGTACACGTGGGAGAGGTCCCAGGTGTCCTCGGCGCGCTCGGCGGGAGCGCCGGCCGCGGCGGTGTCCGTGGCGGCGGCATCGGCGGCCTGGGCGCCGGACGGGAGGGCGAGGGAAGCGAGGAGGATGAACATGGGGGCTCCGGCGGGAAGCGTTCTACAAGTCGGGAGGGCCGGTGTCCACGGGGCGACCGGAGGGGCGGACCACCGCGGATGCGAGGTCCCCCGCGTCCACCGCGGCGTTTCCCGTCCTCCGTTCGTGTAGAGTGCCGCCGGCCGAGGTCCAGATGCCGTACCGTCTCCTGCGCCGTGCGGTCTCGTTCACGGCCACGATGCTGATCGCGGGTTGTGCCACGGAGCGGGGCGACGATCCGACCCGCACCCAAGCCGCCGACGCCGAGCCGACCGAGGCCCTCCCCGACGGTGCAAGCGAGAGCTGGCTCACGACGGTCCAGGCCCGCATCGCGTCCGAGGCCCGCGCCATCCACCCCCGCGACGGCGCGTTCGCCGCGGACCTGCCGACGGTGGGGCTCTTCGCGCGGCTCGATGTCGACGGGGTCACCCTCACCGGCGACGCGGGCGACGCGTATTCCCTGCGCACGACCGCGTGGGGGCGCGAGGGCGCGCTCCTCACGGTGGACGCGCGGGAGCCCACGTCGGGCGCGTGCACCATCGCGCTCGATGCGTCGGGGAGCTGTATCCGGCGCCTGGAATACGTCGATCCGGACCTGACCGAGTGGTGGGTGGGCCTCGGGACGGGGCTCGAGCAGGGGTGGACGATCGACGTGGCGCCCCGCGGCGACGGGCTCCTGGTGTTCGAGGTCGCGGTCGACGGCGCGCTCTCTGTCGAGGGTGGCGGCGACGACGCGACGATCACCGACGCCGACGGGCGCGCCTGGAGCGTCGGGGGCCTCGCGGCGTGGGATGCCGACGGCGAGCCGCTGCCCGCGCGGGTGGTGGTCGGGGAGAGCGGGATCCAAATCGAGGTGGACGACGCCGGGGCGGCGTACCCGATCACGGTCGATCCCGTCTACGAGACGGCGGCGTGGACGGCGTTGGGGGAGGAGCCCACGGGCTCGTTCGCCGATTCGGTTTCGGGTGCGGGTGACGTGAACGGGGACGGCTACGACGACGTGATCATCGGGGGATCCTGGTACGACTCGGACACCGGCCGCGCGTACGTGTACCACGGGTCTGGGGCGGGCCTTGCGGACCGCGCCACGACCACGCTCACGGGGGAGGCGAGCTACTCCGATTTCGGAGCGTCGGTCTCCGGTGCGGGGGACGTGAACGGGGACGGCTACGCGGATGTCATCGTCGGGGCGTACGGTTTCTCGTACACGGGTCGTGCGTACGTGTACCACGGCTCGGCAGGCGGGGTTTCGACGACTGTGGCGACGACGATCATCGGGGAGACGAGCTCGCACCTCGGTCGCTCGGTTTCGGGGGCGGGCGACGTGAACGGGGACGGATACGCGGACGTGATCGTGGGGGCGTATACGTCCGCCTCGTCCGCCGGCCGTGCGTATGTGCACCACGGGTCGTCGGGCGGGGTGTCGACGAGCGCGACCACCACGCTCTCCGGAGAGGGGACGGCCTCCTACTTCGGGTTCTCGGTGTCGGACGCGGGAGACGTGAACGCCGACGGCTATGCCGACGTGGTCGTGGGGGCGTACGGGTACAGCTCGAACACCGGCGCCATGTACCTGTACCACGGGTCCCCGGCAGGGGTGCCCACGACCGCGACGTCCATGTTTCCGGGGGAGGCGACCTCCAATCGTTTCGGGTGGGCCGTTTCCGATGCGGGTGACGTGAACGCGGACGGCTACGCCGACGTGATCGTGGGGGCCTACGGGTACAACACCGCCACGGAGAGCTTGGTCGGCCGCGCGTACGTCTACCACGGGGGGCCGGGCGGGGTGTACGGTGTGACCACGCTCAATGGGGAGGCGAGGTACAGCTACTTCGGGACCTCGGTCTCGGGCGCGGGCGACCTGAACGGAGATGGCTACGACGACGTGATCGTGGGGTCGCCAGGCTACAGTACAGCCATAGGTCGCGTGTACGTGTACCACGGGGCGTCAGTCGGGATTTCGGCCGGCGCGACGACCACGCTCACCGGGGAGGAGGCCTCCATCTACTTCGGGTCGTCGGTCTCCGTCGCAGGGGATGTGAATGGAGACGGCTACACCGACGTGATCGTGGGGGCGGACCGATACCAGAGTGCGTCCTTCCGCGGGTACGGGTACCGCATCGGCCGCGCGTACGTGTACCACGGGTCATCCGGCGGGGTGTCGGCGAGCGCGATGGCCACGATGACGGGCGTGCACCCCATCTATTTGGGAGCCGAGGTCTCCGGTGCGGGGGACGTGAACGGAGACGGCTACGCCGACGTGATCGTGGGGGCGAGCAGGTACGGCGGATACGTGTGCGACTCAATCTCGTGCTACGGCAGTATGGGCCGCGCGTACGTGTACCACGGGTCCTCGGCTGGCATGTCGACGAGCGCGGCGACCACGCTCACCGGGGAGGCGACGGGCGACTACTTCGCGAGCTCGGTCTCCAGTGCGGGCGACGTGAACGGCGACGGCTATTCGGATGTGATCGTGGGTGCGTCCGGGTACAGCGACTCGAACGGCCGGGTGTACGTTCACCACGGGTCGACGGCCGGCGTGTCCACCATCGCCGCGACTACACTCACGGGTGGGGAGGCGAACGATTTTCTGGGCGTATCGGTAGCCGATGCGGGGGACGTCGACGGGGACGGGTACGCCGACGTGATCGTGGGGGCGTCCGGCCGCAGCTCGCTCACCGGCCGCGCGTATGTGCACCACGGGTCGCCGGGCGGGGTGTCCACCGCCGCGACGACCACGCTCCTCGGGGAGGCCACGTCAAACTACTTCGGGGCATCGGTTTCGAGCGCGGGCGACGTCGACGGTGACGGATACGCGGACGTGATCGTCGGGGCAAGAGGATACGGCTCCAACATTGGCCGCGCGTACGTGCACCACGGTTCGTCGGGCGGGGTGTCGACGAGCGCGACGACGACGCTCACCGGAGAGGCCACGTCGGACTGGTTCGGGCGGTCGGTATCCGGGGCGGGCGACTTGAACGGAGACGGCTATGCGGACGTGATCGTCGGGGCGTACGGGAACAGCACTCGCGCCGGCCGCGCGTACGTGCACCACGGGTCGTCGGGCGGGGTGTCGACGAGCGCGACCACCACGATCAGCGGGGAGGCCACGTACAACTACTTGGGGGCATCGGTTTCGCGTGCGGGGGATGTCAACGGGGACGGCTACGCCGACGTGATCGTAGGGGCGTACGGGTACGACGGCAACTCGGGCCGCGTGTACCTGCACCAGGGGTCGTCGGATGGGGTGTCGTCGACCGCGACGACCACGCTGACGGGAGCGACCAACAACTACTGCGGAACGTCCGTCGCGGGCGCGGGAGACGTGAACGGGGACGGCCACGCCGACGTGATCGTCGGATGCTTCTATTCCGCGGATGGTGGCGGAGCGGCCCATGTCTACCTTGGCTACGGAGATGCGGACGGAGACGGCCTCCTCGCGCCGGACGACTGTGACGACTCCGACGCGAGCGTGACAACCGCGGCGACCCGGTACGTCGATGCCGACGGCGATGGATACGGCTCGTCGATCACCGGTACGGCCTGCCCGGACACGGCTGGCTACGCCGACGTGGACGGAGATTGTGACGACGCCTCCGCGGTCGTCAACCCGGGCGCGACCGAGGCGTGCGACGCGCTCGACACGGACGAGGACTGCGACGGACTCTCCGATGACGATGACACCGCTACAGGCCTGTCGATCTTCTACCTCGATGCCGACGGCGATGGCCACAGCGGCACCACCACCGGGGAGTATTGCGACCTCCCGATTGGGTACACGGCGACCTCGACCGATTGTGACGACACAAACGCGGACACGTTCCCCGGCGCAAGCGAGTCCGCCGGCGACGAGATCGACCGGGACTGCGACGGCGCCGAGCTCTGCTACGTGGACGCCGACGGAGATGGCTACGTCGCCTCCACCGACATGGTGCCGTCCGCGGACACCGACTGCGCCGACACCGGCGAGGCGGCCGCTTCCGCGCCCACTGGCGATTGCGACGACACCTCGTCCGCCTACCACCCCGGCGCGTCCGAATCCGATTGTGGCGACCCCGCCGACTACGACTGCGACGGGTCGGTCGTCTACGCCGACGCGGACAGCGACGGCTGGGCCGCGTGTCTCGAATGTGACGACGGCGACGCCTCGGTGAACCCCGACGCCGTCGAGGGCGTGGGGGACGCCGTGGACAGTGACTGCGACGGCGCCGACCGCTGCTATGTCGACGCCGACGGGGACGGCTACCGTCCCGGTGGCGACACGATCGTGGGGAGCGTGGCGTGCGACGCCCCCGGCGAGGCCTCGGCCTCCACCCCCGACGGCGACTGTGACGACGCCGACGTCTCGGTCTTCCCCGGCGCGACCGACGCGGTGGGCGATGGCCGCGACGACGACTGTGATGGCGGCGAGCGCTGCTGGACCGACGCCGATGGGGACGGGTACCGTGCGAGCGACGACGCGGTCACGCTCTCGGACGACACCGACTGTGACGACGCGGGCGAGGCGGCCACCTCGGTAGCGTCCGGTGACTGCGACGACACGAACGCCACCATCTCTCCTGCGGCATCGGAGATCGTCGCGGACGGCATCGACCAGGACTGTGACGGCGGGGAGGCCTGCTTCGCCGACGCCGACGAGGACGGTTTCGCGGCAGCCGACGGCGCCACCGTGTCCTCCACCGACCTCGTCTGTGACGGCCCCGGTGAGTCCGACGGCGTCGTGGGCGGCGATTGTGACGACGCCGATGTCGCGTACCACCCGGGCGCGGAGGAGTCCGACTGCACCGACCCCGCCGACTACGACTGCGACGGCACCTCGGTCTTCGCCGACGTGGACGGCGACGGGTTCGCGGAGTGCGAGGACTGCGACGACAATGATGCCACCGTCTTCCCCGGCGGTCCCGAGGTCACCGGAGACGGCGTCGACCAGGATTGTGACGGCGAGGACGCACCCGGCGAGCATACCGCCGACACGGGTGACACGGGTGACACGGGCGACACGGGTGACACGGGTGACACAACTGACACGGGCGACACGGGTGACACCGGCGATATCATTCGTGACGATGGGGGAGACACGGACGCCGTCGAAGACACAGGCGTCATCCACGTCCGCGACGGATGCGGCTGCGCGAGTGGCGGCGACCGCGGCGGCCTCGGGGCGCTCGTGCTCCTGGGAGCGTTGCTGTTCCGTCGCCGCGCGGGGCGCGAGGCGGCGTAGCCCTCGATTCGGCGGGTCGACCGTCCGTCAGGGTGGTGGATCCGCCTCGAGCATGCCCGTGACGATGGCGTCGAGGAGCGTGTCGAAGCGCCCCCGGTCGAACCGCGCCCCCGACGTCATCCAATCGTGGTGCTCGTCGGCGCCGGCGCGCCCGGAGGGGCCCGCGAAGTGGCCGACCACGTCGAGGTGATCGCCGAGCCCGGCCCAGACCAGGTTGCCGTGGAGTTGGGAGCGGAACGGCACGATTCCGTCGTTGGCACCCGAAGGTGGCACTTCGCCGACGCGGCGGACCACGGCCTCCTTCCACGCGGAGCCCTCGGGCTCGCAGGTGTAGAGCGCGTGTTGCGCCGCGGTGAGCCGTTGGAGCGTGGCGAAGAGCGTGGCGGACGCGCTCGTCCAGGGGGAGGCGGCGGTGCGGGCCCAGTCCATCATGCCGGGCGCGGGGACCCACGAGGCGGAGCATTGGTAGGTGACGGCGGGATCGTCGGCCGCCAGGGCGTCGTAGACATCCATGACCTCGGGCGCGAGCTGGATGATCCCGGCCTGGTCGTACTGGAGGCCGTCCAGCCAGGTGCGGAGGTCACGGCTGGAGAGGTCGTCGAGGGCGCCGACGAGCGCGCCCGACGCGCGGTCGAGGAGGCCGACGCGCAGGCCGAGGGCGCGATCGGGCCGGGGAAGCGCCGAGAGGAGGGACGAGGTGAGTGCGATGGGCGGGGAGCCGAGGGTGAGGATCGGAACGGTGGCGGCGGAGAGGAAGAAGAGCAGGCGCTGTCCGGAGAGGGTCGCGAAGAACGCGGCCAGGGGCGTGCCGTGGTGGGGCGTGTTCATGCAGGTGATCGAGCGGAGGTCGGCCTTGAGGGCGGCGAGCGCGCGCGGATCGCCCACGGTGGCCCCAGAAGCCGCGAGCATGCGCGCGTCGAGCCCGCCGGTGGAGTGCCCGACGAGGTGGAGGGGGTCGCCCGGCGTCCATGTCGTGGTGATCGCGGCGAACAGGCTCTCCGCGCGTCGACGGATCGAGGCCGTGGGGAAGGCGTTGACGAGGTGCGCGCGCGCCTCGCGGCCGGCGTCGGCGAAGCGGCGCAAGAGCCCCTGCTCGAGGTGGTGGAAGTACACGTAGGTGCCGATGCGCTCGAAGCCGAAGAGCCCGGGCGAGAGGTAGATGCGCGAGATCGCCATGCGGAAGAGATAGGGACGGGGACGGGGGGAGGCATCGGATGGGGGGAACCGTTTCGTCAGGCGACGCGATGAACGAGAATGGCGTCGGCGTGCGCCCCCTCGCGGCGGTCGCGGAGGAGCTGGGCCTCCGGCGCGAGCACGTCCTCGCGTGGGGGCCGGGCCGGGCGAAGGTGGCGCTCGACGCCGCGGGCCCGCCCGTCGGAAAGCTCGTGCTCGTCTCCGCGATCACGCCGACGCCACCCGGCGAGGGCAAGACGACGATGGCCATCGCGCTCGCGATGGGGCTCCGCCAACGAGGGCACCGGGTCGCGTTGGCGCTGCGGCAGCCGTCGGTCGGGCCGGTGTTCGGGCGCAAGGGCGGCGGGACCGGCGGCGGGCGCGCCACCATCCAGCCGGAGGACGCCATCAACCTCCACTTCACCGGCGACATGCACGCCATCACGAGCGCGCACGATCTGCTGGCCTCGCTCGTGGACCACGCCGTTCAGCACGGCACCGGGCCCGACCCGGCCCGGATCCACTGGCCGCGCGTGCTCGACCTGAACGATCGCGCGCTCCGACGCGTGCAGGTGGGGCTCGACGGGGTCACGCGGGAGAGCCGCTTCGACATCACCGCGGCGAGCGAGGTGATGGCGGCGCTCTGCCTCGCGGAGGATCGCGCGGACCTCGAGGAGCGGCTGGGGCGGCTGATCGTGGGCGAGGACCGCGACGAGCGCCCGGTGACCGCGACGGACCTCCGGGGCGTGGGCGCGATGTCCGCGCTGCTGCTCGAGGCGACGATGCCGAACCTCGTGCAGACCGCGGAGGGCGGCGCGGCCTTCGTCCACGGCGGCCCGTTCGCCAACATCGCCCACGGATGCAGCTCCCGCATCGCGACCCGGATGGCGCTCGCGCACGCGGACATCGTGCTCACCGAGGCGGGCTTCGGGTTCGACCTCGGCGGCGAGAAGTACCTCGACATCAAGGCGCGCGCGGCCGGGCTGTGGCCATCGCGCGTGGTGCTCGTCGCGACGATCCGCGCGCTCCGCTGGCACGGCGACGGCGATCTCGGTCGCGGGCTCGCGCAGCTCCACCACCACCTCGACGGGATCGCCCGCTACGATCTCGACGCGATGGTGGTGCTCAACGGCTTCGCCGACGACTCCGCCGAGGACATCGCCACCGTCCGCGACGCCTGTCACGCCCGCGGCGCCCCCTTCGCGGCATGCGACGGCTTCGCCCACGGCGGGGAGGGCTCCCTCGAAGCGGCCGACGTCCTCGCGCAGGGCCTCGCCGCCCCCGGCGTGCCGCGCTGGCTCTACCCCCTCGACGCGACGCTCCCCGAAAAGCTCGAGACGGTCGCGACCGCGCTCTACGGCGCCGCCGGGATCCACCTGGAGGACGCCGCCCTCCAGGATCTCGCCCGCATCGACGCGCTCGGCGGGAGCGCGCTCCCCGTGTGCATCGCGAAGACGCCGCTCTCCCTCACCGATGATCCCCGGGTCCGCGGGGTCCCCCCCGCCCACGTCCTGCGCGTCCGGCGCCTCCGCCTGCATGCCGGCGCCGGCTTCGTCGTGGCGCTCGCGGGGGACGTGCAGACCATGCCCGGCCTGCCGAAGGAGCCGGCCGCGTGGCGTGTCCACGTCGACGGGGGCGGGCGGATCCGCGGGTTGATGCAGGGGTAGGCGCCCACACCGAGTTGGTTACGACGACAGCCGCCCCAACGCCCACTCCGCGTGCTCCGCCAACATCGCATCCCCGCCGTCCCGCACCCGCTCCAGCACCGTGCGCGCGCGCGGATCGCCGATATTGCCGAGCACGATGCACGCGCTGCGACGGATGCGACGGGGCGCGGCGCGGCGGAGCGGCGAGCCCTCGAAGGTGTCGAGCAGGGCCTGGTCCGAGGCCTCGAGGATCGCGGGCAGGGGCAGCCAGGCCCGGCGCGGCGCGAAGTCCTCGGGGACCGGGCCGCGGGCGGCGTGCTGGTGGGGGCACACGGTCTGGCAGTCGTCGCATCCGAACACCCACCGCCCCATCTGCGGTCGGAGCGCCTCGGGGATCGGCCCGTCGTGCTCGATCGTGAGGTAGGAGATGCACTTCGCGGCGTCCATGCCGCCGCCCTCCAACAACGCGGCGGTCGGGCACGCGTCGAGGCAGCGTCGGCAGCGGCCACACCGCTCGGTCACCGGCGCGTCGGGCTCCAGCTCCTCGGAGAGCAGGATCGTCGCGAGGAAGAAGAGGCTGCCCTCACCTGGGATGATGGCGAGGCCGTTCTTTCCGTTGAAGCCCATGCCCGCGGCCTGCGCCCAGCCACGCTCCCAGGCGGGGGCGGAGTCGACCGCGCCCCAGGTGAGCAGGCCGGGGACCGCCGCCTCCAGCGCGCGTCGCAAGTGCCGCACGCGCAGCCCGATGAGCGAGTGGTAGTCGCGCCCCCACGCGTAGCTCGCCACCCGACCGGTGAGGCCGCCGGGATCG
This sequence comes from Deltaproteobacteria bacterium, assembly GCA_036676765.1. Classification (GTDB taxonomy): domain Bacteria; phylum Myxococcota_A; class UBA796; order UBA796; family SXON01; genus CAJBVW01. The sequence goes on from JAKFCH010000382.1 coordinate 24,003, forward strand.
GGCGGGCCGGGCCGCGCGTAGTCCATGGCGAGCACGACGACGCTCCGGGCCTCGGGGAGCATCTGGCGCGCGTCGGAGCGCTTGTCGCGGCTCTCCGCGAGCCACGTCATCTCCGCGTGGTACCCGGCGGCGACGAAGGCGTCGTACCGGTCGAAGCGCGGCGGCGGCCCCGCGCGCGCCACGCGCACCCGCCCGAAGCCGAGGCGGGCGGCTTCCTGGTGGAGGGTGGCGCGGAGATCGACGGACATCAGGCCCCCCGCACTATCCACGGTCACCGGTTTCGTCCTGGTTCGTCGGCCCTCCCGGTCACGAACCGGTGCCGCAGGACACGACGCAGCGATAGGTGCCGCCGATGTCCCTCTCCGAGCCCCAGACCCGCCTCCAGCGACAGGTCACGAACCCCGTCCTCTTCCGCGGTTGGATGCTCGCCAAGCTGCCCGCCGCCCTGTTCACCGGCGTGTCGCTCCACGAGCTGAACGCCGAGCGGTGCGTCTGCTCCGTGCCGTACGGGTGGCGCAGCCAGAACCCCTTCCGCTCGACCTACTTCGCCGCGCAGGCGATGGCCGCCGAGATGTCGACGGGGGCGCTCGTGCTCCTCGCCACGTCCGACGCGCCGTTCTCCACGCTCATCGTCGACATGAAGGCCTCCTTCGGCAAGAAGGCCACCGGCACGGCCACCTTCGTGTGCAACGGCGGCCCCGCCGTGTTCGCCGCGGTGCGCGAGGCCGCGGCCACCGGCGAGGCCCGCTCCGTCTCGCTCGAGACCGTCGGCACCCTCGCGGACGGCGCCGAGGTGAGCCGCTTCACGTTCACGTGGTCGGTGAAGCCGCGGTCGAAGAAGGGCTGAGCCGGCGCGCCTGCTCCGCGTCGATCCCGCTAAGATGCCGGCATGGTCCTCCTCCTTCCCGCCGCCTTCGCCGCGGATCTGACCTGGGAGTGCCCGACGGTGGCTTCCTCGGCGGACGCCGCGGCCTTCCGTGACGTGGGGGCGCTCGGTACGGAGGACCTCTACGAGAGGCTCCTGCCGGTCGCGCTCGCGTGGGTCGATCCCGCGTGCCTGTCGGACTGCGGCGCCCCCGACGCGGACACCGTCTGCCTCGAAGGAGCCTGCACGGACGCCGCCGGGAACGAGGTGGAGGTCCACTACGAGGGCCCCGCGCTGGAAGACGACTTCGCGACGCGGCGACCGGACGACCCCTACACGTGGGAGGTGCGGGTGCGCGCGTCCGGCGTGGAGGCGCCCGCGTGGACGGAGCTCCGGGTATCCGCGCAGCGTGCCTCGGGTTCGAGCTGGCGGGGTGACGAATTCTGGTCGTCCGTGTCCTACGAGGCGAGCTGGACCGGAACGCTGGACCTCGAGCTGCCGGCCGACGGCGCGGTTGAGGCGGGCTTCTCCCTCGCGCACGACGAATACGGCGAGACCGTCGAGGAGCGCTGGTCCGACGGCACGTGTGCGTGGGCGGCGGCGAGCGAGGACGTGACGAGCCACCTCTGCACCGACTGGGCGATCACCGTCGGAGCCGCCACCGTGGAGGTCGGGTCCTGCTTCGCGGCCGAGTGCGAAGGTCGGCTCCCCGACGGCCGGTACTGGTACTGGAACCCGACGTGGGGTTGGACCGACGGCGCTTTCGAGGGGGAGCTCGACGCCACCTCCTGGGCACCGCTCACGGACCTCGATCGCGACGGCTACGCGGTCGAGAGCTTCGACTGCGACGACACGGACCCCACGGTGCACCCCTGCAATCGGGACGACGCGCCGCACGACGGGATCGACGCCGACTGTGACGGCGCCCCCGAGGACACCGGTGGGGAGGACACCGCCGGGGAAGACACCGCGGGCCACGACACCGCCGCCGACGACACCGCCCACGACGACACCGCGGGCCACGACACCGCCTCGGATGACACCCGGGACTCCGGTGACACCGCCGCCCCCGCGGACACGGGCGAGCCCGCCGAGGACGCCACCGAGGCGCCCCCCCGCGAGACCCGCGGCTGCGCGACGACGCCTCCCGGAGGCCCGCCCCTCGCCGCGCTGCTCGCGCTCGTGGCCCTCGCGATGCGGCGTCGGTAGCCCCGGCGCTCCCCCCGTCCGATGGCCCCCCGGCCTCTACGACCCGTCGCGCACCGCCACCAGCACCGCCATCGCCGGCCAGGCCCGCCGCCCGTCGCGGACGTAGCGGCGCTCGAGCTCGGCGGCGTCCGCGAGGTCGGATACCTGCCACCCGTGCCGGGCGAGCAACGACGGCGCCTCCTCGGGGGGGAGCGCGAAGGTGATCGGCTCGCCGACGAGGGAGACGAGGCGGGCGCCGGCCCGGTTGAGCATGGCGCGGAGGCCCGGATCGTCGAGGAGGAACCAGAAGTCCATCGCGAGGACGGAGCCCGGGCCGCCGAGCGCGTGGAGCGCTTCCAGCGTGGCGACGATCGCCTCGCGGCGGAGGTACATCGACACGCCCTCCCAGATGAAGAAGGTCGGGCGGCCGGGGACGAAGTCGGCGCGCAAGAGGACGTCGTCGAGGCGGTCGACCTGGAAGTCGATGGGGACCCGCCGCACGTCGGCCGGGGGGAGGTCGCGCCCGCGCAGGATCCGCTCCTTGCGCGCCTGGGTGGCGGGAAAGTCGACCTCGAACACGGGCCTCCCGGCGAGCTCGTCGGCGAAGCGCCACGCCCGCGCGTCGTAGCCGGCGCCGAGCACGACCACCTGCTCGATCGGGGCGTCCGTCCGCGCGAGGGCGGCGAGGAGCGCGTCGTCGATCAGGCGGTGTCGGCACACGACGAACGTGGCCAGCCCGGGGACCAGGTCGCCGGTGTGGGGGGCGAGCGCCAGCCCGGCGCGCGACAGGGGCCCGAGGAACGTGAGGGCGAACGGGTCGTCGAGGATGCGCGTGGCGGCGGGGCGGGCCTCCTCGATGGCACGCAGGAGGCAGACGGCCTCCGCGGTCTGGGAGGGGCGGGAAGGCACCATCAGAGGCCTCGAGAGGGGAGGGGAGGGAGTCCGCGGCGTCGCAACAACGTGTCCCCGAAGAGCCGCCTGGACACGAAACCGGTGACACGTGTCACGTATACCCAGAGGTCCGCGAACAAGAGCCCGGTGCGAACGAGCCCGAGGCACGTGATCGTCGCGATCCAGCCCGCCGCCACGAAGGCCCGGTAGGGCCACCATAACGAGAATTGCGCGAGCTCGGGGAACCGCTCGTGGAGTCGCCAGAGCCGGCCGAACGGCGGCAACAACGTGGCGAAGTCGTAGCCGAGCCGGTGGGCCACGGCGTAGACCTCCAGCGACATCCACGGCACCGCGGCCATCCCGCGGAGGATGTTGGGGTTGGCGAGCAGGCGGAGGCTCGACCAGCCCGGGTGGGAACGTGCCAGATCCCGGACGACGATCCAATTCAGCGCGAGGTGGGCGGACTCGTCGGTGCACACGCGCTCGACGAACGCGTCGAAGGCGGGCGAGCGGAGCGCCGGGTGCGCGCGGAGGAAGGGGATGGTGCCGGCGTCGAGGAAGGTCTCGAACACGGGGGTCGAGACGGCGACGAGCGCGGCGTCCACGTCGGGGTGGAGGGTGTCGAACTGGTCGAGCACCAGGGCGTTGCCGAGGCCGGGCGCCTGGAGCGGTGCGCCGGAGCGGGCGAGGAGCAGGCGGAGGCCGTCGGCATGGCGGCGCTCCTCGGCGGCGAACAGGTCGTACAGCTCCCGGAGGGCGGGGGTGTCACTCGCGTCGCGGAGGAGCTCGAAGTTCAGGCGCGCGATCTCCTCGACGTAGACGACCTCGTTGAGGAGGCGGGCGAGGAGCGGCGGCAGTGGCGGGAGTGTCTTGGGCCACGGGATGTCGTCGAGGCGCCACTGGTGGGCGCGCACGCGGACGAGCAGGGCCTCGACGGCGCGCGGATCGGCGAGGGAGAGCCGCCCGTCGGCGGCGAGGGGCGCGGCGGCGACGGCGCGGCGGGCGAGCAGGAACGCCCCGACCCCGACCAACGCCCCGGTCGGCACGTCGACGACGTAGTGTTGCTTGGTCGTGAGGGTGCCGACGGAGACCAGGGCCGCCCACACGATTGGGAGGGCCGCGGTCCAGGGCGCGCCGCCCCGTCGGAGCCACCCCGCCCAATTCAGCGCGAGCCCCCACGCGAGCGCGACGTGGAGCGACGGCAGGCAGTTGGTGGGCGAGTCAGTGGCACGCAAATCGGCGAATTCGACCAACGTGGCGGAGGTGCCCGGGGGGAGGGGCCAGAGCTCGCGTGGGTAGGTGGTCGGCCAGAAGGTGAAGAACACGCTCGTGGTCGCCGCGCACAGGGCGAGCGTCCAGAACAGGCGACGGCCCGCGCGCGCGTCGGGCACCATCAGCCAGGCGAGCAGCGCCGCCTTCGTACCCGATCCGTAGACCCAGACGGTCCACGGCACGAGCGGGATGGCGAGATCGAGCGTCGTGAGCGGGAGGGTGCGCGGCGGCCCGGCGAGCTTGGAGATGCCGTAGAAGCCGAGCACCGCGACGCCGGAGAGCACGAAGCCCGCGAGGCGCTTGAGGTGGTCGAAGATCGGGCGGCCGGGTCGGGTCGGGCTCGGGAGCCCGACGGCCTCGGCGAGCGACCAGGGGAGGGCCAGCAGGGCGCTCACGCCCGCCGCTCCACGCATCGGGAGGCGAGGGCCAGGAGCCCCGAGGTGTCGCCGGGGAGGGCGGCGAGCGCGGCGACGGCGCGGGCGTGGTGGGCCGCGGCGCGGGCGTGGCACCGGGCGGGGATGCCGTGGTGGTGAAGGGCGGCGAGCACCCCCTCCGGCGGCCCGGCGAGCGCGGCGGGATCGGCCTCGCGGAGCAGCAGGAGCGGGAACGTGATCCGCCCGGTGCGTTGGTCCTGGCCAGGGCGCTTGCCGAGCGCGGCCTCCTCCCCGACGTAGTCGAGCACGTCGTCGACGATCTGGAAGGCGAGGCCGAGCTCCTGGCCGTAGCGCGCGAGGGCCTTCCGTTGGGCACGGTCCGCGCCGGCCGACGCGCCCCCGCCGACGGCGGCGAAGCTGAACAACCGCGCGGTCTTCGCGGCGGCGATCGTGTACCAGGCGTCCAGATCCATCGCGAGATCCCCGGCGCGGGCGAGCTCGTCGCGCTGGCCGTCGGCGAGCACGAGCAGCGTGTCGGCGATCGCGGCGGGATCGGGCGCGTGGAGCAGCGTGCGCGTGAGCACCCAGCCCGCGACGCCCGTGGCGAAGGGGACGGAGGTGGCGCGGTGCAGCGCGGGGGCGCCCCGGCGGAGGTCGGCCTCGTCGACGATGTCGTCGAGCACGAGCGAGGCGGTGTGGGCCCACTCGGCGACGACGGCGACGCGGAGGGCCTCGTCGGGGGTGTCGGCGGTGTCGGCGGTGTCCGCGGGGGGAGCGCGCACGGCACGCGCGGCGGCGAGGGCGATGCGCGCGCGCAGGCGTTTTCCACCGCGGGCGGCGAGCCAGCGCGCCGCGGTCGGGAGGGGCCCGTCGCCGGGGAAGGGGGCGACGATCGCGCGCTCGAGCGCCGTCTCGGGGGGCGGCGGCTCGGGGAGGTGGAAGGGGACCCACCCGGAGACGGTCGGACGGGCGCCGAGGGGCGCGGGCCCGGGGTCGAGGGCGGCGGCGAGGCGATCGCGGGCGTCGCAGTCGGGGAGCCCGGCGAGGGCCGCGGCGGCGTCGTGTAGCCACGGGGTGATGTCGACCCCGCGCTCGATCCCGTCCATCGCCTCGCCGACGGCCGTGGCCCACCGGTCGAGCGCGGCGTGGACGGCGTCGGGCACCGCCCCCGCGATCACCCCGGCGGCGACCGCCCCGCGGAGGAACACCACCGCCTCGGGCACCGGCGCCTCGCCGAGGTCCGGGGCCCCGACCATCCGCGCCGTGACGCGTCGGAGGAGCGCCTCGTCGCGCCGCGCGGCCTCCCGGATCGCGTGGTGGCCGCGCCGCAGGTCGGTCGTCAGCCAGAACGCGCGCGTGGCGGGGTCGGGCGCGCCCCGGAACACCTGCTGGTCATAGGCCTCGACCAGCACGACCGCGACGCGACCGGCCTCCTGCCAGCGACGGGTGCCCCACCCCCGCGCCACGTGGACGACGAGCGCGCCGCCGAGGCCCGCGCGCGGTGATCGCGCTGTACCCGCAACCGGCGCGGGGAGGCGCCGCCACGCGGCCTCGAGGCGATCCCGCAAGGGCGCGACGAGGGCGTCGAACCAGGGGGCGGGCGGATGTTGGGTCACGTACGCGCGGACCTACCATCGGGAGCGGGACATGGCGACCGTCCCGGCGGCGGCGCTCGGCGGCTACCCGCCGCGCTCGTAGGTCCAGGGGGCCCGCCGACGTTCCTGCCCCTCCCACCCGGTCGCCTGCTCGACGCGACGGTTCACGCCGTCGAACCCCTCCCGCGGCGTCACGTCGGGCGATCCGGCGATCGGCATCGGCCCGGAGCCCACGATGCCCGGCGGCGGCCGCCCCTGGACGTCCCACGGCGCGGCCTGCGCCGGTGCGAATTCGTCGATGGGGCGGGTGTCGGAGACCGGCTCGTCGTGCCGCTCCGTCTCGAACACCCGGTTGCCCCGCGTCGCGTCGGAGCCCGTGCGATTGCGCCCGTGTTGGCCCATGTTGCCTCCTTCCGCCAACCTAGGCACGCACGGCGGCTCTCCCCAATCGCGTCGCGCGCCGCCAGTCCGGCTTGTCGCGGGGCGTGTCTCCCACCACGTCCGCGAAGCTCGGGGCCGCCGCGACCCGCTCCCCGAGCGGTCCGGCGTCGATCCCCCACCAGTCGAGCAGTGTCGCCGGCAACGACGTGTGCTCGAAGGGGGTCGGGGTCGGGCTCCGGAGCACCGTGTGCGGCGCCACCCAACGCGACACGAACAGCGCGGGCACGCGCACCCCGCCGTGCGTGAAGTCGAAGCCCATCTCCCGGGTGTCCCCGCCCGACGGGCACACGAGGCCCGATGGCGGCGTCACGTGGTCGAAGGTGCCGCCGTGCTCGTCGAAGAGCACGACGAGGAGCGTGTCCGCCCAGTAGCGGGACCCGAAGAGCGCATCGGACACCCGCTTCAGGAGCCGCTCGGCGCCGCCGATGTGCCCGGGCGGGTGGTAGTCGTTGCCGATGTGCAGGCCGAGCTCCTCGAACACGGTGAAGGAGTAGTCGGGCTCGAGGTAGGCGAAGCGCGGCAGGGTGCCCTCCGCGAGGTCGCGGTACAGCTGCGCGATGGGCGCGTAGCGCGGGTCGCGCACGGGGGCCGAGATCAGCGCCTGGAGGCCCTCGAACATCTTCCACGTGTAGGAGGTGGTGCTCGCGCCCGGCACGTGGGGCGGCCACACGTTCGACGGGTAGACCTTCCAGTCCGCGGCGGTGTCGTGCCCGGCGTCGGAGAGCACGTTCCAGATCGTCGGCCCGGAGAACACGGCGGGGACGAGCGAGAAGGGGAGGAGGTGGCGGTAGTAGTGGTTGTCGACCATCGCCGTCGTGCGGCCGGCCGCGCGGTCCGCGCGCGTCGGGAACCCGACGGAGCGGCCACACAACGAGAACGCGCGGTTGATCGAGGTCTGCGAGGGGATGGAGGCGAACCAGCGATCGGACACGCCGAACGTGTCGGCGAGGGTGTTGATCACCGGCGCCTGCTGTCGGTCGAACGTGTGGAGGATGTCGGTGGGGTCGAACCAGAGCTTGTCCTTCTGGAAGCTCCAGTAGTCCTGGAGAAAACCGCGCATGGGCCCCTCGGTAGCGTCGGCGCCGATCTGCCGGGCCACGGCCTCGAACCCCTCCCGTGGATCCCACCGCGGGCAGGCCCCCGGGGCGCCCCGGCGGATGGGGTAGCGCTCGACCGCGCCGTTCCGCACGAGCGGCTGGGCGTACCGCTGGCAGAGCGCGTCGTTGAGCCCGTCGTAGCGGGGCTCGCCGGGCCTCGGCGCGGGCACGTTGTGCACCGACTCGGGGTCGGCGTCCCCGTCGTGCAGCCACCCGAGCAGGTTGTCGAAGGAGCGGTTCTCGAACATCAGCACGATCACGTGCTCGATGTGACGCCGCATCGGGTGGGCCGGATCCACGCGATCCGAACTAACCACGACCAACCCGGGCGCGGGGGGCTTCGTCGCCCCCCGTTCGGCTACCCGGCCTCGCGCGCCGAGCGGGTGAGGAAGTCGACCAGGTCGAGCTTGGTGAGCAGGCCCTTGAGCGCCCGATCCTCGCCGACGACGACCGCCACGAGCCCCTCGTTGAAGAGCTTGGAGAGCACGGCGGCATCGTCCGACTCTTCGACGGTGCGCACGTTGCGGAACATCACCTCGGCCACCTTGCTCTCGAGGCCGGCGCGGCCGTCGACGAGCTTCCCGAGCACGTCGGACTCGGTGAGGATGCCGATGAGACGGCCGTCCTCGAGGACGGGGATCTGGCTGATGCCCTTCTGCTTCATCAGCTTGACGGCCTCGGCCACGGTGTGGCCGCCCTCGGTCGTGATGAGGTCGCGACGGGGGAGGGAGCGCAGGAGCTCGCCCACCGACGCGGTTTCCCAGCCGCGGTCCACGAAGCCGTTGGCGCGGAGCCAGGCGTCGTCGAGGAACTTGGTCATGTAGTTGCGGACGGAGTCGGGCGCGAGCGTAACGATGCGCTTGCCCGGACCGTACTTCTTGCCCATCTGGACGGACGCCCACACGGCCGACCCGGTGCTGCCGCCGACGAGCATGCCCTCCTTGCGGATGAGGCGGCGGGCCATGAGGAAGGACTCGCGGTCCTCCGACTTGACCCACTCGTCGACGAGGTCACGGTCGAGCACGTCGGGGATGAAGTCGTAGCCGATGCCCTCGACCTTGTAGCTCCCGATGGGGGAGGGGCCCGCGAGGAGCGAGCCGACCGGGTCGACGCCGACGATGCGGCAGTTGGGGATGTCCTGCTTCACCCGGCGGGCGATGCCGGTGAGCGTGCCGCCGGTGCCGGCGGTGAGGACGAGGATGTCGATCTTCCCGTCGGTCTGCTCGACGATCTCCCTGCCGGTGCCCTCGTAGTGGGCCATCGGGTTGTCGGGGTTCGCGTACTGATCGAGGATGTGCGAGTTCGGCAGGATCTTCTGGAGCTGCTTCGCGACGCTGATGTGGCTCTCGGGCGCGTCGAACGCGGCCTCGGTCGGGGTGCGGATGATCTCGGCGCCGAGCGCCTCGAGCACGACCTGCTTCTCCCGGCTCATCTTCTCCGGCATGGTGATGACCATGCGGTAGCCGCGGACCGCCGCGGCGAGGGCCATGCCGATGCCGGTGTTGCCGCTGGTGGGCTCGATCAGCGTGTCACCCGGCTTGATGCGGCCGGACTTCTCCGCCTCGAGGATCATGCGGCGGCCGATCCGGTCCTTCACCGAGCCGCCCGCGTTGAGGTACTCGCACTTCACGAGGTACTCGCAACCGGTGTCCTTGCCGATGGTGCGCAGGCGCACGAGCGGGGTGTTGCCGATGGCGTCGAGGATCGAGTCGTAGATGTTGGCGGGCACGGGGGGCCTCACGGTGAACGGGGATACGGAACCGGGTGCGCCGTGTAACGCGTCCCGTGACCGGAAGGGGCCGGTGCGTCGGCGCCGGATCCGTTAGACGCGCGGCATGCCTGACGGGACCTGGGACTTCTACTTCACTCACGACGGCGAGGTGCCGTTGGTCATCGCGCTCGACCTCGCCATCGGGCCGCGCGCGCCCGTGGCCGATCTGCCCGAGCGGCTGATCGTCTCCGTGAAGATGCAGGCGCCGATGCAGAACGGCCTGCGCTCCTCGGTGGAGGCCTCCGCGCTCTTCGACCTCGAGGACCGCCTCGGCCAGACGCTCGAGGCCGCGGGGTGGGCGCCGGTCGGGCGCGTCGTCACCCGCGGGCGCTCCGACTTCATCTACTACGGGCCCGTGGGCGAGCTCCCCGAGCTCCCGCTCGGCGAATACCAGGCCACCCACCTCGCGCACACCGACGCGAGCTGGGATCTCTACCGCAACTTCTTGTGGCCGGGCGCACGCGAGTGGCACCAGATGCAGAACCGCCGCGTGGTCATCCAGCTCCGGAGCCACGGCGACAAGCTCGACGCGCCGCGCCCCGTCGATCACCTCGTGCGCGCGATCGACGAGGAGGCCGCGCGCGTGGCGGCCGACGCGTTGGTCGCCGCCGGGTTCACCGTCGGGGACATCGAGGCGACGGAGGACGCCACCGCCTGGCGCGTCGCCTTCCAGAAGACCGACGCCCCCGCGCAGATGGACGGGGTCACCGCCACGATCCTCGACACGATCGAGGGGATGGATGACGTCGACTACGAAGGGTGGGGATGCGCGGTGGTGGAGGAGGGGTCGGTCTAGAGGGGGGCTCGAGGGGCGCGCGGCCGGGGTGCCCGGCGCCGGGCGCCGACCCCGGCCGGGTCTGCGTTGTCACCGGGGGTGGGCTGTTGGGTGGGCGTGACGTTCGCGGCGGGATGGGGAGCGATCTCGGCGGCAACGTCACGCCGGTCCCGTGGAGAGCTCCTCCGCCCGCCACGGCGCCGCGCCCCGGCGTAGGGCGAGGCGCTCCTTCCACGCCGTGAGCGGCGGCACCACCGCGAAGGCCGCCTGGTTGTCGAGGGACACGCGGAGGCGGACCACCCGGAGCGTGGCGGCCGAGGCGCGCAGCGACGCCGATGGCGAGCACGTTCTCGGCGTCGCGGCCCGTGAGGTCCGGCCCCGCGGCGAAGGCCGCCCCCGCGGCGACGACGAGCGCCTCGGATCGGGCTCCCCGACCGATCCTCCTCGCCCCGAGGAGATCCGGCAGGGCGGCGCCAGACCAGGCCGCCGGGTGCGTCGCGATGCCGTGGTGCGTCGTCTGGGTGAGAAGGTAGGCGACGAGCCACTCGGCGTGGCCCCGCCGCTCCACCGGCTCGACATGGGGCGCCTGGACCGGAGCCGCGGCGAGCGCACGGAGCGCGTACCCGATGGACCGGACCGCCGCGACGAGCGCCGGACGACCGCCGATCAGCCACACGTGGAGGTGATCGTCCACGATGCTGAAGAGCACGAGGACGGCCCCCGTCCGATCGACGACCGCACGGAGGAGCGCACGGCGGCGCGCCTCGTCGGGTGCAATCGGCCGCCGCCCCTGGGTGCTCCAGGTGACATGCCACTGGAGGACATGGGGTTCGACCACGGTTGCTCCCTTCGGACGCGACCGTAGTCACGCGCAGGCGCCCGACAAGGCGCCCGCTCGAGCCGGCCGTGTACCGGCTCGCGGGCGGAGACGCGACCGGATAAGCCGGGCGCCCACATCGAGAAGGCCATGCGTCACGAGAAGGTCGTCATCCTCGGCTCCGGCCCCGCCGGGCTCACCGCCGCGCTCTACGCGGCCCGCGCCAACCTCGATCCGCTGGTGCTGGAGGGGATGCAGCCCGGGGGGCAGCTCACCATCACCACCGACGTGGACAACTACCCCGGGTTCCCCGAGGGGATCCTCGGGCCCGAGCTCATGGAGCGCATGAAGGCCCAGGTGGAGCGCTTCGGCACCCGCTTCGAGTTCGACGAGGTGGAGTCGTGCGATCTCGGGTCGCGCCCGTTCCAGCTCACCACGGCCAACGGGCAGAAGATCACCACCGACACGCTCATCATCGCGACCGGCGCCTCGGCCAAGTACCTCGGCCTCGAGAGCGAGACCCGGCTGCGCGGCTACGGCGTGAGCGCCTGCGCCACGTGCGACGGCTTCTTCTTCAAGAACGCCGAGATCGTCGTTGTCGGCGGCGGGGACACCGCGATGGAGGAGGCCACCTTCCTCACCAAGTTCGCCAAGAAGGTGTCGTGCATCGTGCGGCGTGACGTGCTGCGCGCGAGCAAGGCGATGCAGGACCGCGCGTTCGCCAACCCGAAGCTCGAGTTCATCTGGAACAGCGAGGTGACCGAGGTGCTCGGCGACAAGGCGGTCGACGGCGTGCGCATCCGCAACGTCGTGACCGGCGAGGAGCACGTCAAGCCGGTCACCGGCATGTTCCTCGGCATCGGCCACCAGCCGAACACCCGCCCGTTCCTCGATTGGTTGACCCACGACGAGGCCGGCTACCTCGTGACCACGCCGGGGCGCACCGCCACGAACGTGCCGGGCGTGTTCGCCTGTGGCGACGCGCAGGACCACTACTACCGCCAGGCCGTCACGGCGGCGGGCAGCGGATGTCAGGCCGCGATCGAGGCGGAGCGTTGGCTCGAGGACCAGAAGCACGGCGGCGGGTCGACGCACTGAGCGGCGCATCCGGCGGGGTGCAGGGCGGCCGAAGGCGTTACACGTAGGCTCCCCTTCGGAGCGCCCTTGCTCTTGCTGCTCGCCCTCCTGTCCAGCGTCGGTCCCGCCTTCGCGCAGGACATCTCGTTCGAACGGTACGACCTCCCCAACGGAATGCAGGTGATCCTCCACGAGGATCACAGCTTGCCGCAGGTGGTCGTCGACATCTGGTACCAGGTGGGCTCGAAGGACGAGGCGCCTGGGCGCTCCGGCTTCGCCCACATGTTCGAGCACCTCATGTTCATGGGCACGGACCGGCTGCCGGGCAGCGGGTTCGACCAGGTGATGGAGGCCTACGGCGGCTCCAACAACGCCTGGACCATGGAGGACGCGACCAACTACTACGAGGTCGGCCCGCCCAACCTGCTCGACACGTTCTTGTGGATGGAGGCCGACCGGATGGAGGCCCTCGGCAAGGCGATGACGCAGGAGAAGGTCGACCTCCAGCGGGAGGTCGTGCGCAACGAGCGGCGCCAGTCCTACGAGGACGAGCCCTACGGCGTCGCGTGGCTCGAGGTGCCGACCCTGCTCTACCCGGCGGGCCACCCCTACGCGCACACGGTCATCGGGAGCCACGAGGACCTGCAGGCCGCCTCGCTCCAGGACGTGAAGGACTTCTTCGCCACCTGGTACGTTCCGAACAACGCCTCGCTCGTCGTCGCGGGTGACTTCGACTCCGCCACCGTCAAGCCGGTCATCGAGAAGTACTTCGGGCACATCCCGTCGCGCCCGCTCCCCGAGCGGCCGGCCCCCATCGCGGTCGCCGCGCCCCAGAAGGCGATCGTCGACGTGACGGACCAGGTGCAGTTCCCGCAGATCAACCTGTTCTGGCACACCCCCGCCGCCTACGCCGCGGGGGATGCCGAGCTGCAGCTCGTGGCGTCCCTCCTCGGAGAGGGGGAGTCGAGCCGGCTCTACGAGGCGCTGGTCGTCGAGGGGCTCGCGCAGGAGGTGCAGGTGATGCAGAGCCCGACGCAGCTCGGCAGCGCGTTCATCGTCTCCGCCACGGCCATGGAGGGGGTGACCCCCGAGCAGCTCGAAGCCGCGGTCCTCAAAGAGATCGCGGACGTGGCCGGCAAGCCCCCCGGGGCCCCGGAGATGGCGCGGCTCAAGAACCAATTCGAGTACGGCTTCCTCTCGGGGCTCGAGTCGTTGCTCCAGCGCGCCACCCAGCTCAACGAGTACGACGCCTACACGGGCTCGCCCGACTACCTCGCGAAGGACCTCGCGCGGTTCCGCGGCGCCACCGCCGAGGGGCTCTCCACCGCCGCCGCCACCTACCTCAAGCCCGACCTCGCGGGCCGCATCGTCGTGCGGCCCGAGGCCTCGGAGAAGAAGTGATGTCCCCCTTCTCGCGCCTCCTCTCGGGTGTCACGCAGCTCGCCCTCGTCGGCCTCCTCGCCTGCGGCCCCAAGGTCCCGCCGGCCGCGCCGGTCGAGGCCCCGCCGGCCCCGGTCGACCACCTCGGCCCCATCCCCGCGGTCGGGCCCGAAGTGCCCTTCGCGCTCCCCACGCCCGAGACCACGCGGCTCTCCAACGGCGCCAGCGTGTGGCTCGTCTCCGCGCCCGCGCTCCCGTTGGTGACCGTCACGGTGTCGGTGCCGGGCGGCTCCTCGGTCGACCCCGCGGGCAAGGAGGGCACCGCCGCCATCGGCGACCGTCTCCTCACCCAGGGCGCCGGGAAGCGGGATGCCCGCGCGTTCGCCGCCGCGGTCGAGGAGCTCGGGGTGCAGCTCGACGTCGACACCAGCCGCGCCGCGTCGACGATCACCATGTCCTTCACCAAGGACAAGATGGGCCCCGCCCTCGATCTGCTCGCGGACATGGTGCTGCGGCCGACGCTCACCTCGGTCGACTTCACCCGCGAGAAGGACATCCTCCTCTCCGACCTGCGCATGGGCCAGGACGAGCCCGTGGCCGTGGCCGCCAAGGTGGCGTGGCTCCAGTGGTTCGGCCCCGCGCATCCCTACAGCCGCCCGCCGGACGGCACGGTCGCGGGGATGGCGAAGGTCACCCACAAGGACGCCAAGGCCTACCACAAGGCCGCCTGGAACGCCGCGGGGGCGCGGATCACCGCGGCGGGCGCCGTCACGAAGGACGAGCTGGTCGCCGCCCTCGAGTCGCGCCTCGGCAAGCCCTGGAAGGCGGGCAAGCCCGCCGTCGCGACGCTCCCCCCCGTCCCCGCGCACCTCTCCGAATCCGGAGGGGCCGCGCCCATCGTGCTCGTCGACAAGCCGGGCAGCTCGCAGACCATGTTCTACCTGGTCTTCGACGGGCCGGCGTTCGGCGATCCCGCGCTCGCCCCGGTGAAGAGCGGCACGGTCGTGCTCGGCGGCACCTTCACCTCGCGCCTCAACGCGCTCCTCCGCGAGAAGCGCGGCTTCACCTACGGCGCGCGTGCGGGCGTCCAGGCGCTCCCGGGCGCCGGGGTGCGCACCATCACGACGCGCATCCGCACGGATGCCACCGCGCCGGCGATGACCGACCTCATCGGCGAGCTCGCCGCCATCCGCGCGGGGGTCACCCCCGAGGAGGTCACGAAGGCCCGCGCCGCCTATCGGCAGGACCTCGTGGAGGCCATGGAGTCGCGGGCCGGCACGGCGCTCACCTTCGCGCCGTACCACCTCGCGGGCCTCGATCCGGGCGCGCTCGCGGTCGAGCTCGCCGCGATGCAGGCGGTCACCCCCGACCCGGTCAAGGCCGCGATGAGCGCCTACGACCCCGCGAAGGCCGTCATCGTGCTCGTGGGGGACAAGGCCGTGATCGAGGAGCCGCTCGCGAAGGCGGGCTTCGACAAGATCGTGGTGGTCGAGCCGCTGTAGGAATCGCTGCAGGAGCGTGGGGGCGCGATCACCGCGCCCCCACGGCCGTCGGTCAGTAGACCGAGATCTTCGTGATCGCGCACTTCACGTTGAACCCGTCCACGCCCTTGGCGGTGGAGAGGGTGTCGAGGCCGTCGGGGTGGCCGATCTCGCCGAGGGCCCACGCCGCGTTCTCCTGGAAGGAGTTCTTGGCCTTGTCGTCCTGGATGATGGCCTCGGCCACGGGGATCGTCGCGACCGCGCCGATCTTGCCGAGGTCGCGGAGGCGGTCGGCGCGGTCCTTCACGTCGTTCGCCGGCTCGCTGACGTAGGCGAGGAGGTCGGCGACCTGCTTCTGGAGCACCGGGCCGAAGGACTCGGTCTGGGCGGGGAGCAGGCTCGCGGCGTCCACGCCGAGGGGCGCGGCGGGGCCCATCGGGGGGAGGTCCTTGCCCTTCTTGATGCCGCGGTCGGCGTCGACGAGCACGGTGCGCAGGATGCCGCCGACCTCGGTGGTGGTGGCGGTGTAGTAGGCGAACTGGTCCTTGTCGTCGGGGATTGCGGACACCATCCCGCTCACGCCGCCGGACATCGCGCCCATGACCATGTTGGCCGTGCCGCTGGTACCCGCGAGGTACTGGAGCTTGAAGATGGCGTTGCCCGCCTTGTCGACGCCCACGGTCTCGACGACGTACTCCACCGCGTTGGCGGTGGTGCTGAACCAACGGAGGTTGGTGTAGACGACGAGATCGCCCTCGGTGCCGGCGGTGACGTTCTTCTTCCAGGCCTTGGAGACGCCCTGGAGGTAGGCGACCTGCATGTTCTGGACGAGCTTCTCGCCGGTGACCTTGTAGCGGCCCATCGAGTTGCGGGCGGGCGCGACGGCGACCGTCTTGTAGGTCTCGGGCGCAAAACCCTCGGCGACCCACACCCACTCGGCCTTGGAGAACGACTTCATGCCGGACGTGTCGCCCAGGAAGGTGGACGGGGCGACGCCCTCCTTGACCTTCTTGAAGGAGGCGAGCACGGCGTCCTTCGACCAGGCGTCACGCGTGGGATCCCACCAGCCGTCGGCGGGGAGGGCAACGCCCACGACGCCGTCCGTGGAGGGGGTGTCATCGGCAAAGGCCGGCGTGGAGAGGACGGGCGCGAGCAGGAGAGCGAAAATCAACAGGGAACGCATGGGACTCCAGTCCGGGGCGATGGGGTGGGGCGACGGGTGCTAACCCGCGTGCATACGACGTGCCCCCTGCCCGTCTTCATGCCGACCTACAAGTCTGCAGCCAGAAAACCCGTGAGCAGCTCGTTCACCCGCGCGGGGGCCTCGTTCTGGATCCAGTGCCCGGCGTCGTCGACGAATTCGAGCCGCCCCTCGCGGCAGAGCGCGATGGACGGCTCCGCGAGGAACGCGCCCAGGTGCGGATCCCCGCGCCCCCAGATCAGCAGGCCGGGTGGGGCGATCGGGGTGAGGTCCCGATCCCGCAGGAGCCGCCGCCGGCCGGCGCGGTACCAATTGATCATGCCGGTCAGCGCGCCGGGCTCGGCCCACGCCTCGCGGTAGGCCGCCAGCTCCTCGGGTGGGTAGGTGCCGGGCGCCGACGACGACTGCATCGACCGTACGAGCGGGGCGAAGTCGTGCCGCCGGAGGATCCACTCCGGCAGGGCGGGCACCTGGAACAAGCCCATGTACCAGCTCCGCGCCAGCTGCGACGGATGGGCGAGGAGGCTCCGGGCGAGCACGCTCGGATGCGGACAGTTGAGCACCACGAAGCGGGAGATGGCGTCGGGGTGGTGCTGCGCGGCCCACCACGTGATGGCGCCCCCCCAGTCGTGGCCCACCCAGGCGGCGCGCGGATGCCCGAGGGCGGCGAGGAGCCCGCGCACGTCGTCCACGAGGAGGTCGATGCCGTACGCGGCCACGCCGGCGGGCTTGTCGCTCTTCGCGTAGCCACGCTGATCCGGGACGATGACCCGCCAGCCCGCCGCCGCGAGCACCGGCACCTGGTGGCGCCAGCAGCGGCCCGGCTCGGGAAACCCGTGGAGCAGTACCACCGGGGGTCCGTCGGGCGGGCCCGCGAGCCCGACGTCGAGGGTGATCCCGTTCGTGGCGATGCGGCGGCGTTCGGTGAGCATGGATCCGGGCCAGGAAGGTGCCACTTCTACCACGGACGCCCGGAATCGTCCGGGCGCTCGTCGCCCCGATCAGGGCAACCGCACCACCGTCGCGTTCGCCTCCTTGGGCCCCCACACCACGATCTCCGCGCGGCCGTCCCCGGTGAGGTCGTGGACGAACAACGTGTCATCCCCGATGGGGACGCGGATCGGTAGCTCGAACGCGACGACACTCTCGAGGCCCCCGACCTTGCCCCGATACACCCGCACCCGATCCTCGGCGTCGTTGGTCACGAGGTCGATGCGCCCGTCCCCGTCGACGTCGGCCTTCAGGGCCGCCTGGAACCGGCCGGGCGACTCCAGCGGGAAGCCGAACGTCCGGAGCGTGACCGGGGCCTGGAACGCGCCGCCGTCCATGCGGAAGAGCGACAGGTCGACCCGCGCGCTCTTCGCCAGCAGGGCGCGGGCAATCGTGCCGATGCCGATGTCGACGACGGGGGCGACGAAGTCCTTGTCGCCGTCCCCGTCGAGATCGAGGAGCTCCACCCCGAAGGCCGCGGCGTTCACCGGGAGCACGACGAGGGCGCCGAAGCCATCCCCCCGGCCCTTCGCCCACGCGATCTCGGCGGTGGCCCCGAACCAGCTCCCGTTGAGCACGAGGCGTTGCACGGCGAGGTCGGCCTTGCCGTCCCCGTCGAGGTCCTCGATCCACACGCCGCTGATCCGACGGCGGGTCTCTCCCGGCTTGGGCGACTCCTCTGGGGGCTCCAGGTCGAGCGGCAGCGCGAGGGAGGCGGCGCGCGCGCCGATGGTCTCGGCCGAGTAGTAGGCGCCGATCCTGGCGCCGGAGGGCAGGAGCAGGTCGGGCTTCTTGTCGCCGTCGAGGTCGGCCACGGCGAGCGAAGGTGGGGAGAGCGTGGCGTTGGTCGACGCGCCGCCGGTCGACCAATCCACCGACAGCGTGCCCTCGGCGGGCGCGTTGATGCCACCGAGCGCGGTGCCGTCCCGGCGGAAGGCGAGGAAGCGCCCGGCCGACCACGCGACGAGCTCGGGCGCGCCGTCCCCGTCGAGATCGTGGGCGATGGGGGCCCACGCCGGCGTCGTGGGGCCGAGGGCGGCGAGGACGGTGGGGAACTTCGCGATGCGGGTGGGCGCCCCGCCGGCGGGGTCGAGCCGCAGGAGCCCCTCGCGGTCGAGGGCCCAGAGGCCGTGGTCCGCGTCCCAGAGCAACGGGCGGCTCCCCAGGTCGAGCTCGTGCCGGCCGGAGAGTACGCCGCTCTCGCCGAAGTGGAGCACGGTGAGCTTGACGGTGTCGGGCACGCCGGGGCGCGGCGTGCGGCTCACGACGAGGAGCTCGTCGCGACCGTCCCCGTCGATGTCACCCGCGCGGAGCTCGTGGGCGTCGGCGGGCAGGGGCACGGGGAGGGAGACGAGCGGCATGGGGGAGTATAGCGTCGGGGCGGTCGCGACCCTCGGAGGGAGGGCGAGACGGCCACCATCGAGACACTCGTTCGCGGCTCGAGCTCGCCCGCGGACATGCGGGTCTTCGAGACGTTCCCGCCGCGACCCGTGGCCGCGGGCACGGTGACGTTCTCTACGGAGTCGAGGGTCTGGTCTCCGGTGCCGAGCGACGGACACCCCGGTGGCCGTCTCGGACATTGCGGCTCGGCAGGTGCCCCACGGCGCAGCGGGTGCCCGCGCGATGGGGCGATGGCGTCCCTTCGTCGCCATGTCACCTCGAACGCCGCGCCAACGACACCATGTGGGGTTGAACGCCGCACTCGGAGGCTCGGGGGGGCCCCGGGGCCCGGATTTGGGCGCCTTTTGTGGGTCTTGGATGCCTCGGGGGCCTGTGGTGCGGCGTTCGACCCGGCTTTGCGTCGGGAGTGCGGCGTTCGGGGGGCTCTGGTGCGGCTGGCCTTGGTGCGGCCGGCGCGGGGCGCCTCCTCCGGAGAGGGCGTCGTCGGGCCGAACAGGAGCCCCGAGGACGTAGGGGTGCCGATCGTCGCGGCGCCGGGCGAACCTGAGCGTGAAGCGCGAGAAGGCGCCGCCGCCCTGCGCGGCCGCTCGTCGAGGATGGCGGCTTGCCCCGGGCGAACGGCCGCGAGGCGGGCGCGCCGGGCCATGCACGCGATCGCCCCGGCCGGAGGCACCCGCGCGAGGTGTCCGGAGGGCGGCCGGCGGCGCCGGCCGGTCCCGCCGCACGAGCGGCGGACCAAGCGCGAAGCGCGCGCCCGCAGGACACCGACCCCCGCGCCCGCGGGGGGCGCGCCCCGATGACAGGTGTCACGACGACGGCGCAGGACTTGCCACACAAACGAGCCGGTCAGCGGCCCCACGCGTCGGTCCACGGGCGGCAAACGTCGGCCGGGGCGCCGGCCACCCAGGTGAGGCCGTTGTCGGAGCGCTCCGCGAGGTCGCCGACGGCCACCCGCAGGCCGCCGGGGATCCGCACGGGGTCGGGGTCGACGTAGAGGGCGTCGAGGCGCGAGCGGGCGACGCGATCGCGCGAGGTCACCCCGCCGGTGGCCACGAGGAAGTCGCGCCCGGCGACGGTCGGGACGGGCGTGCAGGGGCCGCGGGTGTCGTCCCGGGCGCACATCGACGCCCCGGTGGGGAGGCCCGCCGCGCGCCACACGCCGTGACCGCCGACCACCCCGGCCTCGGTGAGCGGGCCGGTGGCGTTGATGGCGGCGACGAAGAGGTCGGGGATGCCGGGGCGTTCGTCGCCGACCGGGCAGTCGAGCGGCGCGGGATCGACGAGGCGGACGGCCGAGCCCGTGAAGGCACGCTCGAAGGGGCGGACCTCGCCGCGGGCGCCCGTGGCGGCCCAGACGCGCACGCGGCCCAGGAGCTCGCCGGGGAGGGTACCGACGGCCTCCCACCGCGCCTCGGGGAGGGCGGCGGCGTCGAGGTGCCCGAGCAGGGCGTCCCAACGGAAGCGCTTGACCGCGATGCCGGACGGGAGGCGGTCGCCGCTCGACGCCGCAGGACCGCCACCCCGCGCCCCGGGCCCAAGCCCCGCCGGCCCACGCCCCCCCTCGAGCACCGCCTCCCGGTACGACCGCCCCGCGGCATCCTCCGGCTCGACCACGTAGTAGACGTCGAGGCTCTTGTCGGCGCCCGCGCCGGTGAGCACCACGTCGGGCACGCCGAGCCAGGCCGCGCGCGCCTCGTCGGGGAGCGCGTGCCGCCCGTCGACGAGCCAGAACGGGCCGGTCAGGCCGCGGGTGAAGGCGGGGTCCGCCGCGCGCCACGCCACGATGTCACCGAGGGATCGACCGGGGATCGGATGCCCGGGGGGATCGGCCGCCGCGGTGCGGTAGCGGGCGAGCACCAGGAGCCAGGAGGCGTCGGGCAGCGGGAGGACCGCGACGTCCTTGTAGGTGACGTCGAAGGCGACGGTCCGTGGAGCGCCGCCCGGGGAGGGGAGGGCGAGCGGCCAGGACACGCCTCGGCGTTGC
>JAKFCH010000383.1:0-11889 GCA_036676765.1 Deltaproteobacteria bacterium
ATGGACATGGTCATGGACATGGGCATGGTCATGGTCATGGGCCACAGACGAGCACGAGCCACGAGCACGAGCACGAGCACGAGCACGACCACGACCACGACCACGACACGAGCACGAGCACGAGCACGAGCACGACCACGAGTCACGAGCACGAGCACGAGCACGAGGTCGACCACCCTCGACCTCCGACGCGCGAGGGCCCTGCAGGGCGGCCGGCTCCGCCGGCCGGTCCCGCCCGCGTCCTCGCGGGCGGACCGAGCCCGACGGGCGAGCCCGGAAGGGCCCGGCCCCGCGTCCGCGCGGGGTCGCGCCCGATCTCCCCTTGCCCGCCTACCTCAGCGCGACGCCAGCCGCCCGTCGAGCTGCTCCGCGAGCTCCTTGCGCGCCTGCTCGAACCCCGCCATCGCGTCGGTCGGGAGCTGGCGGCGGAGGGTGCCGTGGTACTCGATCGGGTCGAGCACCTTGGGCCCACGCTCGATCTGGTAGTGCAGGTGCGGGCCGGTGGATCGGCCGGTGTTGCCGGTCTTGCCGACCTCGGTGCCGGCGGTGATGGACTGGCCGTCCTTCACCGAGTTCTCGTTGAGGTGCAGGAACTTGGCGAGCACGCCGTCGTTGAACTGGACCTCGACACAATTGCCGTTGGCCGCGTGGTTCCAGTTGGTGCGCGTGACCCGGCCCGCGCGCGGCGAGACGATCGGCGTGCCGATGGGCGTCTTGAAGTCCATGCCCTCGTGGGTCGGGCGGTCCTTCAGGAGGCTCGTGATCTGGTCGTAGTCGGGGAGCGGCCCGTCGATGAGGCGGCGCGGCACCTCCTCGCCGGTGTCGGACCAGTAGGAGGGGAAGCGGTCGCCGGGGGCCTGGTAGCGCCACGCGGAGTACACCTTCTCGGTGGCAGTGCCGGGCTGGCTGCGCAGGCGTGCGGCGAGCACGAGCGGCTCGGCGCCGTCGGGCTGCTCGTAGAGGACCTCGACGGTGTCGCCCTTGTGGAGGTCGCGACGCAGGTCGACGTCCCAGGCGAACAAGCGCGCGTAGACGGCGGTGAGCGCGGCCGGGTTGGCGGCCGTGGCGTCCTGGAACGTGACCGACAACGAGCTGGTGACGGCGCCGGTGAACACCTCGGTGCCAGCGGCGCGCGCGACACCCAGCGGCTCGGGCAGCGGGGCCACGAGGTTGGCGGGCACGGGCAGGTTGGAGATGGTCGTGTCGCCCCCGATCGGGACGGCCGCGGGCGTCGGCTCAGCGGGCGCGGGGGTGTCCGAGCCGCCGTACTTGAGGGCGAGCGCGAGGTTCAGCACGAGGCTCGCCCCGAACAGGCCGTAGAGGAGCCAGGGCTTGCCGCCCGGAGGGAAGCGGAGGGACTCGGGGAGCATACGGACCTCGGGCGCAGGAAGAGGTTCGTACAGATTCTCATGGTTCTATTTACATGTCAAGTGGTTCGCGACATTCGGATCGCGGTTTCCGCGGCCGCGCGGCTCACGCGGTGTCGCAGCTTGACGCAGTCGCGTGCCGGAGACCGGCCGCAACGATTAGGGATGCCGCACCTCCGGGGTACGCGTTGAAGCCGTTCTTCCCAGCCGTGGTCGCGCTCGTCGCGGGGATCGTCCTCGGCGCATGGCAGCCGCGT
The DNA here is from genome assembly GCA_036676765.1 of Deltaproteobacteria bacterium. GTDB lineage: Bacteria > Myxococcota_A > UBA796 > UBA796 > SXON01 > CAJBVW01. The sequence continues at coordinate 1,625 of JAKFCH010000383.1, forward strand.
GGCGAGCTGCTCGCGATGCGGACGGAGCTCGACGCGCTGAAGGTCGCGGGGGCGCGCCCGTGCCGCGGCGGGGCGGCGGAGAGCATCCGGTCGATCCTCCGGGCGGATCCGACGAGCCTGGAGGCCCCGTCGGAGGGGCGGAGGGTGCGCAACGTCGGCGACGCCGCGCCCACCGGCGCGCCCGAGGAGGTCGACGGGGTTCTGCCGGCCCCGGATGCGGACGCGACGCCGGAGATCCAGAGCCCCGACCAGCTCCGGGAGGCGATGAACACCGCCCTGGATGCCCGACGCGCGCAGGCCCTCGCCGCGCTGGTCGAGCAGGGCGGGCTCGAGGAGGCGGAGGTCGGCATGGTCACCGACTCGATGGACCAGATGAACCGCGAGCTGAGGGCCGAGGTCGACGCCTTCGTCGAGGGCGCCGTGGCCGCGGGGGAGGTCGACCGTCGCGACATCATGGACTTCGCCGCCGAGTCCCTCGACATCGTCATCGCGGCCGACGAACGCATGCGGAGGTCCGTGCCCGCCGAGGTCTACGCGGAGGTCGACGACGCCGCCGTCGATCCGTTCTCGTACCTGTCCGGAGAGGCCCTGGAGTCGCTGGTCCGGCTCGAAGGCATCGCCGGGCCGGAGATGTGGGGGGAGCCCACCGAGTGATGCGATTTTCGGCCGACGTGTGGTGGGTCGCCATCTACGAGCTCGGCGAGGCCGTGCGCACGCGCCTGTTCCAGCTCGTGCTGCTCGCCTACGCGGGCGGCATCGGCGCGTCGACCTGGGTGCTCGTGAAGATCCTCCAGCAGTTCGAGCGCGCGGCCGCGGAGACCCTGGGCGTGCCCCCCACCGAGCGCCCCGGCGCGATGATGGGCACCCTGCTCGCGAACGGCGATCTCGCCGGGCTCATCGGCGGCATCGTCGGCGAGGGCAACGATCCCGCCGCGCTCCTCCGCGAGCCGCTGCTCGGCTTGTGGACCGGCATGGCGTCGATGGCGCTCATCCCCCTCGTGTTGCTGTTCTCGGCGTCGGGCTCGATCGCCACGGAGGTGAAGAGCCGGAGCGTGCGCTACCTCCTCTGCCGCACCGGCCGCCTGCAGATCGGCCTCGGAAAGCTCGCCGGGCAGCTCCTGATCGCGCTCGTCGCCGCGGTGATCGGCGGCGTGGTCGCCTGGGGCATGGGGATGACGCTGATGACCGGCAACCCGCCGGTGGCCCTCGCCCTCTCCATCACCGAGCGGACCGGGCGGGCCGCGCTGTGGGCCCTCCCGTTCGCCGGGCTCGGGCTCGCCGCGTCGCAGTGGATCCCCTCCCCCAACGGCGCGCGCGTCGTCGCCGCCGGCGTACTGCTCGGGATGCCGATCGCCGCGCACTGGCTCGGCGAGCAGGCCGGCGTCACCCTGCTCGGGCGGCTGGCCGACCTCGCGGGGCTGTTCATCGCCACGACGGCGTGGACCGACTTCTGGTCGCCCGATCCCGGCGTACTGGGGGGCGCCGTCGCGCGGAGCGTCGTGTTGGCGGTGGTCTACTACTCGCTCGGGCACGTGATCTTCGCGCGGAGGGACCTGTGAGCGCCCCCTCCCGTGCAGAGAGCGCCATCCGCTGCGAGGGCCTGGTCAAACGTTATCGCAAGGCGCGCGCGCTCGACGGGCTCGATCTCGTGGTGCCGGTCGGATCGATCTGCGGCCTGGTCGGTCCGAACGGCGCGGGCAAGACGACGACCATGTCCATCCTCGCCGGGTTCCTGACCCCCGACGAGGGGCGGGTCGACCTGCTCGGGCGGGGGCCGTTCTCGCCCGACACCCACCGCGGCCGCGTCGGCATCCTCCCGCAGGACGCCGAGCTCCCCACCGCGTCGACGCCCCGGCAGCTCCTCGGCGTCTGGGCACGGCTCCAGGGCCTCGACGGGCAGACCGCCCGACGCGCGGTGGACGACGTGCTCGACGCCGTGCTCCTCACCGATCGCGCGGACGCCCGCGTCGGCACGCTCTCCCACGGCATGCGCCGCCGCGTGACCGTCGCCTCCGCGCTCCTCGGCGGCCCCGAGCTCGTCATGCTCGACGAGCCCACGTCCGGCCTCGACCCCACCCAGGCGCGCCACCTCCGCGCGCGCATCGCCGCCGAGCGGGGCAAGCGCACCGTGCTCGTGAGCTCCCACAACCTCGCGGAGCTCGAGCAGATCTGCGACTGGGTGGTGTTCATCGACAAGGGCCGGTGTACCCGCGCCGGGCCGCTCGCGACGCTCACCGGGCGGGACCGCGAGGTGTTCGTGCGGCTCGCCCCGCCCTTCCCGACGGGTCGGAGCGAGGTCGTGACGCTTCAGGTGCCCGACGGGGTCGCGCCCGAGGACGCTACCTCCGAGCTCCTGCGCTCGCTCCTGGGCGAGGGCGCCCGGATCGCCGAGGTGCGCCGGGGCGAGTCGCTGGAGCGCCGTTACTTCGAGAGCGAGGAGGTCGCCTGATCCGTTTCGTCCCCCTGTCCGCGCTCGCGCTCCTGCTCGCGCGCCCCGCCTCGGCCGACCCGCCGGACCTCGCCCCCGGTGCACCCGAGCTGCTCGCCGCCGAGAGTCGGCTGGAGGCCCTGGTGAACACGGCTGTCGCCACGGAGCGAGCCACCGCGCGCCTGCAGGCCGCGTGGACGAGCCGCCCGCGCCCGAAGGAGGTCTGCTCAGACCCCGAGCGGCTCTCGCTGGGCTGGCGGATCGAGCGCTTCGGCAGCGCGTGGCGGGACGCGAGCCAGGCCGCGCACGTCCAGGGCGACCGCGTGCGCCGGATCCGCGCCGCCGCCACCGTCGCCCCGCTCGTCGACACCGCGTGGACCAGGCGGCTCGACCGCCGGCTCGCGAACGCGGACCGGAGCGTGGCCGCCGAGCTGGAAGCGAGCGCCTGGGAGGCCGCGTTCGTGCGGCCCACGCTCGCGGCCTGCCCCGTGCCACCGCTTGCCGCCAGCCCCGGGATCCCCATGCTGGAGACCCCCGTGCGCGACGAGCCCGTCGCCTACGTGGCCGTGCTCGCCATCGGCGACGGCTGGGTGTGCCCAGGCGCCGCGCGCGCGGAGGACGCCGTGACGCTCGTCCCCGGCCAGGCGTGCTGGTCAGCGAGCCCGACGTGTGGCTGCACCGCCGAGAAGGTCGAGCCGGGCGCGATCCTCGGGCCCCCGGTCCTCGAGGCGCCGCCCGATCTCCCGACCGCTCCCCCGCCCATGGACTACGCGGGAGCGGCCCCGTAGAGGGCCGGTGGCTCCCGCCCGACCTAGTCCTGGAGCTCCAACAACATCGTCATCGAGCCGTTGAGGTTCGGCGGCAGGGCGACCGGGATCATGCCGACGAGGGGCTCGTAGGGCAGCGTGACGGTGACCCTGAGCATCTGCTCCGGGGCCGTGCCGACGTACTCGGTCGTGACCGTCGCGGACGAGGTGTCGAAGCCGTAGTCGGTGAGGACCTCGTTGATCCGGTTCGCGGCGGCGGTCTGGGGTGTCGGGGTCTCGTCGGTGGCGTAGGTCACGCCCAGCCGGACCCCCTCGCGAGTCGCGGCGACCACCCGCGAGTTCTCCGTGAAGAACCAGCCGTAATCCATGATCGCGACGATGATCGCGATCAGGATCGGTAGGACGAGCGCGAACTCGATTGCTGCGGCACCACGTTGTGCGGAACGACGACGACCCATGCCAACACCCCCTTCTAACGGACGAACTTCGGAGTGACAGTGGTGCCGAAGTAGGCGCCACCGCCCGCCGCGCCGGGCTCTTCGTCGCAGCCGATGCGCATCTTGATGGTCTTGCCGGAGCCGGAGGAGATGATGTCGTACACCACCGCGGTCGCGTAGCCGAGGATCGGCTTGGTTCCGTTGTACTTGAGGTTGGTACAATTGCCCGCGTCCTCGAACACCATCACCTGGCCGTAGAAGACATGGCCGTACGCGGTGACGCTACTGCCGGGAAGCTGGGCGGGCTGCGGGCCCATCGTCGCGCTGTCCCACATCAGGGGCGAGCTGCTCACCGCGTCCGCGAGCTCCTTCAGACCGCTGGTCACCGCGCCGTTGTTGAGCGTGACGTTCTCCCCGGTCTGGCTGGCGCCAGCGCAGATGGAGGAGTCGAGGGCGTCGCGAATGTAGGAGGCGTTGGCCTGTGTGGACCCCTTGCGGGCCCAGGCGCCGTTGTCGATCCGGTCGGCGGTGAGCACGATGTCGAGGTTGCAGGTGTCGGCGACGGCCTCCACCTCACAGTCGGCGAGCGAGATCGGCATCGGACAGTTGGACTCCCCCGGGCCGCCCGCCTGGGCGATCGCGAAGTCCGACGCCGACATGGAGTCCGCGTCGAAGGCCACCCGCGCGAACGTCGTGAGCAGGTCGGTCTTCTCGGTGCGGACCTGCACGGTGGTGACCAGGGCGGGGTCGGAGGAGGCGGTGATCGCGGTCCCGTTCCAGAAGCCCAGCACGACATCGCCCGCGGGATCGTTGCTGGTGTTCTCGTCGATCGTGACGACGGCCCCTTGCGCCCTGTTCTCACCCGCCACGGACACGGCCATTGCTCGCGCCGCGGACATGCCCTCGACCGTGCCGTCGAGCTGGGCCGCGCCCGCGTGCGAGCCGGCCTCCGCCGCGTTGGCGAGTTGCTGCTTGGAGACCCGAGCCATCGACACGTCGATGGCGAGCGCCGCGAAGCCCATCAGGACTACCAGCGTCAGGGCCACCGGGATGGCTACTTGTCCGTTTTTGTTCACAGCCCAAGGATAGTCCTCATCCCCCCGCCGAACAAGGGCCACGAGCCCATGCATTCCATCCCGGGCCCGGATTGTGGGGAGGATGTCGGACAAGCCCGCGAAAACACCCACGAAACGGGCGAGATTACTTCCGCATTACCCGCGCGCGACCGATCGGCGCACCCTCCCCCACCCCCCGGTCACAGCTCCGGCCCCATCCGCCCCACCGGCGGCGAGCCCGCCCCCCTCCCTACCGGCGGTGGAGTGTCCACGACGTACTGGAACGTGCTCGCGATGCGCGTCACCCCGACCGGCCCTCCCTCCAGCGCGGGATCGATCTCCCAGGCGCGCTGCCACGCCGCGGAGGCCTCCTCCGTGCGACCGAGGCGCTCCAACGCGCGGGCTCGGGCCGCGTGGGCCTCGGCGCGCCACGGGCGCTGCGCGAGCACCTCGTCCAGCTCGACCAGCGCCTCGTCCGCGCGCCCCCGGTAGACCAGGCCGTCCGCCCGGGCGAGCCCGGCTTCGACATCGTTCACGGGCAGGCGCGGGAGGTCCGCGCCGGGATCGATCGCGCGGTCGGCCCGCGCGCCGAGGCGCGCCGCCACGTCGGCGGGGGCACGTTCGGCGGCGTCCCGTACCCGGCCGACGGCCACGAGGAGGGCGACCTCGAGCGCGTCGGTCTGGGGCCCCGGCGCCCGCGATCGCAGCGCGGGGAGCATCCCGAGGGCGTCCTCGAAGCGTTGGGCCTGGACCCGCAGATCGAGGCGCCGGCGGACGGGCGCCACGTCCCGCGGGGCGGTCTCCTGCCAGTGGGCGAGCAGCGGATCGAGGCCGGCGGTGCCCTCCACCGCCTCGATCACCAACACCTGCAGCTCGGCGATGCGTGGCTCCCACCGGAACTCGGCGGGGAAACGGGCGAGGACGTCGCGGGCGTCCGCCGGCCGCCCCGCCGTGAGCAGGGCGCGGGCGGTCGGCTCGAGGAACCGGGGATCGTCCATGGCGCCGCCGCGGAGCTGCTCCCAGGCGAGCACGGCCTGGTCGGCCTTTCCGGAGGCGCCGAGCACGGTGGCGCGATCGGCGTCGAAGATCCGGGAGTGCGGTCGCACGAGCGCGGCGCGGGCGAGGGTGTCGGGGGCCTGGCCGCCGTCACCGGAGAAGCCCACCTCCCACCGCGCGAGGCTCCAGAGGGCGAGCGGCTGCTTGGGATCGATGAGCACCGCGCGGAGCACCGGGTTGGACCGCTTGTCCGTCGGATCGGACGGGGGCGGCAGGATCCCGTAGTAGGTGGCGGCCCCCCGCCCAGTGATGAGCTCGGCGTAGGGATCCTTCGAGCCCGGGGTGCGCCACGACACGGCGACCTCGTCGGGAACGGTCACCCCGAGCGCGGACGCGGCGCCGTCGAGGAGCGCGCCGATGGCCTCCCACGGGGCCTCGCGCGTGCCGGTGGCGAGGGTCGACTCGCACCCCTCGCCGGCCACGCACACTTCGAGCTCGAGCTCGAGCTCGTCGTCGGTGCCGCGCGCGAGGAAACGCGCATCCGCCTGGCGGCGGCTCACGGGCAGCGCGAGCAGCACGCTCGGGGGCGCTGCGTGGCCCGGAACGCGTACGACCACGCCCGGGAGGTCGGAGAGGCCGAGCTCGATCGCCATGGTGGCGAGGCCCCGGAATTCGTCGTCCCACCGGAACGGGTCCTCCACCACGAGCAGCGGCAGGCGCACCTCGGTGAGTATGGGCGGCGGCGCCGACATGGGCGCGGGGGGCTCCGCGAGCGTTAGACTCTCTCGTTCGCATGCCGAGACGATGAGCCCCAGCCCACCGACGACGCTTCGCCAGAAGCTCGGCAGCATCCTCTGGAGGAGCCTGCGCGTTGCCTTCGGCGTGACCGTGGTCGCGCTCGGGGCCGGCGCTGTCGCCGGGGCGTATGGGTATTCCTGGTTCAACCGGGAGATCCTCTCCACCCTCCCGCCGGAGCTCGGTCGGGACGCGGAATTCCGTATCCCGTGCAGCGTCCAGGTGTTCGCAGCCGATGGCGCGCGTGTCGACCAATTCTACCTCGAGCGCCGCGTCTGGGTCCCCATCGCCGAGCTGCCTCCCCACGTCTGGCAGGCCTTCGTGGCCAGCGAGGATCGCCGCTTCTTCGAGCACGAGGGCGTCGATCCGCTCGGCATCGCGCGCGCCCTCGTGGTGAACCTCCGCGGCGGAGAGACCCGCCAGGGTGGCTCCACGATCACCCAACAGCTCGTGAAGAACCTGCTCGTCGGCAAGGAGCGCAGCTATCGGCGCAAGATGCGGGAGGCCGTCCTCGCCTACCGGCTGGAGGACGAGCTCGACAAGATGCAGCTCCTCGAGCTGTACGTGAACTACGCGGCGCTCGGGAGCGGCAACTACGGCGTGGAGGCCGCGGCGCAGGACTACTTCGGCCTCTCCGCGCGCGAGCTCGACCCCGGACAGGCCGCCATGCTCGCCGGCCTCGTGCCCGCCCCGTCGCGGTACTCGCCGCGGAGCAACCCCGAGATGGCGGCGAACCGCCGCGAGACCGTCCTGCGCCTCATGGTCGCCCAGGGCTTCCTCGATGCCGTGACCGCGAGCGACTACCTCACCGACGCCGTCCTCGTGCCCCGGCAGTCCTCGGGCGACCGCGGCGCCAACACCGCCTACCTCACCGAGACCCGGCGGGAGGTCCGCCGCATCTTCGGGGAGGACATCCCCTTCCTCGAGGGGCTCCAGGTCCACACGCCGCTGATGCCGGACGTCCAGACGGAGGTCGAGGCCGCCGTGCGCGAGGGGCTCCAGGCCCTCGAAGAGCGCCAGGGGGCGCGCGGACCCACGCGGAACATCCCCGCGGAGGCGCGCGAGGGCTTCCTCCGCCGCGGCGATCGCCTCCGGCTCGATCCGCAGACCGGCGCATTCCGCCCGCCCGCGGCCGGCGAGTGTTTCCCCGCCCTCGCGGTCGACGCCGCCGGGGCCGTTTCCGCCGGCCCCTTCCACTTCCGCCTCGCCCCCGAGGACCTCGCGGCCCGGGTCCGCGCGGGCTCCGGCCTGCCGCCCCGCCCGCTCTCCGCGGTCCTCCTCCCCGGGGACGTGCTGGAGGTCTGCATCCCCGAGGACGAGCCCTCGGCGCGGGCGGCGCCCACGGATGCCGGGAATCCCGCCGCGCCCCCCACCGTGCACCGCCGCGCCCGCCCCTGGGCGGAGTCGGCCGCCGTCGTCATCGAGAACCAGACCGGCAACGTCGTGGCCATCGCGGGCGGCTACGAGGTCGGCCTGGAGGGCTTCATCCGCGCCACCCAGGCGAAGCGGCAGGCCGGCAGCGCGTTCAAGCCCTTCGTCTACGCCGCGGCCCTGGCGAGCGGGTACCGCCAGACGGACATCGTGGTCGACGCGCCGTTCTCCATCGCCGGCACCAACGGGCTCCCGTGGCGGCCGAAGAACTACGACGGCAAGTACCACGGCCCCATCCCGCTCCGGAACGCCATCGCCCTCTCGCTCAACACGGTGGCGGTGCGGCTCGGCAACGAGGTCGGCATCGACGCCGTCACGGCGCTCGCCCGCGGGCTCGGGGTGCGCACGCCCCTGCGCCGCGACCTCACGGTGGCGCTCGGTTCCTCCGAGGTGACCCCGATGGACCTCGCCGTCGGCTACGCCTCGATCGCCCGCCTGGGCGTCCACATCGATCCTGTCTACCTCACCCGGGTGCTCGACCGGAACGGGCGCGAGCTCGCGCGGCCGGGTGGCCGGGTCGCGGTCCCCGGCGTGGGCGAACGCCAGATGCCCGGCGGCCCCGGCACCCGCGTGATGGACGCCGGCACCGCCTACGTCATGGTCGACATGATGCGCAACGTGTTCGATGCCGGCACGGCCAAGAAGGGCCGCCGCCCCGGCATGGACTTCGGCGGCAAGACCGGCACCACCTCGAACTTCGTGGACGCGTGGTTCGTCGGCTTCTCCCCGCGGTACACGGTCGCGGTCTGGGTCGGCACCGACGGCACCACCTCCATCGGCGACAAGGAGACCGGCGGCAAGACCGCCCTCCCGGTCTGGAGCCGCATCATGGCCGCGCTCCCCAACGTGCCGGACGAGCGCTTCGGGGTGCCCGACGACGTGGTGTTGCTCCCCTCCCAGGCGGGTCCGGGGGTCGGGCGCTGGCTTGGGTACGTCCGCGGGACCGCCCCCCCGAGCATGCTCCCGGTCCCGACGCTCGAGGAGGGCGAGCCCCTGCCGCCGTTCGGCCTCTCCTACCCGGCGGCGCGCGCGCCCGAGGCCGCGCCCGTGGAGCCGCTCCCCATCCCCGTGGTGCAGATCCCGGCCGGTGTCGAGGTCGTCGGCGATGTCGAGGCCGGCGCGGGCGATCCGGAAGTGGCGCCGCCGCCGATGAGCCTGCCGTAGGGGGCCTCGCCGCCGTTCGCCGCTACTCCGGCGCGCCTTGGGCGTACCACGCCATCACCAGCGCGAGGTCCGCGTCGGGGATCGGCGGCAGGCCGAGCGGCATGCCGGGGAGCACGGGGCGCTGGATCTCCGCCGGCACCTCCCCCGGGTGGACCACGTCGCGCGCCGCCTCGTCGCGCCGCCGGAGCAGCGCCGCGACGATCGCCGGGCCATGCGCCCGCACGCTCGCGACGTTCTGGAGCTCGATGCCGGTGGCGGGCCAGCCGAAGCCGCCGGCGTTGCCGGGGCCGGCGCGGCCCTCGTTCTGGGCGGGGTCCATGTGGCAGTGGATGCAGATCTTGCCGAACACCTTCTCCTCGACCTCGGCGTAGGCGACGGGGCGGGTCACCGTCGGTAGCGCCGCGGGCCTCGCCGGGGGAGCGCCTCCAGGCTCGGCGAGCACGAGCCAGTCCCGCAGCGCGACGGCCTCGTCCCGGGTGATCCCGAGGGTCGGCATCGTGGCCCGCGGGCTGACCGCCGCGGGGTCGACGATCCAGGCGACGAGGGCATCGTCGATCATCCGGTCGCGGGCGTGCCGGAGGTCGGGCGCGGCGGCGATGCCGGGGCCGGACCCGTGCGCGCCGAAGGTGTGGCACGCCACGCAGCCCTTCGCGGCGAAGAGCGCCGCGCCGCGCGCGACGTTGGCGGCCTCGGGCGCGGGGGCCTCGGGCACGGGCACGACCCGGCTCGCCGCCCACGCCGCGATGGCGTCGATCCGGGCGCCGTCGAGGCCGACGCGCACCATCGTCTCGTCCATCGCCGGGCGCAGGTCGTGCGGATCGCGGAGATAGCGCCCCCACCACGCCGGATCGAGCCGGGCCGCGGCCACGCCGAGGTCGGGCACGTCGGCGTAGGAACGCACGCTCCGCTCGTAGCGCTCCCAGTTCGGGAACACCGTCATCGCCACCGCGCGCGCGCTCGGGTTGGCGGCGACCGACTTCACCCAGGCGTGGCACCCGTCACACGAGGCCGTCCGGTCGGGCACCGGGACGCCGGGGATGGCGTGGCAGGCGGCGCAGTCCGCGGCCTGGAGCACGGCGAGCCCCGCCGAGGCCGAGACGGGCGTGGCCGAGGCGGGCGTGGCCGAGGCGGGCGTGGCCGAGGCGGGCGGCGGCTCCCCGGCCGAGGCGGCGCAACCGGCGAGCAGGAGGAG
>JAKFCH010000384.1:0-14553 GCA_036676765.1 Deltaproteobacteria bacterium
CCCCGGCGCCGTGCCGCCGCGACCTTGCGGCTGTTGCCGGTCCTCGCGGCGGGGCCCGAACGCGCCCGCGTCGCCCGCGTCGCCGCGAGCCTCGCCGTGGCCGTGCTCGTCGTGATCGTCGGCTGGAACGGCCTCTCCGCGCCCGCCGCCGCGCGCTGGGCGCTCGCCGAGACCGGTGGGGTCTGGCCGTGGAACCTCGCCGCCACGCCGGGGAGCGATCTGCTCGTCCTGGGCTACCCGATCGAGGCGGTGCTCACGCTCCCGCTCGCGATGCTCGGGGGCGCGTGGGCGCCGGTCGCCTGCGTGCTCTGGCTCGCGTTCGGCGGGGTGACGGCAGGGTGGCTCGGCGGCCGGTGGTGGGGATCGGCGGGCGCGTCGGTGGGGACGGGGCTCGCGTGGGAGCTCGCGTGCGCCGGCGCGGTGGTAGACGGCGAGCCCGCCGTGTTGGTGACGCTCGCGGTCCTGCCGCTCGCATGGGGGCTCTTCGTGCGGGCGCTCGACCGCGACGACGGCGTGTCCGCGGCCCTCGCCGGGGCGGTGGCCGCGATCGTCCTCGCCGCCGCGGAGCCAGGCGGGCGCTGGTTGCTCGTGCTCTACGTGCCGACGCTCGCCGTCGCGCTCAGGGGGCCGTCGCCGGCGCGTGCCGTGGCCGCCGCGCTGGGAACGGCCGGCGTCGCCCTGGTGCTCGCGGCCGCGCCGCTCGCGTGGCGGATCCAGCACGGGTCGGTGGCAATCCCGTCGTCGACGGGGGTCCCGGTGTGGCTCGCCGTGGTGGCGCTCGTGGGGGCGTGGCGCGCCCGATCGCGGCTCCCGCGGCTGTTCGTGCCCGCGCTCGCGCTGCTCGCCGCGCTCGGACCCACCGACGCCCTCCCCGCGGCCGCCCTCGCCCTCGCGGTGCTCGCGGGCGGCGCCCTCACCGGCGCCCTCCCTCACGAAATCGGGCGGAGGCTCCCGTCGGCGCTCACCGTGTGGCTCGGGGGCCCGCCGGCGAAGGTGTAGGTCACGACGGCCCCGGGGAGCAGGCGACCGAGCTCGGCCAGCGCCTCCGCGCCGACCCGGCCGCCGCTCGCCTCCACCGTGTCGGGCGCGACCACGACCAGCGGCGGACCGTGACGCTCGAGCGCGCGCACCACGGCGGCGATGTCCTCGACCGCCACGCGCCCCGGGCCGAGCACGAACACCGTGCCGTCGGGCACCGGGTCGGGGGCGCTCCCGCCGGCGAGCACGACGCGGAACGGCCCGGCGAGCGCGGTGACGAGGCGGGCCCAGTCCCCCGAGACGGCCACGATCCCCCGGCCCGGCAGCTCGGGACGCGTTCCCCGAACGGGCTCGATCGCCACGGGGGCGAGCCGACGGCTCCCGGCGAGGACCCATCCGAACAGCCCCACGCCGAGCAGCCAGGCGGCGAGGGTTCCGGCGGACGGCCGCGCGAACTGGCGCTCCGCGAGCGAGACGAGCGCCGCGATCGGGTCGGCGCCCGCCGTCGCTCCGGTGGAGGATCCGTTGGCGCTGTCGTCGCCCGCGACCTTCGGATTGCCCCCCTCGGCGCCGGGCTCCCCCCCGGGTGGTGCCCGCCTGGCGGTCAGCGCGGCGCGAGGGAGCGCGTCGGCGTCGAGCGCGGTCACCACGCCGTTCGGGGCGATGGCGAGGACGAGCACGGCGGGATCGTCGCCGGTGGCGGTGAACGTCCCTTCCCACAGCCGGTTGTCCCCGCCGTCGGAGAGCCGGATCGCGTACGGCCCCGCGCCGACGGCCCGGTTCACGCCGGTCCACACGCGGTCGTCGGCGACGGCGTCGGGGGGCGTGCCGTGGTCCCCCATGTCGACCTCGAACGGCGCGCCCGCGGCGTCGGTGAGGTGCACGCGGGGCACGGCGCCGTTGAGGGTGCCGTCGTCCTCGCGCACCACGACGACGAGCGGGCCGGCGAGCGCGTCCGCCACGAGCATGTCGGCGGCGAGGGCGACGAGCGCGGGGACGATCATCGGGGGCCCTCCGCCCACACCACCCACGCCGCCCGGGCCACGTCGGCCCCCATCGCCCACGGGATGCGGTAGGCGACGACGTGATCGCCCCCGTCGACGGACGCCGTGGGCTCGGGATCCAGGGAGGCGAGGGCGCGACCGAGGCGGGCGCGGTCGCCCGGGTGGAACAGATCGGGGTGGACCGCGAGCGTCGTGAAGCCGAAGGCCGAGAGGCGGTCGCGTACCGTGTCGACCTCGCCCGCGAGCAGCTTCCCGGCGACCCAGCGGCCGAGCCGCACCCGGGGGCTCTCCTCCCCGGGCGTCATCACGCAGTGGTCGGCGATGGGGCGCCCGTGCACGGCCTGGTAGTAGCAGCCCGTGTTGGTCGTCCGCAGGGTCCACGCGGGCTCGCGGCCTATGTCCTCGGGCCAGAGGTCGAGGACGGGCCCCTCGGAGGCGCCGTAGGCCGCGGGCGCCTCGGCGGGGGCGCCGTGCTGCCGGAACGGGAGCCGGGTGGCGACGAAGGTGTCGACGACCACGAGCAGCAGCAGCGGCAACGCGAAGCGGCCGACGCGATCGCCGAGGACGGTGGCCACGCGCGCGGCGATCACCCCGCCGCAGAGGGCCCAGCCCCACCCGAACCGCTCGGGGAAGCGGAGGAGGGCCGCGGCGAGCGCGTCGATGCCCGCGCGCGCACCCTCGGGGAGCGCGGTGGCCCAGGCCGGCGGCGCCCACGGGTAGAGCGCGAGGCCGAGCGCGGCGAGCGCGGCGACCCCGATCGGGCGCCACGCGCGCTCCCCGGCGAGCACGACGGGGCTCGCCGCCGCGAGCGCGATCACGACGGACGAGACCCACGCGGTCTGCGCGTGGCCCGACACGTCGACGGAGGGGCCGGGCATCGCGTGGAGGAGGAGGTTCATGCGGAAGTGGGCGAGCAGGTCGGTGGCCGGGAGCCCGTTGTCCGCCGCGAGGTCCGCCCCGCCGCCGTCGAGGAACCGCGCGAGGTAGAGCGTCATCGGCAACGCGACGGTCCCCAACGCCGCGAGCACCGGCCCGGGCCGCACCGCGCCCTGCCACCGCGCGCCGGCCAGGATCCCGGCCACGACGACCCCTCCGGCGAGGCCGTGCCACGCCGTCGTCGCGACGGTGAGCACGAACGCGAGCCCCGCCGCGACCCCGTGGAGGGCGCGACCGTCGGGCGCGGTCGCCCGCCACCACGCCCACCCGAGCATTGGGAGCCACGGGTCGGCGAGGTGGTACACGTAGCCCTCGATCCAGGCCGTGCTCGCGAGCCCGGAGCACGCGTAGGCGATGCCCGCGATGAGCGACCACGGCGCCCGCGCCCCGAGCGCCCGCGCGAAGCCCTCCGCTGCCCACGCCGAGACGAACACCCCGAAGAAGCCGACGAGCGCGTGCACCTGGTGGCTCGGCACTCCGTTGTCGAGCAGGGCGCCGAGCGCGAGCAGCGTCCAGCTGTCGGGACGGCCGTAGGTGACGCCGGCGGGCCAGCCGGTCGCGACGTCGTGGAGCGAGGCGGCGAGGCGCGGGGCCGCCGCGATGAACCACGCGGTGCCGGCGGCGTCGGGGTAGTGGCCGAGCAGCGTGGGCGACCGGACCGCGGGCCACGTCCACACCATCGCGACGAGCGCGAGGACGAGCGGCGTCCAGCCGCGGCGCCAGGTCATTCGGGCACCGCGCGTCGCACGAGCCAGGCCACGTAGGCGAGCACCAGGCCGGTCCAGCCGAGCGCCGCCGCGACACCGGCGGTGTCGGCGACGTTCATCGCCCGCGGCGGGAGCGCCGCCGCGACCCGACGCGCGGTGGGCGGCGCGCCCCAGTCGATGGCGTAGACGAGGCGGTCCTCGGAGACGTCGACCGGCTCGAGGAACGCGGCGATGTCCACCCGGGTCTCCTCCTCGCCGTCGGCGCCGCTCGGCGCGTAGGTGAGCCGGATGGGGAGCACTCGGACGGGCGCGCCGGTCCATTCGCCGCTCACGACGCCGTCGTGGGGGGTGTCGCCGGGGGTCGAGCCGTCGTCGGTGAGCGCGAGCGAGCGGTCCTCGCCGAGCCACGTGGTGTCGGCGTAGATCCTTACGGACTCGCCCTCGACGCCACCCACGACCTCGACGCGCACCTTCTGCAGCGCGCCGGCCCCGGCGGACGAGGCCGCGATCGCGAGGAGGGCGACGAGCACGGGACCAGCCTACCACGTGCAGGGGATGGGCGTTTTCGGAGGGTTCCGGGGGCGGCGGGTCGGGCATTGTCGGCGGGAGCCGCAGGTCGCTGCGCCGACGTGCGAGGACCCGACACGATCGGCGTCACGGTCGGTCGTGAGGCGAGTTTTGTCGGGTCTTTTGTGCGAATTGGCCGGGTCAGGTCGACGATCGGGCGGTGCTCGACGCTGGAACGCCGGTAATTCGCCGCGCCGACGTGCGAGGACCCGACACGATCGGCGTCACGGTCGGTCGTGAGGCGCGTTTTGTCGGGTCGGGGCCGCCCGCTCACCCCGCTCGCCCCGCTTGCCCCGCTCGCCCCGCTCGCCCCGCTCGCCCCGCGCGCCCCGCGCCCCCCGCACGTCACCCCCGCTCGACCCGGAACCCCGCCTCCAGCAGCGTGACCACGAGCACCTCGTCGAACCCTTCGTCGGGGTCGGGGGGCTCCAGGAGCCGGTGCATCTGGCGGACGATCCCTTCGGGGACGATGGCCGGCCCCGCCCGCGCGGCGTTGCGGACGAGCGCGCCTTCTAGGTCGGGCGGGAAGTAGTACACCCGGCTCACCACGCCGTGCGCGCGAGCGAGCTCGACGAGGGGGGCGCGCACGGTGCGCGTCAGGTTGGTGTTGTCGACGACCACGGACGCCCCGATCCGCAGGGCCTCGTCGAGCAGCCGCCGCTGCCGCGCCTCCCGATGGCGGACGTTGCGCATCGTGTCCTTGGAGACGAGCACGCACGTCGCCGCGAGGGCCGCCCGGTAGAACGTCGTCTTGCCCGACCCCGGGATGCCGACCAGCACCACGAGTTGGGGGGTGGTCGCGACGTCGCCGAGGGTGTCGATGGGCATCCCCGGAAAGTTAGGGACACCCCCGCCGCACCGTGCACGACGCCGCCGCATAGACACGTTCGGCGCCGGCCGGAAGCAGGAAGGCGACGGTGAACGGCGTCGGCATCGGACGCGGATCGTCCGGGCAGTTGGTGCGCTGCCGGCTCACGAAGGTGATGGTGGTGCCGTCGTCGTAGAGGTCGGTGCCCACTTGGGCGGGCGAGAGCATGCCGTCGGCGAGGACCAGCTGGTCGCGCGAGAAGTCGATCGCGACGGGGACGCCGTCCGGGCAGGTGTACTGCGCGCGGAGCTCCTCCTCCGATCGCACGGGGAAGGTCTGGCCCGCGTGGTTCGCGCGCGTGCAGCCTTCGGGCGGGCGCCACATCGGCACCGGGCGCGCCGCCGCGAGGCCCACGCGGTCGGGCGCGCAAGCCGAGTCGTCGTCGGGCGTGACCGCGCCGCCGCCGCCCTCGGGTGCCGAACGGTCCGAGCCTCGGGTGCACGCGATGCACGCGGCGATCACGACGAGGGCGAGAACGATCGAGGTACGAGGCGCGGTGACGTGCATGGCGAGCGCCGTAACGCCGTCGCGGGATCGCACCCCGCCCCGGGGCCGGGTCAGGAGCCGTGGCACGAGGTCGATGACCTTCCGCACGCGCGGCGAGCGATCACCCGCACGAAGGGCTCACCCGCCGTCGTCAGGGCGCGTTCCCGAAGATCAGGACGTCCCCCGAGATGGAGTCGATTGCGTCCCGGAGGGCCTCGGCATCGGCCGTCGCGAGCGAGGGGTTTTCGGTGACGTAGAGGTCCTGCACCGACTCGACGCCGTGGAGCGCGGTCACGTCCACGAGGGCGCCGTTGGCGTAGATCGTCAGCGATTCGAGCGCGCGCAGGCTCTCCAGGCCGTCCATGCTGGTGAGGCGGTCGAGCTCGCCGAGGTAGAGGTGCCCGATCATCGACGTGAGCCCGGGAAGGTCGCCGATCGAGACGAGCGCGTCGCACTCGCGGACGGTCACCGAGCCCAGGCCGTCGACCTCGTCGAGCCCCGCGAGGCTCACGAGTCCGTCGTTGTACTGGATGGAGGTGTACAGCGGCGCGGGCGACACCAGGCCCCCGAAGCCCACGAGGTCCACCAGCGCGGGGTTCACGTCGAGGTAGAGCCGATCGGTCCGGCCGGGGCTCGCCGCGCCCGCCAGCGTGGCCAGCGCGGGGTTCCGGCTGATGACGAGCTCGGGCGCGTAGCCGAACGCGAGCCCGTCCAGGCTGGTCAAGGCGTCGAGGTACCGGAGCTCGAGGGACAGGCTGGCCTCCAACGACGGGGAGAGCCCGGCGAGGGAGGTGAGCGACGCCTCCTCCGAGACCTTCAGCTTGCCGACCCGCTCCAGGCCGCCGAGTCCTTCGAGCGAAACGAGTCCGTTTCCGGACAACGTCACGGAGCCCGCCACCGCGAGCGGCTCCAACCCGGCGAGCGAGGCCAGCGACGTGTTGTCGGTGAACGCCACGGAGGACGCCGAGGTGACGGGCATCGCGACGTCCGTCAGGGCGGCGTTGGCGTCGACGGTCAGGGTTCCGACCGTGGGGATGGAGAGCCCGAGCGTCGCGAGGGAGGCGTTGTCGGAGATCGTCACGTCGCCCACGTCGACCAGGCCGGAGAGGCCGGCCAGCGAGGTCAGCGCGGCGTTGCCGTCGACGGTGAGCGTGCCCGGCACCGCGGCGAGCGAGCTCCACCCGGAGAGGTCGGTCAGCACGGGGTTCCCGGTGAACGTGAGGAGCCCCGCCTCGACGACCGAGACGAGCCCGCCCGTCCGGAGCGCCGGGTTGTCGTTGACGTACAGGGTACCCGAGACCACCAGCTCGCTCCCGAGCCCGGCGAGCGACGTGACGCCGCTACGCCCGACGAAGACCGACCCTGCGTCCCGAAGGGCGCCGAGGCCGGTGAGGTCGGTGAGGTGGGGGCTGTCCGACACGCTGATGGTGCCCGTCACCTGCTCCAGCGCATCGAGGCCGGACAGCGAGGTGACGCCGGTGTCGTCGAGGTGCACGGTCCCGGCGGAGGTCAGCGCGTCGAGGCCGGTGAGGTCGACGAGTTCGGGCGCGCCGTCGATCCGGAGGGTGTCGATCGTCGTGACGGACTCCAGGCCGCGGAGCGAGGTCAGGGCCACGTCGTCGAAGTCGAGGGACCCCGCGAGGGTCGCCGGCCCCAGCCCTTCGAGCGTCCGGAGCGATGCGTTGCCGTCGAGATTGATCGAGCCGATCTCCACGACCCCGCCCAGCCCCGCGAGCGAGCCGAGCGCGTCGTTGTCCATGAGCCGAAGCCCCACGCGCGACACGTTCTCGAGCCCGGTGAGATCGAGCAGGGAGTCGCAGTCCTGGATGTTGATGCCCGCGCCGCCGTCGATGGGCGCCTGGAGCTCCACGCCGATGGTCGTGAACGACTCGCCGAACACGCGCAGGTCGTTCCACTCCTCCACGCCCGCCAGCCCCGCCAGGTCGGTGAGGGCCCCGTTCTCGTCGAAGATCAGGGTGTCGGCGCTGCGAAGCGCGGCCAGGCCGTCCACGTCGGTGAGGAGGGGGTTGCGGGCGAGGAGGAGGTAGCCGGTCGAGCGGAACCGTGGGAGCCCGTCGAGGCTCTCGAGGATCCCGTTGTCGTCGATGACGAGGCGACGCGCCTCGCACAGGCACTCCAGGCCCGTCAGCGCCGCGCCCGCGTGCGTGATCTCGACATCCCCGTCGATCGCGTCGTAGCCGCGCGCGCACAGGCTCTGGGTCTCCGCGTAGCTGGCCACCCCGCCGTAGGGCTCGTACACGTTCAGGTCCGCGCAGCCGAGGTCGCCGCCGTTGCAGTCCTGGTCCACGAGGTCGTCCTCCACCTCCGCGGCACCGGGGTGGACGGTGGCGTCGGCGTCGTCGCAGTCCACGGTGTCGTTCCACCCGTCGCCGTCGGCGTCGACCGGGGGGGCGGTGTCGTCGTCGTCGTCTGTGTCGTCGGTGTCGTCGGCCTCGGCGCGATCTCCCGTGTCCTCGGGCTTCGCGTCAGGCGCCCCGCAGCCCCAGAAGAGCGCCAGGGCGACGAGGAGTCCGCCAAGACGGACGCCGGGAAGTGTGGACATGGAGGAAGTGTAGACGAAGCACGCGGAATCGGTGCGGTGGCCGCGTGATACCGTGCCCCCCATGCACCGCCCGCGCCCCCGTTCGCGCCTCCAGCGCGCGCTCTTCGGCACCGCGTTCGCCTCGGTGCTCCTGTACCTCGCCGAGGTGGGCCTGCGGCTCGGCGGCGTCGGCCCCGCCTACCGCGCCGACGCCATCGCCGGGTGGCGGCTCAACCCCGGGTCTGGCGCCCAGACCACGCACACCACCCGCGAAGGCGGCAGCTTCCTCCTCACCACCAACACCGACGGGCTGCGGACGACGATCCCGGCGGCCCGAACGCCGGGCGTGCCCCGGGTGGCGCTCCTCGGGGACTCCACGGTGTTCGGCTGGGGCGTGGACGACGGCGGCACGCTCGCCGACGGGCTCGCCGCGGGGCTCCGCGCGCGCGGCGTCCACGCCGAGGTGCTCAACGCCGGGCAGCCCGGGTACTCCACGACGCAGGCGCAGCGCATGTCGGAGCAGGTGCTCGCCCGCTACGCACCCGACCTCGTGATCCTGTTCGTGCCGATGCACGACGACAACCGCGTGCTCGTCTCCGACCGCGAGCACCTCGAGGGGGCGAGCGGCCCCATCTCCGCCGCGCGTGTCGCCATCGCGGCCCACTCCAGCCTCTACCAGGCGCTCCGCCAGGTGATCTTCCCGCTCACCGAGGAACCCTCGCTGGTGCCGGGGGTGCAGTCGTCGCCCGAGCTGCGCGTCCCTCGCGTGCGCGACGCCGAGCGCGACGACAACTTCGACCGCCTCCGCGCGATGACCAGGAAGTGGGGCGGTACCGTCGCCGTCGGGCACCTGCCGTTCCTGGCGGACCTCGAAGGGGTGGCGGGCAACGAGCGCTTCAGCGTGCCGTGGGCCGAGGGCTACGCCGCGCGGACGGGCACGCCCATCGTCGATCTGCGCGGGTGTTGCGTCGGGAAGGGCGGGCGTTCGCTCACGCTCCCCAACGACCCCGGTCACCTGTCGGCGGCGGGCAACGCGCTGGTCGGAGGCGCCGCGGCCGCGTCGGTAGCCGCGCTGCTCGGCACCCCCTCCCCGGCCCCCCCTTCGATCGGCGCGATGTCCGGATCCAACCGGTAGATCCGCACGCCGTCGGCGTCGGCGTGGAGCGTCGCGGTCAGGTCGAGGAACGCCACCACCTTGGGGTACTGCGAGGCCGGGTAGGCGTCGGTGTGGAGCACGATCCAGCGCAGGCCGGCGTCCACGAGCACCGCCCGCCCGAGCTCCAGGTCGAGCAGCGGGAGCGTCGGCGGGAGCATCGTGACCGTGCTGCGTTCGAGCTCCAGGAGGTACTGGGTGTAGCGGTTGTAGTAGAGGATCGGCGGCGTCGGATCGTTGAGGCCGTAGGGCACCGGCTGGTGGTGCACGAGCTGGCCGGCGAGGTAGCTCGACCGCGCGAGGACCGGCACGCCGACGGGCAGATCGAGGACCGCGCCCCCGTCCAGCGTCGCGAGCGCGGCGGGCACGCGCACCTCGGTCACCGGGAGCGGCAACACCGCCGAGGAGGCGTAGAACGTCTCGACCACCCGAAGGGCGCCCAACACCGCCGCGAGCGTACGCGGATCCCAGCCGCGCTGGCCCGCCGCCCGTACGGCCCACGCCGCGAGCACGCAGAGCGCCAGGGTGAGTCCGACGACGAACCGGTAGGCGTGCGAGATGCGCGAGAACATCGGGAAGAACTTGAAGAACGCGAGGAACGGGAGCGGCACCCACCCCCCGGCGATCTGCACGTAGTCGCCGCCCCAGTACAGGAACGGGCCGAGCGCGAAGAGCAGGTACGCGACCGCGGCCACGGCCCACGGGCGGGTGACGCCGCGGGGCCGCGCGAGGACCAGCGCCGCGAGCGCCGGGAGGATCAGCGCGTAGCCGACGTAGACGACGACGATCAGATCCTCGCGGAACACCGCCTTCAGGTCGGGCGAGTAGAAGCGGCCGGGGTGGAACAGCGCGACGCCGTCAGTCATGTTGTGGAGGAGGAGCGTCATCCATACGAAGCGTTCGTCGCGACTGACGAGCGCGTCGTCGGCGGACATCGACGCGGCGAACAGGCCGAACGGCACCGCCGCGGTGAGCGCGAGGGCGAGACCGCCCGCCACCAGGGTGCCCGCCGCCCGTAGCAGCGCCGCCCGGGGCCAGCGCGATCGGCCCCACCACGTGCTCGCCGCGCGACCGAGCATCCCGGCGAAGAACATCCCCGCGAACAGCCCGTAGTACCAGTTCGCGATCGTCGTGATGCCGACGACCACGCCGGCGAGCGCCCCGCGGCGGGGGCGGGGGTCGCGCACGGCTTCGCGCAGGGCGGCGAGGGCGAGCGGGAGCCAGCCCGCCGCGAGGGTCTCCGTGATGCCGTTGTAGGCCTGGCCGAGGAGCTGCGGGGTGCTCGCGTAGGCGACCCCGGCGAGCCAGGCGCCGGCGGTGCTGCCGGTCACCCGCAGGGCGAGGACGTAGGCGCCGACGCCGCAGAGCCAGAGGTTGAACCAGATCGAGGCGTTGTAGGCGGCGACCGGGCCCGCGACGAGCTGGACGGGCAGGGTGAGCACGACGTTGAACGCGTCGATGAACCAGAGCGCGCCGCCGGAGGGCCACCCGAGCAGATCGGTGTGGACCGGCACGTCGCCCGCGAGCAGCGCCGACGCCACCCAGCGGTAGCCCCAGACGTGGTTCCACACGTCGTTGCCGGGGTGGCCGAGCGCGAGGTGGGTCGGGTCGGCCGCCACGGGCCAGCAGAACCACGTGGCCAGGGCCGCGTAGGTCACCATCGCGAGCAGGTGGGAGCGGACGGGCGTGATGGGGCGCATGCTACCATGCCGCCGTGCTGATCTTCGGCCTCCACCTGACGCTGCTGGGCTGCCGCATGGGCGGCGACGACTTCGTCCGGACCCCCACCCTCCCCGAGATCGCCGCGCCCGAGGTGACCCCCCCGCCCGCCGCCGGCCCGGGGGAGACACGGCTGTTCCAGCTCCTCTACGCCGGCGAGTCCGGCGCTCCCGCCCACGCGCTCGGGCAGCGCGTCCGCGTGCGGGCGTGGCTCGACGTGATGGCGCTCGACGGCACTGAAACCGAGGGCCTCCGCGCGCTCGTCCGCACCGTCCGCGGCCTCGAAGCCGAGGAGCGCGTCGCCAAGGAGGCCCTGGCCGCCCGCGAGCTCGCGGCCTACGCCCCCATCTACGCCGAGCTCGACGCGCGTCTGCAAGCCGACGAACGTGTCCCCGACGCCGAGCTCGCCACCTTCGGCGAGCGCCTCTCCGCCGCGCGCCTCCTCGCCCAGGGCGACACCCCCGCGCTCTCCGCCGAGCGCACCCGCGTCCAGGCGCTTCTCGACGCGGCCGCGGCCTGGATCGGCACCCTCCCGCCCGTGAAGCAGGAGCGGCTCGCCCAGTCGAGGTTCTTCCTCGCCAAGCGCGTGAGCCCGCTCGGGAACGTCGCCGACTACCAGGCGCTCGTCGGCCTCAACTGGGACGGCGGCGACTTCTCCGCCATCGACGCCACCGGCGCCGCCGCCACCCAACCCCAGATGGACATCGGCGGCCTCTGGGCGCTCGAGAAGATGCGCGCGCCCCCCGGCGGCTACCTCGTCGCGCGGCAGCTCCAGGCGATCGTCGTGATGGCGGTGCTGGAGCCGGCGCTCGGAGAGGTGCTCGGGGTCGATGCGATCGAGGTGGCGGCCGCTCCGTAGGTCGGGATCGGGCGACCGACGTTGGGCGCGGTCCCCGGCATCGGCCGCCTCCCGGCGCCCGATGCCGACCGCGCCCGGTGGGCGGTGGCCGTGGGGGGGCGGTGGCGGTGGTGCGGTCCGAGAGCTCGATCCGGGAGCGAACCGCGCCCGGCACCGGGGCCAAGCCGCCCTGAACTGGAACGGCGCGGAGGCATGCGGCACCGAACTGGAGTCCGGCGGGTAATTCCCGCCGGTGTCCGTGCCGAGGGGGCGGCGGCATCCCAGAAAAGCGGCGTTCCATCGTGAGGCCAGGGGCCCACCGCTCGGCTCGGCCGCCACCCTGTCGCGTTCAGTCCAGCTTGGGTCAGCTCGCCTCCAGTTGAGCCCGGCTTGCCCCCCACACTCGCTCGATCCCGCGACGCGCCCGGTCCACACCCAATGAACCGGCGCCTGACGTCCGTCCGGGCGGGGTAGGGCGCCATCCTCGCCGGACGGACGTCGGACCGCCGCAAACGCCGCACCTGACGGATCCCCGGGGGCGTTGCGGGGGCGGGAGCCCCCGCAGGGGCGGGCGGCCGCAGGCCGCCCGGCCCCCCCACGATCACTCCCCGATCACCAACACCACCGCCCCACCCCCCAGCACCGCCTTCGCCTCCGCCGTCCCCGCGGCCGCCGTGGCGACGACCCGCACCTGGCCGTTGCCCGGGCCGACGCGCAGCGTGAAGGGCCCCGGGTCGTCGAGGACCGAGGTGGCGAGGGCGTCACCGGCGTCGCTGCGCAGCTCCAGGCGGATGGGGCCGGGGGGCGCCCGGACGGTGCCCGACACCACCCAGCCGGCGTCGGCATCGGTGCCGCCGTCGGGGGTGCCCTCGGGGGGCGTGGGGCCCATCGACGCGCCCGCCATCTCGGCGCGCGGGAAGAGGTTGACCTGCGGCGACATCGGGTTGGTCGTGTCCGACTCGCCGCCGGGGAAGGTGTCGGCGACGGTGGTGGTGTCGAAGACGACGTCGCGACCGAGGAGGCGATTGGTCGGCCAGCCGGCCGCCTTCAGCGTGGCCGCGATCGCCTCGGCGATGACGGCGTTTCCGGCCGCCGAGGGGTGCATCTCGTCGACGTAGAGCGGGTCGGCGTCTCCCCCGACGGCCGCCGCGGTAAGGGGCGCGAGCGTGTCGACGACGGGGAGGCCGTGGTGGGCGGCCACCTTCGCCTGGGCGTCGAAGTAGGGGCGGCGCACGTCCTCTCCGGCGATGTCGCCGGAGAGGCCGCCGCGGGCCATGTCGCGGTTGGTGGGCGCGAGGAAGACCACGCCGATGTCGCGGGCGCGGGCGTCGCGCACGATGGCGTCGAGGTTCTCGGCGTAGCGGGTCACGGGCACCCGCCGCGTGCCCTTCTCGGGCCACGCGCTCCGCCGGGTCCACGTCACGATGCGGGCGCCCTCGCCGCCGCGGAGGCGGTCGATGCCGCCGGCGAGCACCTGGAAGAACGCCGAGCGCGCGAGGGGGTTCTGGTAGAAGGTGCGCTGGGTGCGGAGCAGGTCGGCGTCGCGGAAGTGGTCGAAGTTGAAGTCGCTCCACAGGTTGGCGACGACGAGCAGCGTCGGCTCCATCGCCCACGCGACCTCGTCGAGCAGGAGCCGCGTCTGCTCGGTGGAGTAGCCGGGGATGCTCGCGTTCACCGTCTCCGCGTCGATGCCGGCCGCGCGCAACCGCCCCGCGAGGAGGGCGGCCGAGGTGGCGTCGTCGGGGACACCGTGGCCGAAGAAGCTCGAGTCCCCCGTGATCATCACCCGCTCGCGCAGGCGGGGCCGCGGCACCTCGGGGAGCGGGCCGCGGAGGCCCGAGGCGTTGATGGTCGCGGTGGTGCCCGCGTTCTGCCGCACGCCGGTGGCCATGCCCCAGAGGCGCGTCGGGTGGCCCACCATGATGACGCCGCCGGTGTCGCGCGCCTGCCAATAGGGGATGCTCGGCCCGGCGAGGCGGGCGATGCCCTCGCCGAGGAGCATCGCCACGCCGAGGAGCACGGCCATCGCCACGACGCGGAACGCCAGGGTCGGGCGACGCCGCGCGCGCTTCACGCGTGCCTCACGCCGCCGTCGGGACGACCTCGAGGCCGTAGGCCCCGGCGCGGGTGCGCACGGTCGTGTCACCCGCCCGGATGTCCCACTCGCCGCCGCCGATCAGCGACACGAACACCTTCGGCAGCGAGGTCTCGGCGTCCTGGCGGAGCAGGGCGATGCCGCCGACCTCGGTCGGGAGGAGGTCGGTGTAGTCGCGGAGGGCGCCGGTGTCGCCCGCGTCGAGCACGAGGAGCACCGCGAGCGGCGGCCCGTCCTGCTGCGCGAGCTGCTCCGCGACATCGCCCACGAGGCTCGGGCGCATGCCCGTGAGGCGGAACACCGGCCCACCCTGGACCGGGCGCACGAGCACCTCGGAGCGGGCCACGACCAGCACGCGGTGCCGATCCGCGAGCGCGGCGAGGAGGGGCTGGAGGAAGGCGGGGGCGACCTCTTCGGGCGCGATCCACAACGAGAGGCCGTCGGAGAGCGAGGGGGTGCCGGGGCCGAGGAGGCCGGGCTCGGGGACGAGGGAGACCTCGGAGGGGCGTCCGGACGCGCGGCGCCGCGACCGCATCCACAACCAGCCGACGCCGAGGAGCGCGAGGAGGCCGACGCCGAAGCCGATGAACAGGAGGCCGTCGTCGGATTGTTCGGTGGGGAACGTCACGCCCGAGGGCCGCGACGCGCCGGGGCCGCGGC
>JAKFCH010000385.1:0-5669 GCA_036676765.1 Deltaproteobacteria bacterium
CCCCACCGCCCCCACCGCCGCCGCCGTCGCGCCCCGCGCCGAGCCGGCGCCCCCGAACTCGCCCACCGTCCCGCCGTCGTGACGCAGGCTCGCCCAGCTCGCGAGCGCCGTCTCGAGCAGGCGGCGGCGCCACCGCTCGGGGTCGACGCCCTCGGGCACGTGGGTCGCGGTGCCGACGCGCTGCACGATGCCCATCCAGGCGGTGACGAGACGATCGGACGGGATCGGCCCGGCGAACTCGGACCGGAGCGCGATGTGCACCCCTTCGAGTCGGGGGTGACGCGCGTACTCCGCGCGCTGGATCGTGGCGGCCTCGGCACTCCCCAGTGCGTGGAGCAGATCGAGCCCGCTCGGCACCACCCGCTCGGGGACCCCGCAGACGTCGTCGAGATCGGCGTGGGCGACGGTGCGCTCGAGGATCTCGCCGTCCATCCCCCATGCGAGCGGGTACACGCGCCGGGGGTGCGCCGTCACCGCGGGCGGGAGGCACGCGGGGCGCACGTACGCGGTCCGCGGCCAGGCGTCGCCGAACAGCCCGTCGTAGCGGGTGCCCGCCACGAACGGCGCCAGGGTGTCCACCCAGCCCTTCCACGCGGTGACGAGCGCCGCGTCCCCATGGAGGTGCGCCCGCTCCTCCTCGGTGAGGTCCAGGCGGTCGAGGTAGCGGAAGGCGCGGTAGTAGCGCTGGAGCTCCGGGCTCGCCGCGTAGGGGCCGCGCGGGCGGAGCTCCGCGAAGTCGATCGTCGCGCGGTGGAGCTCGCTCTCGGCGAGGACCCCGGCCAGGACGCGCTCGCCCTCGGGGAACGCGTAGTCGCCCGCGAGCAGGCGCTTCGTGGTGCGCGCGATCTCGTAGACGCGCTTCTCGTCGTCGTGGGTCGCGGCCGCGTCGAGCGCGTCGACGAACGCGGCGAAGCGGGGTTTCGACACGTCGCGCGCCACCTTCGCGAACACCGCGCGGTACCCCGCGTGGACCACGTCGAGGAGGCCGTCGACCGAGGCAAACACCGGCGCCCCGGGGGCATCGGTGGGGAGCGCCTCGTAGGCGGCGTCGAGCCCCGCGTGCGCCGTGGCGGTGACGGCGAGGCCCTCGCTCGCGAGTGCTACGCGGGTCGCGTCGGGCACCGCGCCGAGGAACCGGACGGCCGCGAGGGGGAGGGGAACGGCGACGGTGGCGAGCCCCGCGTCGGTCCACCCGACGAGGGTGCGCCCGTTGGCGGCGCTCACCGGCGCGGCGAGGAACGTCGGCCCGGAGACGGCGTGCAGCGTGCCGTCGGGATCGCGGAAGCGTACGCCGGCCGTGCCCGGCGCCCACACGATCGCGTAGTAGCCGTTCGGGCTCCAGGTCCAGACCTCGCCCCCGGTCGCCACCGGGGCCTCGGGGGGGAGGGCGGCGTCGGTAGCGGGTTCGCCGACCCGCCACCCCCCGGCCTCGCGATCCCAATCGTGGACGAACACGCCGCCCTGCGCGTCCCGCCAGAGGAGGGCGCCCGTCGCGGGGTGGACCGAGAGGGGCGCCGCGCTCCCGGCGGGGCCGACCGGCTGCTCGACGGTGACCGTGGAGGGGGCGCCGCCCCAGCGCGACACGCCGAGCACCTCGGTGCGGCCCGGCGCGTGGGCGCGCGCGAACAGCACGCGCTCCTCGTCGTCGAAGCGCACGAACGGCGCCACGAGCGCGGAGAGCGGGGCCTCTCCGGTGTGGACGGTGCCGGCGGGGGCCCATGCGCCGCCGGGGGCGAGCGTGCCGCGCGTCACGGTCCACGCGTCCGCGCCGTGGGTCACGACGTAGAGGCTCCCGTCGAACGGGCTGAACGCGACCTCCTCGACGCCGTCGAGGGGGACGGGCGCGAGCGCGCCGACGAAGTCCCATGTCCACACGCGCGTGACCGGCGGCGTCTCGGCGGGGCCGCTCGTGACCGCGACCGCGAAGCGGCCGGCGGGATGGACATCGAGATCGAGGAGGCGGGCGCCCGAGGGCAGGGGGACGACGCGATCGGCGGGGACGCGCGCCATTGGCGTGAGCGGCCATCGCGACGGGGCCGGGGCGGTGTCCGGCGCGAGCACCTCGGGGGCCGGGACGGGCGTCCCGGGGGCGGGCACGACGGGCCCGCCTCCGAACGGGTTCGCGCACGCGAGCCCGATGGCGCCGATGCTTGCGAGGAGCGGGCGGGTGGGGAGCCGTCGCATGCCGGGAGCCTCGGGGCGAGGATGCACCGCGGCGGGGGTCGGGTCAATCTCCCGCCGCAGGCTTCCGGCCTACCCCTCCGCGCAGACCATCCCGTACACCCGCCACGCCGTGGTGCCGACGGAGGGGTCGTCACACGACTCCGTCACGACGATCTCGGAGACGCCGTCCCCGTCGAGATCCTGGCGGATCCACGCGGGTCGGTTCACGCTGCCGCCGCAGCCCGTGATGTCGCCGCGGCCGCCGAGGAAGGAGCCGCGCGCGTAGCCGGTGGGGAGGGGGACGGGCACGGCGTCGTCCCACCCGCCGCGGGCGCCGGCGTAGAACGCCCAGTGGCTGTCGCCCACGGTCACGTCCTCGCAGTCGGCGGTGAAGGTGAGGTCGGTGTCGC
This sequence comes from Deltaproteobacteria bacterium, assembly GCA_036676765.1. Lineage (GTDB taxonomy): Bacteria > Myxococcota_A > UBA796 > UBA796 > SXON01 > CAJBVW01. Next base: position 2,574 of record JAKFCH010000385.1, read on the forward strand.
CGTCCCCGTCGGCGTCGTCGAGGACCCAGGCGTGGATCCCTTCGGCGCAGTTGGGCGAACGCTGCTCCGGCCGGTCGATCAGGAAGTTGACGGACCACGGGCCGGTGTAGAGAACGCTTGCGGCCGCGAAGCCGTCCCCCTCGTTGGCGTGGACGCCCCAGTCGCTGCTCGTCGACGCGCACGGGCGCGGCACGACGAGGTCGGGCAACGAATCCCCCGCGAGGTCGAGCAGGAAGTAGTCCGGGAGGCCCGCCCCGCACAAGCCGACGTCCCGGGAGAGCGTCGTGGCCTGGAGCTCGGGCGGGATCGCCCACGGGACCGGGGCCGCGGAGAAGGCGGCGCCGTCGTTGACCAGGCGGTCCCAGCGCTGGACCCCGACCACGTCGTCCCGGCAGCGGTCGGTGAGCACGATGTCGGCCGGGCCGTCCCCATCGAGGTCGACCACGCCCCACGCGGGCAGCCCGTTGCTCTCGAGCACGCACGACACCTCGGGCCGCGGCGCGACGAACGCGCCCGCGCTGAAGTCGACCGAGAGGGGGCGGAGCACGCCGGGGCCGAAGCCCGCGCCGGTGTTGGCGTACACGCGCCACGCGCCGGCCGCGAGCGTCGGGTCCGCGCAGCTCTCGGTGACCACGAGGTCGATCGCGCCGTCGCCGTCGAGGTCGTCGTAGCGGTAGGCGGGGAGATCGCCGTCACCGGTGCAGTCGGCGGCCGACCGGAGCGCGCCGAAGGCGGCGGCGCCGTAGCCGTCGGGCAGGGGCCACGTCACCTCGTCACCGAAGCCGCCGGCCGCGCCGGGCCACACGCGCCACGTGGTGGTGCCGACGGCGGGGTCGTCGCAGTCGGCGAGCACCACGAGATCGGGGCGCCCGTCCCCCGTGAGGTCGAAGAGCTGAAGGGCGTCGAGCCCGGCGTCGCAGTCGGGGGCGTCGCGCGTGGTGCGTGCGAACGCGCCGGGGGGCGCCCCGGCGGGCAAGGCCCAGGTCGTAGGCGCGCGATCGAAGGTCCACGCGTCGCACGAGGGCGCGGCGCCGGTGTCCCACGACGCGGTCCGGCCCGCACGATCCGGGCCCGCGCACCCCGCGAGGGGCGGCACCAGCAGCAAGGGGACGATGGATCGGAGCATCTTTGGGGGGCCTCCACCGACGGTAGCACCGGGCGGCGGCGGGCGCATGGTAGCGTTCGAGGGGAACGATCGGTACACTTCCGCGCCTACGTGTCCGACGGAGGCTCCGCGCCATGCTCCCGCTCCTCGCCCTCGGCTGCTCCTTCGGCCTGAACTCTCCCGGCTCCGACACGGATGCCGGCGCCGCTCCCCGCATCGACGCCGTGGAGCCGTCCTCCGGCTCGTCGCGCGGCGGCACGACGGTCACCATCACCGGCGAGGGCTTCACCGACGCCGTGTCCGTCGGCTTCGGCGGGGTGTGGGGCGAGGTCACCGTGATCGACAGCTCCACGCTCGCGGTCGACACCCCGGGCATCGGCATCGATCTCACCGTCGACGTGACGGTGGAGACGAGCGGCGGCGTCGCCACCCTGCCCGACGCCTTCCACTTCACCGGGCGGCAGGTCGACACCGAGGACGACACCGGGGAGCCCGACGACACCGACACCCACGCCGGCCTCGTCGGCGGCTACGTGTCGTTCGAGTGGTCCGACCTCGCCTGCCCCGCCTGCTACGGCCTCTCGTCGACCGAGCCCACCGTCACGGCGTCCGCGCGGTTCCACGCCCCGAGAGGGGGCTCGTGGCTCTCGTGGTTGCCCGCCGACGGTGCGTGCGTGTCCGACGCGACCCCCACCGTGCTCGCCACCTCCACCCTCGACGCGGGCGCCAACGTCGTGCTCAACGACGGCGCGCGCGACGTCGTCCTCCTCTCGACCTCGGGGAGCGGCGGCGTGGTCTACACGTCGAGCGGGCTGTCCGTCTCCAGCTACACCGCCGGCGGCACCTGGGACATCGCGGCGCGCGGCGGCTCGGGCTCGGGGGGCGTGTCCGCCTTCCTCCTCGGGGACGCGCTGCACACCCCGGTGGACTTCTCCGACATCCAGCCCTCGGCGATCCTCACCGACTCGACGTCGAGCGCCTTCACCACCACCTTCGGCGGCAGCGCCGGCACCCCGATCACCTGGTACCCCTCCGGCGTGGGCGACTTCGTGCTCGTCACCCTCGAGGCGTCGCGCGGCGGCACCTACGTCGGCAGCACCACGTGCCGCAGCACGGACGACGGGAACATCCTCGTCCCCGCCTCCGCGGTGTCCGGCTGGACCAACGGCGATCGGCTCGCCGTGCGCATCGGCCGCTACGCCATCGACGAGGGCGAGCTCACCGACGGCTCCACCGTCGAGACCGTCGGCCGCATCGAGCGCATCGGGACGGGGATCGTCCAGTACTGATCCGGGGGGCCATCGGATTGGGGAGGGGCGGTCGGGCTACCGGTGCGTCGGTTGCGCCGGCCGGCTCGTCGGCGGCGGCGTTGTGTCAGCGGCTTCGACCCGTGTGTCAGCGGGCGTGCAGGCCGACGCCGACCCCGGCGCCCACGGTCCACCAGTCCTCCCAGCCGCCGGTGGCGCCCCGCGCCGTGCCCCAGCCGCTGTGCGCGCCGTAGTCGACGTAGACGCGGCCGAAGGACTGGCGCACGCCCGCCTCGACGAGGAAGGTGGGGATGGCCCACACGCCGCCTTCGTAGCCGGTGAGGTCCGTGCGGCCGAAGCCGAAGCCGAACGTGCCGGTGAGGCGGGTGTGCGGGTCGAAGCGGAGCACGGGGCCGACGCCGTACTGGGTGATGCCGAAGGGGGCGGTCCCGGCGTCGTCGGGGGTGTGCGTCTGGAGCGGCCACACGGCGGTGCGCCCCCAGAAGGACGCGCCGAGGCGCGGGCCGGGCGTGTCGTGGCTCACGAGGAACAGGTCGACCCGGCCGCTCACCGTGCCGTGGACGCCGGCGTCGGGCCACGCGCCGAGCAGGGTGCCCCCGCCGATGCCGACGGTCACGTCGGTGCCGAAGGCGGGCGCGGGCGCGGCGTCCTTCGGCGCGCCGGTGACGTCGGAGGGCGCGGGCGTCTCGGCGAGGGCCGGGGCGGCGGCGGTCACCGCGGCGA
>JAKFCH010000386.1:0-19210 GCA_036676765.1 Deltaproteobacteria bacterium
AGGCCTGTCCTGGCCCCGGCCGACGACGACGCGATCCAGGAGCGCTCGGCCGGGTACTTCCGCAGCTACGTGAAGGCGACGGGAGCGCACAGCCTGATCGTGGTGCCGATCCCGTCGGGAGGCCAGATCGTAGGCACGCTCGCGCTTCTGCGCGAAAAGGGCTCACCCTCGTTCGACGACGACGACCTCGCGCTGGTGGTGGACTGCGCGCGGCGCGCGGGCGATGCTCTGGAGCGCGCCAGCCTCTACGACGACGCCCGCGAGGCGCGGAAGGTGGCCGAGCGCGCACGGGCGAACATCGCCAAGCTCAAGATCGAGCTCGAAACCGACATGGAAACCCGGACTGCCGAGCTCCACGCGCGCCTCGATGACATCGAGATGATGAGCTACATGATGTCACACGAGCTCCGCCAAGCCATCCGCCACGTGGATGCGAACGCCGCCCTGCTCGTGGAGGAGCGCGGAGAAGCCCTCGCCGAGCCTGGCCGCGACCGGATCAGCCGCATCCGCGCCACCGCGCGCCGGATGACCCGGCTCGTGGAGGAGCTGCTCGACGTCGCGCGGCTCGCCCGCGCTTCCGTGCGCGTCGAGTCGATCGCGCTCGACCCGATCGTCGAGGAGATCCTGGACGACCTGCGGCGTCGCGATCCCGCGCGCGTCATCGAGACCGTCGTCCATGGTGGCGTGGCGGGCCGCGCCGATCGGCACCTTCTCCGCGTCGTCCTTCGGCACCTGCTCGAGAACGCGTGGAAGTTCACGGCGCCCCACGCCACCGCGCGGATCGAGGTCGGCGTCGAGCACGCGGACGGCGCGCCGGTCTACTTCGTCCGGGACGACGGCATCGGCTTCGACATGACCTACGCGGACCAGCTCTTCCGGCCGCTGCACCAGCTCAACCCGCCGACGGTGTTCGAGGGATCCGGCATCGGCCTCGCGATCGTGCGACGCGCGATCGAGCGCATGGGCGGCCGCGTGTGGGCCGAAGGAACGCCGGATCACGGCGCGACATTCCGGTTCACGCTGGATTGAACCGTCGCACCCCCGACCGCGCTGGCTCGCGACGACACACGGGGTGTACCTCAACGTCCGCGCGGGTGGGCGGAGCCTGCTCGCCATCGACCCGGAGCGCGCGCCCGCTTCGTCCGAAGTCTCTTTGACCTCGACGACCGTGGCGAGCGCTCGAACGAGGACCTCGCCGAGTAGCCAGCGTTGCGCTACACGACAGGCCGCCTGTCGTTGCTGATAGCAAAGATCATCTCGTCGGAGCCGCCACAACCCCGACGTACTTTCGCCGAATAGATTCCGGGTGACACAGTCGCCCAACGTCGCGGGTCGAAAAGTCCGCTTGACCGCCTGTGGGGAGTGCACAGTTTGACAGCGTTGTAGACGGCGCACAGCCTGAAGCGACAGGAGGACCAGCTATGCGATTTTTACGGTACTTGGGAGTCTTCGCGATTACCGCGGCCGTCGTGACCGGCACGATGATGTCACCTCTATTCGCGCAATCCAAGGACCGCGCCGAGGCCACGACGACCAAGACCTGTTATCCGGCCAAGTACACCGATTCTGGCGATCTGATCCTTCCTGAGAACTTCAACGAGTGGGTCTTCGTAGGGGCGCCGCTCACGCCCAACGCGCTCAATGATGGGAAGGCGATGTTCCCTGAACTCCACAATGTGTACATCGAGCCCTGCTCATACGAGGTCTACAAGAAGACAAACGTCTTTCCCGAGGGGACCATCTTCTTCAAAGAACTGCAGTTGGTGCTTCCCGGAACGTTTCCGGACGGCTCGCGGACCGAGCCGTCCGGCCGAGGTTACTTCCCTGGCCCCGTCAACGGCGCCGATGTGACCGTCAAGGACACCAAGCGCTACGGGGGCGGCGGCTGGGGCTACTACAACTTCAATCACAAGGAGCCCAAGGCGCCGACTGCGAAGCTCAAGCCGCAGGGGGAGTGCGCGGCTTGCCACCAGGCGAGCGCCAAGAAGGACGAAGTCTGGACCCAGTTCTATCCGCTCCTGGACAAGTGATGGCGGCGATTCGGGCAGTCTTACTCGGCGAAGGGGTGCAGCGATGAAGATGCTCGGCGACGGAATCGCTGCCATGACTGGACCCGTAGCCCTCGTCGCCAGTGTCAGCTTGGGCACCTTCGGCGGTTGCGCGGACGTAACGCCCCGAGACGCCGAGTCCGTAGCGGATGCAAACGGGAATATGCATGTTCCGGAACACTATCTCCGGACTTATCGATACCTGGGCACTTGGGCGGTATCGACCGTTCAGGGCCAGGGCACAAACGAGCTCCACATCGTCTACGCATCGCCAGAAGCGGTCGCCGCCTATCAGAAAACCGGCCAGTTTCCAGACGGCGCTGTGCTGGTGAAGGAGGTGGTCGACACGGCGACCGAGTCGATGACGACGGGTATGGTCAGCTATCCGGAGGCCTTGAAGGGCTGGTTCGTCATGGTGAAGGACAGCAAAGGACGCTATCCCGGCAACGCGCTGTGGGGTGAGGGCTGGGGTTGGTCCTGGTTTGACGTGGGCGATCCTTTGAAGACGACTTCGACGGACTACGAGACCGACTGCCTGCCATGCCACATCCCGGCCCGTGCCTCGGATTGGGTCTATATTCAGGGTTATCCCGCGCTGAAGCGATAGAGCGAGGCGCTCGGAACCAAGGCGGCACGACATGGATGTTCCAGCCTCGGCCGGCGCGGTTCCATCAAGCTCATGAGTGTGAACAGGAGATACAGTTGTGTCCAAGAGCACGAGTAGAGGACCTGCCGGCCATCTCTACATGCAGACCAACGAGGTCCGGAACGCCATCGTCCACTACAGTCGGGCCGCAAACGGCGCGATTACGGAGATGGACCGCACCCCGACCGGCGGCGCGGGATCCGGCGTGTTCAAGCCCATCAGCGGCCAGGAGAGCGCGCCGAATTCCTTCGAGGGCGCCGCCAGCGTCATCCTTTCCCCGGATCGCAGGTTCCTCTTCACCACCAATGGCGGCGACAACTCCGTCTCGAGCTTCGCCGTCGCAGAGGATGGTCGGCTGACGCTGCTGGACGTCAAGCGCACCGGCAACCCCGTGACGGGACGGAGCGGCACCGCCAAGTCACTCGCCTACCTGCCCGCAAAGAACATGCTCTACGTCCTGCATTCATTTGGGCCGGACCATCTGCGGCTGTTGTCCGTCGACCCCGCCGGCAAGCTGACATCGCGCCCGGAGCGCTATTCAATCAACACGCACGACAAGGTCGACCGCGTGGCCACGATGGTCGTCGTCTCCCCAGACCAGAACTTTGCCTTCATTGGCACCGTGTTCGACGAGCCTCCCACGGCGAACCCGGACGGCTCGCCCATCCTCTGGGTGCGGCGGTCGGGCGGCTCGCTGAAGTCGATCGCCTCGAATGCGCCGGATCCCGATGGTCTCGTGGTTTTCCCGATCGGCACCGACGGTGCGCTCGGCGTTCCCGCCTTCTGCGACTCGAAGGGCGGATGCCCCTTCTACATCGCGTTCCTCAACAACAAGCCGGACACCTTCATTCTGGGACTGGCCGTCGGCGATGGTTGCGTCATGGGCAAGATCGAGGCCGATGGCAGGATCAGCGTCGGTGAACTCGTCAAGATCGATACGAGCATCGGTCGTCCGTCCGAACTTTGCTGGCTGGCCGTCTCTCCTGACGACAAGACGGTCTATGCCACCAACTTCGGCTACAGCAACATCAGCAGTTTCCGCATCAAGGGCAATGGCATGGAAATCATGAAGGATCCGGCGTGCCCACGGGTGCCGGGTGACGGCACGTTCAGGGCGTTGTGTGGCACAGTCAGCAGCGGCCCGAGCGACATCTGGATCACGCCCGACGGCGCCTACGTATACCAGATCTACGGGAATGCCTCGAAGCTCGTTGGCTACGCGACACAGCCGGACGGCTCCCTGAACGAGGTGACCAACGTCAAGATTCCCTACAACAGCCCACAGGGTCTTGCGGGATTCTAGGCCTCCATAGCCGGAACCGCGATTTAGGAGCGAGCCACGATCCACGCGACATTGTCGGCGAGGTAGTCGGCGGATGTGACGAGCACCAGCAGTATCCACCACGCGCCGAGCATTGCGAGGCTCCGATGCACCACCGGCCGGAAGAACACCCAGAGCGCCCAGGCGCGCACGACGTCGCCGAGGACGCCGACGACCCATCCAAGTACGCCGGCGCGCAGCGTGGTCCCTGCGGCGACCAGCTTCGCGAGCGCGTCACCGGTGCCGCCGCGGTCCGACGGGGCGCAGCGCTGGTTCGCCCCGGCTCGCGATGGGCCGCCCCTACGAAGAGGTGGCCACGCCGCCTCACCGCCCCTCGTCGAGCGCCCTGTTGAGGTTGAACGCCGCACTGATGAGCGCGAGGTGCGTGAAGGCTTGGGGGTAGTTGCCGAGGGCCTCGCCGCACGGCCCGGTCTCCTCGGCGTAGAGCCCCACGTGGCTGGCGTATCCAAGCATCCGCTCGAACAGCATCCGCGCTTCGTCGAGTCGCGCACGGTCCGTCCTCCCCGCGCGGGTCAGCGCCTCGACCAACCAGAAGGTACACATGTTGAACGTGCCCTCCCGGCCAGTGAGCCCGTCTTGGGCCAGCTCGGGGTCGTAGCGGTACACGAGCCCGCCCGACAAGAGCCCGCCGTCCCGCGGGGACCGCCGGATCTGGTCCAACATCCGGAGCATCCTGGGGTCGTCGGGCGCGAGGAAGAAGACGAGCGGCATGATCAGGTTGGAGGCGTCCAACCGGTCGCTCCCGTACGCCTGGACGAAGGCCTGGCGCTCTTCGCTCCAGCCCCGGCGCAGGATCTCCTCGTAGAGCGTGTCCCGCTCCGCGAGCCAGCGCTCCCGCGGCGCGGGGAACGAGCGTTTGTCCGCGAGGCGCAGCCCCCGGTCGAGCGCCACCCAACACATCAGCTTGGAGTACACGAAGTGCTGCCGCCCGCCGCGGGTCTCCCAGATCCCCTCGTCCTCCCGCCGCCAGTTGTCACACACCCAATCGAGCAACCGGCGGAGGTGCGACCAGAGTTCGGACGAGATGGGCGAGCCGTACTTGTTGTACAGGTAGATCCCGTCCATCAGCTCGCCGTAGATGTCGAGCTGGAGCTGCGTGTACGCGCCGTTCCCGACGCGCACCGGCCGGGAGCCGCGGTAGCCTTCGAGGTGGGGGAGCGCCACCTCGGTGAGGTCGCTCCGGCCGTCGATTCCGTACACGATCTGCAGCGGCTGATCGCCCCGCGCCTGCCGCGTCCGCATTCCCAGCCACTCGATGAACCGGCCGGCCTCCTCGGTGAACCCGATGCGCAGGAGCGCGTAGACGGTGAACGCCGCGTCGCGGATCCAGGTGTACCGGTAATCCCAGTTGCGCACCCCGCCGAGCTCCTCCGGCAGGCTGCACGTGGGCGCGGCCACGATGGCGCCGGTAGGCTCGTAGGTCAGGAGCTTCAAGACGAGGGCCGAACGGTTCACGATCTCGCGCCAGCGCCCTCGGTAGGTGCAGCGGGACAACCAACGTCGCCAGAATTCGACGGTCGCCTCGAACAGCTCGCCGGCCTCCTGCGTGGTCGGTGGAACGCCACACCCCTGGCCCCGCGGGACCCGGCGCAGCACGAACGTGGCACTCTCCCCTTCTCGCATCACGAGGCGGGCCTCCACGCCGTGGGGCGTGAGCTGGAGGGGGCAGGTCGTCGTGAGCCCGAGTGTGAGATCCGGCCCCTCGAACACCGCGCCGGTCGGGGTGATCTCGACGCGTGGCCGGATGCGCCCGTAGTCGAAGGCAGGCTCGCAATTGACGGCCAGCTCGACCGTTCCGCGCGCCACGCTCACCCGTCGCACCACCTGGTCGTGCCACTCCGGCGCACCCACGATGCCCGCGGGCATGAAGTCTTCGATCTCACCGACGCCGTCCTCGCATAGGAACCGGGTGACGAGCACGTTCGTGTCCGGCCAGTACAGTTGTTTGTGCACCACCTTCTCGTGGACGGGACAGATGGAGAACCTGCCGCCCCTCTCGCCGTCCAGCAGGGCACCAAACACGCTCGGGGAGTCGAAGGCGGGGAAGCAGAACCAGTCGATGGAGCCACGCACGCTCACCAGCGCTACGGTTCGCATGTTGCCGATCACGCCGTAGTTCTGGATCGGTTCGTAGGCCACGGGCTACTCCTCGTAGTGCACGGCGAGGCCGCCATCGACGTACCAGGTGGCCCCGTTGACATAGTCGGCGTCGGCGGAGGCGAGGAAGGCCACCACGCCCGCCACGTCCTCGGGGGTGCCGAGCCGCCCGCTCGGGATCTGGTGGACCAGTGCATCCACCCGGCGTGTGTCCGCGAGCAGCTCGCGGTTGATGGGCGTCGCGATCGCCCCAGGCGCCACGGCGTTGACGGTGATGCCCGTGCCCCGAAGCTCCACGGCGAGCGTGCGAGTCAGCATGCGCACGCCCCCCTTGCTCGCGGCATAGGCCGCGTAGCCGGGAAACGGGAGGTCTTCGTGGATGGAGCTCACGTTGACGATCCTGCCCGGGCGGCCCGCCGCGCGCAGGTGGACCACCAGGGCCTGACTCGCGAAGAACACGGCCTTGAGGTTCACCGCCAGGACCCGGTCGTAGTCCGCCTCGGTCACCTCCCAGAACGGCGCATCCACCTCGATCCCCGCGTTGTTCACGAGCACGTCGAGGGCGCCGAGCGCCGCGATGCCAGCCGCGACCAGGCGCTGGGCCTCGCCTGGTTGCGCGAGGTCCGCCTGGACCAGGTGCGCGCGGACCGGACGCGTGCCGCCCGTCGCGGCCTCCACGTCCGCGAGCGCCGCTTGCCCCGCGTCGGCGCCGCGGTTGTAGTGGAGCACCACGTCCGCCCCGGCCCGCGCGAGGCGCACCGCGACGGCACGGCCGATCCCTCGGCTGCTCCCGGTGATCAGCGCGCGTCGGCCTACGAGCGTGGGGAATGCCAGGTTCATCGCCCTCCCGTCCGCTGATCCCACTCCTCCTGGAGCTCCCGCGCCCGCGCGTCGAAGCGGCTGGGCACGTTGCGACGGCCCCACCGCAGCGCGCGCGCCACCCACAGCAGCTCCGCCAGGAACGCGTCGATCCGCCCGTCGAGCGAGCCGTCCCGCGGGGAACCGTCCGCCTCGAACGCGGTGCCTACCCGGGAGACGTTCAGGTCGGTGAACGTCACCATCAGCCCGAGCTCCCGCACCACGCTCACAAGCTTCTCGATGGCCCGGGCGCCGCCGAACCCGCCCGCGGACACCCCCACGAGGCCGACCGCGCGGTGCACATACTCGGTCAGGAGCACGTCCAACGCCCGCTTCAGGCTCCCCGGATAGCCGTGGTTGTACTCGGGGGAGACCAGGACGAGCCCGTCGGCGCGCACGATCGCATTCCGGTATTCCGGGTTCTGGAACTTGAGTTCCTGGCCCTCGTCGTCCATCGGGAGGCACATCTCGCGCGGGTCGAAGAGGCGGGTCTCGATCTCCGGGCTCCGGCGCATCCGGTCGAGCAGCAGGCGCGCGACCTTCTCGCTCTCCCGCCCCTGGCGGACGGTGCCGAGGAGGATGGGGAGGAACAACGGGGCGTCGTCAGCAGACATGAGGGTGTTTCTCCCGCCACTGTGAGCGTAGGGACGCGGCGACGACAGAAAAGCGCGTCCGCGGCGGGGAGGAGGGTGGTTCCCCCCTCGGGCCGTGCTCCAATGATCGGCGTCTCCGGGCTCGCGCTCTTGAGGGACGCTGCCGTTCGAAACCGTCTGCAGCGGACTCGTTCAGGGACGACGTCCGGGCTGACCGCCTGCGGGACCTCGATTCTCGGTGACCCGAGGCTCCGGCCCGCGCCCAGGTCGTCGAGCGCCGAGCGCATTCCGGCAGCCAACGCGCCGAAGGGCGGGCTGGAGGTGAAGGTGGTGGTCGAGCGCCAGGCGTACCCCGTCGAGGGTGCGCTCGGATGGGACCGGATCGGCGAGGCGACGGAGACCCCGCCCGCGCTTCCGGAGCCGGCGCTGCGCTGGCGCGGACAGGCCACGGTGCCCCCCGCGTTGGCGGGGGACCGGCTCCGCCTGTGCGTCGTCGAGCAGGAGATGTGGGTGAGGGACGAGACCGGGGCGCTCGGCTACCGCCCCGTGTACGTGGAGACCCTGGGGCTCGGCGTCGACGCGAGCAGGACGTGCCCCCGCGACACTGCGCGCCCCAGCTGGTGCGGGCCGTCGATGCCGATGGTGAGGGTCCGAGGAGGGGCGGTGACCCGCCCGTCCGGCGCCCGGAGCCACAGGACGACCTCCCTCCGGAGCTGGGCCAGAGCCTTCCCCGCGCGCAGGACGAAGCGGGTGCCCGCCCAGCGCGGAGTCTCGGCCGCGAGCGCGAGCTCCGCGAATGTCTCGGTGCCCCGTCGGGCGTCCACGCCGCGCTCGTGGACGTAGTCGGGGACGGGGCCATCGAACGCCTCGTCCGTAAGCGCCTGCGTCGCCGCCCCACGGACGGTGAAGCCGGCGGGGAGCCTGCCCGCGGCGTGGAGCGCCACGAGCGCGGGGAGCAGGAAGCGGCCCGCGAGATCCCCGGTGGCCCCGAAGTGCGTCATGCGCGCGATGACGCTCACGTCATCGCGCTCGTCGTGGCCGCCGTCACAGGGAGGTCTTGCGCAGGGACCGGAACGCGGCACGGAGCTCCTCCGCGAAGAGCCCCGGCTGCTCCCAGGCCGCGTAGTGCCCGCCCTTGTCGAGCTGGTTGTAGTAGATGAGCCCGGGATACGCGCGCTCCGTCCAGCTGCGCGGGGCCTCGTACTGCTCGCCGGGAAAGACGCTAACCGCCACGGGGATGGTGACGCCCTTGGCGTTGAAGAAGCCGCCTTTGTACTCCCAGTACAGGCGCGACGAGGAGACCCCGGTGTTCGTCAGCCAATACAACGTGATGTCGTCGAGGATCTCGTCCCGCGTGAGCTCACCCGTGGCGCTCGTGGTCCGGTCGAGGCCCTCGGTCACCGCTGCCGCCGGCTGACCGTCGGCGTCGTTGTGGTCGAGGAGCCAGGCTGCGAGGCCGACGGGGGAGTCCGCGAGGCCGTACAAGGTCTGGGGGCGCGTCCCCATCATCCGCGCGTAGTCCACCTGCTTGAAGGTCATCGCGAGTTGGTCGTAGGCGCGCCTCTCCTCCTCCGAGAGACCGGGGGGCGGCGGGTCGCCTGCCAACAAGGCCTCGTCGACATCGGCTGGAACGGTGGCCGGCATGTTGGTGTGGATGGCGAGCAGCTCCGAGGGTGCCTGCAAGCCCATCTGATCGACCACGAAGGCGCCCCAGTCTCCGCCCTGTGCCACGAATCGGCTGTAGCCGAGGCGCTTCATCAGCTCGACCCAGGCCCGCGCCATGCGCTCGGGCCCCCAGCCGGGTGTGGTCGGCTTGCCCGAGAAGCCGTAGCCGGGCATCGAGGGGATCACGACATCGAACGCGTCGGATGCACTCCCACCGTGCGCGGTGGGGTTCGTCAGCGGGTCGATGATCTTCAGCTGCTCGACGACCGAGCCGGGCCACCCGTGGGTGACGACGAGCGGCAATGCGTTGGGATGTCTCGAGCGCACGTGGATGAAGTGGATGTCCACCCCGTCGATGTTGGTGACGAACTGGGGGAGGGAATTGAGCTTCGCCTCGCATCTGCGCCAGTCGTAGTCGGTGGCCCAGTAGCGAGCGAGCTCCTGCATCGTCGCGAGCGGGACACCCTGCGATTCGTCCGAGACGGTCTCCTTGTCGGGCCAGCGCGTGGCCGTGATCCGGCGCCGGAGGTCCTCGATGTCCGCATCCGGGACGTGGACGGTGAAGGGGCGGATGGCGGTGGACTGGGCGATCGCCTCCTCCTCCGGCGAGGTGTCTTCTCCTGTCGGTTCGGCTGCCTCCTCGGCGCGTATGGCGGGTGCCTCGGAAGTGGCCTCCGCGGGGGCGTGTGCGCGCCCGTCCGGGCCGGCCGTCCCGGAGCGCAGGGGCCGGAAGGCCGCCCTCAGCTCCTCGGAGAAGAGCTGGGGCTCTTCCCACGCCGCGAAGTGCCCGCCCTCGCTCACCTCGTTGAAGTAGTAGAGCGTCGGATAGGCCTGCTCGGTCCAGCTGCGCGGCGCCTGGTAGATCTCGCCGGGGAACACGGTCACCGCGACGGGGACCGTGATTTCCCTGGTGCGCTGGTCCTCCGCGTTGAAGTTGTTGTTGGCGTTCTCCCAGTAGAGGCGCGCAGCGGACGTGGCGGTGTTGGTCAGCCAGTAGAGCGTGATGTCGTCCAACATCTCGTCTTTGGTGAGCGACCGCTCCGCGTCCCCGCCGCCGTAAGTCCAGTCGTCGAACTTATCCAGGAAGAAGGCGGCCAGACCGGCCGGCGAGTCGCTGAGGGCGTACCCCAGGGTCTGCGGACGGGTCACCATGATGCCGGCGTACCCCGCGCCCGTGGTGTACAGGCGCGCGAGCGCCTCGTACGCCTCCTGTTCGTCGGCGGTCAGGTCAGAAGGGGCGGGTTCGCCGTGCCGGAGCGCATCGGCGATGTCCGGCGGCACCGTCGCCGGCATGTTGACGTGGATCCCGAGCAACCCCGGGGGCGCCTGGCGGCCCATCGCGTCCGCGACGACGGCGCCCCAGTCCCCTCCCTGTGACACGTACTCCGTGTAACCCAAGCGTGTCATCAGCTCGTGCCAAGCGAGCCCGATGCGGTCGGGGTCCCAGCCCGGCGTTCGGGGCTTCTCCGAGAAGCCGTAGCCGGGCATCGAGGGGATCACGACGTGGAAGGCGTCCTCGGCGGATCCCCCGTAGGCGGTGGGATCAGTGAGCGGTCCGATGACCTTCATCAGCTCGAACACGGAGCCCGGCCAACCGTGGGTGAGGACCAGTGGCAGCGCGTCCTCGTGCGGGGATTTGACATGGATGAAGTGGATGTCGAGGCCGTCGATCTCGGTCACGAATTGCGGAAGCGCGTTCAGGCTCGCCTCCGCCCGGCCCCAATCGTACTCGGACTCCCAGTAGTCCAGGAGCGCTTGGAGTCGCGCGAGCTGGACGCCCTGCGATCGATCGTCGACGGTCTCCTTGTCCGGCAGGCGCGTGGTGGCGATTCGTTCACGGAGGTCCATCAGGTCGGCCTCCGCGATGCTGACCTGAAAGGGGCGGATCTCCTTGCCGTCCGCGTCGCCGCTCTCGCCCCGGCCCTGGGCCGTCACCTGGGGTTGGTTGTAGGCGACGCAGGCGCTCCCGAGCAGGAGAACCATCCACGCTAGGCCGACGGTCGCGCGGGTCCCATCCGGGCTGCTCATCTTCCTGCCTCCACTCGAAGGGTAAGCATTCGTTTCATGGAGCTTGCTCGACAGTGGTCATCAAAGCACCATCGGGTCCCCATAAATTTTACACCGCTCGGGCGCGACCATCCCCGAACTACCGCAACTATCCCTGAGCGGCACCGCCACACTTTCGTGCCACGGAAGGATTCCCATGTCCGGCACCTTCATCTCCCGGGGCTTCACGGGCAAACCCAGGCAGGCCGACATCGCCGGGCGTGTCCCTCCCGGCCAACACCCTACCTCTGACTTCCCCATTCTCTCCGCGGGGCCTACGCCGCGCACGCCCCTCGATCGCTGGAGCCTCTCCATCGACGGCCTCCTGGCCGTGCCGGTCCGCTGGACCTGGGAGGAGCTCCTCCGCCTCCCGGCCCAGGCGTTCACGGTGGACATCCATTGCGTGACCAGTTGGAGCAAGCTGGACACACGTTGGGAAGGCGTGAGCCTCGACTCCATTTTCGAGCTAGCGCCCCCGAGCCCGAGCGCCCGGTTCGTGATGGTGCACTGCGACGGCGGCTACACCACCAACGTCCCGCTCGCGGATCTCACGGGGGGCAAGGCCTTCATCGCCTATCGGTACGACGGCGCGCCGCTCTCCCCCGAGCATGGCGGCCCCGCCCGCCTCGTCGTCCCGCACCTCTACTTCTGGAAGAGCGCGAAGTGGGTGCGGCGCCTAGAGCTCATGGCCGGCGATCGCCCGGGGTTCTGGGAGGAGCTCGGCTACCACAACCACGGCGATCCCTGGCAGGAGCAGCGCTACAGCGGCTCGGACGACACCGATGACTGGGATCGCTGACCGCGCGGCTGCGGGCGGGAGGCCGCTCGCTGGAAACCTCGTCTGGCAGATCGCAACGTTGACGGGCGTCCGCCAGGAGACGCCCACGGTGAAGACGTTCACCCTGGCGCTCCCCGCCTGGCAGCGCCATCGCGCCGGCCAGCACTACGACGTGCGGCTCACCGCGCCGGACGGCTATCAGACCCAACGCAGCTATTCCGTGGCATCCGAGCCCGGGCGCGTCGGGGAGATCGACCTCACCATCGAGCGGCTGCACGACGGCGAGGTGTCCACCTATCTCCACGACGTCCTCGTCCCCGGGGACGCGGTGGAGGTGCGTGGGCCGTTCGGGGGGTACTTCGTGTGGGACGCCCCCCGCGCCGAGTCGCTCCTGCTCGTCGGGGGTGGCTCCGGCGTAGTGCCGCTGATGTCCATCCTCCGGCATCGAGCGGCGACCGGGGCTCGGGTCCTCGCGCACCTCCTCTACAGCGCGCGGTCCGCCGCCGACGTCATCTACAGCGCCGAGTTGAACGGGCTCGCCTCGCGCGACCCGGCGGTGCGGGTCACCCTCACGCTCACGCGCTCCCACCCTCCGGACTGGACGGGGTACACCCGCCGCATTGACGCGGCCATGGTGGGCGACGTTCTCGCGGCCCTGCCCGCGCACCCCAGGGCCTATGTCTGCGGGCCCACCCTGCTGGTGGAGTCCGTCGCGCGGCTGCTCGACGAGCGGGGCCTCCCCCGCGCCCACATTCTGACCGAACGTTTCGGCCCGACCTGCCTACCGTGAAACCATGACTGCACCACGACGATTCGACGAGCTCATGCTTGACGCCAACGCGGTGGCCGGCACCCTGGAGGAGATCTTCCGACGCGACGTCACGGCGAGCGCGACGGTCTGTGCACATTGCGGCAACTCCGCCGCGCTCGCCACGCTCCTGGCCTTCACGCGCGGGCCCGGTGTGGTCCTCCGTTGTTCCAGCTGCGAGCAGGTCGTCTTGCGGTTCACGGTCACGCCCGGGGGCGTCCGCATGGACCTCCGGGGCGTGTCCTCCATCTGCTTCCGGTAGGGCGGAGTCCCGTGTGGCCTGCCCTCGCCTGGGGCGCCGTGTCCTCCATCGGCCTCGTGCTCGGGGCGGTCGTCGGCGCCTCCTCCACCGTCCGTCACCGGCGATCGCGCAAGCCATGTCCCTGGGGACAGGCCTCCTACTCGCCACGGCCGTGTTGCAGCTCGCCGCCGAGGCGGTACGGGCTGCCGGCCCCGCGCTCGCCGCGGCGTCGCTGCTGCTCGGGGCGGGGACCTTCAGCGCGGTCAACGCGAGGCTGGAAGGGGCCGCCCGCCGCAAGCGCTGCGGCGAATGCGTGGCGCAGCCGTCGGAAGCGGAGGCTCCTGGCAGCGGCGCTGCCATCGCGCTCGGTACGGCGCTGGACGCCGTCCCGGAGGCGCTGGTGCTCGGGCTCGCCCTCCGGGAGGGCGCGGTCCCCGTCGCGTTGATCGCCATCGCGGTCGGAAACCTGCCCGAGGCATTGTCGGGTGCCGCGGGGATGCGCGCCGCGGGGCGGAGCTACGGGTACGTCTTCGCGGTGTGGGGCGGGATCGCGGCGGGCGCCACCGTGGCGACGGCTGCCGCCTACCTGGCATCGGCATGGCTCGGCGCGGCCTGGCCGCCGCCGCTACAGGCCTTCGCAGCCGGCGCGCTCTGGGCCATGACTGTCCCAGGCCAGGAGCTTCCCGTCCGCCCCGCTGCCGAGCACGACGAGGTCGTAGTCTTCGATCGTGGACACGTTGTCCTCCGTCGTTGGTGTGATGACTTCCGGGGATCGTCGCTCGACGCCGGTTCCCAATCTAAACGCGGTACCGATCGACGTCGTCGGTGGCTCGCTGCGATGGCGGGTACACCACCAACGTCCCGCTCGAGGATCTCACGGGGGGCAAGGCGTTCATCGCCTACCGGTACGACGGCGCGCCCCGCTCCCCCGAGCACGGCGGTCCCGCCCGCCTCGTCGTCCCGCACCTGTATTTCGTACGCGCGGGGGCGCGGATGCTCGGGCTCCGAAGCGAACAAGCCGCCGAGGGCGTCGCGCAGCGCTCCCCGCCTAGCACGCCTGCTCGATCAACTCGGCCTCCATCGCGCCGACATCCTGACCGAACGCTTCGGTCCAACCGGACTCCCGTGACGCCCATGCCTACACCTCAGCCGTCTCCCGACATCCGACTCGTGCTGGACGCCAATGCGGTCGCCGGTTCGCTGGAAGAGATCTTCGGCCGGGACGTCACCGCCAGCGTGACGGTCTGCAACCACTGTGGGAACACCGCCGCGCTCGGCACGCTCCTGGCCTTCACGCACGCACCCGGTGTGGTCCTTCGCTGCTCCATCTGCGAGCAGGTCGTCCTGCGGTTCACCATCACGCCCCGAGGCGTCTGCATGGACCTCCGGGGTTTGTCGTCCATCTGCCTGGGGCCGATTCCCTGAATGTCCACGGCCCTCGCCTGGGGCGCGGTCTCCTCCCTCGGCCTCGTCCTCGGGGCGGTCGTCGGTTCTCTGTCGAGCCTCCACCACCTCGCTGTCGCGCGCGTGATGTCCCTGGGGGCGGGACTTCTGCTCGCGACGGCGGCCCTGCAGCTCGGCGCCGGGGCGGTCCGGACGGCCGGGCCGACGCAGGCGGTGGTCTCGCTGCTGCTCGGGGCAGCGGCCTTCAGCGGGTGCAACGCGATCCTGGGACGCTGGGGGGCCACCCACCGCAAGCGTTGTGGCGAGTGCACACCACAGCCATCGGAGCGAGACGTCCCGGGGAGTGGGCTGGCCATCGCGCTCGGCACGGCGCTGGACGCCGTGCCGGAGGCCCTGGTGCTCGGGCTCGCGCTCCGGGAGCCCGCCGTGCCCGTGGAGCTGGTGCTCGCCATCTCGGTCGGAAACCTGCCCGAGGCGCTGTCGGGCGCGGCGGGCATGCGTTCGGCGGGCCGAAGCCACCGCTACGTCTTCCTCCTCTGGGGCGGGATCGCGATCGGCGCCACGGTGTCGACCGCCGCCGCCTATGCGGCGTTCGATTCGCTCGGAGTCGCCTGGCCGCCACGCCTGCAGGCGTTCGCGGCCGGCGCGCTATGGGCCATGACCGCGGAGACGATGATCCCGGAGGCCTTCCACAACGGCCCTCGATACTCCGGCCTTCTCGCCGCCGTGGGGTTCGGGATGGTCCTCCTGGTCGAAGCCTCCATGCGCTGAGCTCCGATCCCGGCCTTCACGGGCTCTTCCCGGGGGAGTCGCGGACGGTGAGGGTGGCGCCCTCGTCGGCGACGAACACGGCGAGCAGGCTGGCGGGCTCGGTCTCGCTGGCGTTCTCGCTCACCGTGTGGTGGGCGCCGGGCGGCTCGGACCAGGTCTCACCGGCCCGGTACGTGCGGGCCGGTGAGCCTTCGAGCTGACTGCGGACCGCGCCGGTCAGCACGTACGCGTACACCGAGGCGTCTCCATGGCGGTGCGGGGAGGAGGCCGCGCCGGGCGGATAGTGGACGAGCACCATCGCCAGCGTCTTGCCGGGGACGTCGGGGAGCGGCTGTCGGAGCACGAGCGCCTCCGTCTCGCGCGCCGGCGAGGGCGCTGCGGCGAGGGCGAGGGCGGCGACGGCCAGCAGGGCCGCGAGCAAGAATGCGAAAAAATACACTTCATCCGCGATTAGTAACGCGTGGCACCGCGGAGTAGGAGCCAGGGACGGAGAACCCCGACGACACGGCGATCGCCGAGATCGCCGCGGTGGTCATCAACATGAACGTCTGGACGCGGCTCAAGCTCGCGCAGGGTGCGGTCCCGGTCGAGGACGTATCGCCCGTGACGATCACCTGACGGAGGTGTTCTCTGAGGAGGAGCCGTGATCCGCGAGCGGCCGCAGCAGCACCCGCGCCGGCGCGCCGTCGCCGCCCCGCAGCTTCATCGGCAGGCACACGAGCTGGTAGCGGCCGGCAGGCACGCGCGAGAGGTCGAGTCCCTCCACGATGACGACGCCCGCGAGAAGGAGCGCCCGGTGGATCGCGATGCCGTCGGTGGGCGAGCCCACGGAGAGGTAGTCCACTCCCACGGTGCGCACGCCGCGCTGCGCGAGCCAGGCCGCCGACTCCGGGGTCAAGCACACGAATTCGTCGGTAAACGGCGCTTCTGGCCAAGAGTGGTCGGAGTTCCGCGTCCGGAAGAGGAGCCGCTCCCCGGGGCGAACGTCGTGCCGCGCGAGCTCCTCCACCGTGACGCGCCGGTCGTCCGCGATCCGCACGACGCGCGCCTCCCCGACGAGCGAGTCGAGCGGCAGCTCGTCGACGCCGGGGCCTCCGGGGAGGTAGTGCAGCGGTGCGTCGACGTGGGTTCCGGTGTGCGCGCCGAGCGTGAGCCTTGAGACCGTGCAGACGTCGCCGCGGTCGAGGTCCTGCACCCGTTCGACCGCCACGGGCGGGTCCCCCGGCCAGTGCAGCATCCCCGCCCGGACCGGCACGGTCACATCGATCCAGTCGCCCTCCCGGCTCACCGCCCCCTCCGCCACGCCCAGGAGACGCGGCTCGTGCACCGCTCCTCCCGGAGCGCCGGGCTAGGACCATAGGGGTGCCCGCCGAAGCCGCGGCGCATCATCGCGATGGCGCGTGCCCAGCCCTTCCGGTCGTCACGCGACGCGAACAGCTGCATGACCGCCTGCGCGATCACCGGGATCGGGATCTCCAGCCGCAGCGCGTCGGCGACGAGCCAATTCACCTCGCCCGTGTCCTCGACCAGCGTTGGCACCCGCTCCATCCCCCCCTCGGCGACGTAGGCGCCATGCATCAGATCGACGAGCCAACCCCGGATGACCGAGCCGTGCCGCCAGCACGCGAGCACCCCGGCCACATCGAGCTTGGGCGGCGCTCGCTCGAGCAGGTCCATGCCCTCCCCGATGGCCTGGAGCATCCCGAACTCCACCCCGTTGTGGACCAGCTTCGCGTAGTGCCCGGCGCCCGGCCCGCCCGCGTGGACGTAGCCCCCCGGCACCGCCAGCTCGCGCAGGAGGGGCTCCAGGCGCTCGACCACCGCCCGCTCGCCGCCCGCCATGAAACAGGCGCCGTTCCGCGCGCCGGCGAGGCCGCCACTCGTGCCAAGGTCGACGAAACCGATGCCGTCGGCGGTGAGGCGCGCTTGGCGATCGATCGAGTCGCCCCAGTAGGAGTTCCCGCCATCCGCGACGAGGTCGCCGCGCGCGAGCCGACCGCGCAGCGCCTCGAGGATCGCGTCCACCGCGGGCCCCGCCGGCACGTAGAGGAGCACCAACCGCGGCGGCCGGAGGGCCTGCGCCAGTCCGGCGAGATCGAGCGCGTCCTCGACGCCCGCGGCGGTGAGCTCGGGGCTGATCCCGCGCCCGTCGAACCCGACGACCCGCATGCCCTTGTCGCGCGCCTGGAGCGCGAGGCCGCCACCCATCCGCCCCAACCCGACGATCCCGAGCTCCCGCGCCATCGCCGCATCCTCCGGATCGAACGTAAGCGCGCGGCGTCGGCACTTCCCGGGGCAGTCACGTGGTGGGCTCGTGTCCATGTCGCGCAGCCCGCGCGAGGCGAGAGTAGCGAGCCGTCAACTGGTGTACGAAGGTCACCTAGTTGCTCGTCAGGGATCTCCTTGAGCTGCTTGAGGGGGAGGTCCAGGAGGGCGCCCAGCCCTCCTGGTCCGGGGGTTGCGCGAAGGGGGACGGATAGTCCCCCTTCGCTCAGCCGGAGGTGGATCTGGCTGAGACGGTGGTAGTCGAGGTGATCGCAGGTGTCGGGTCCGCCGGGCCGCGCGTGCGCTACTTCGCCACCAGCTGCGGCGCGGACGCCTGCGACGTGAGGGCGTCGAGCTGCTTCATCGACTCGATACTGAAGTAGAGCCGGCCGACAAGCCACTCGTCGTATCGCCGCGGGGCGACGGGAGGCCGCTGCCCCTCCCTCGCCGGTGCCTACAATCCCCCTCGGAGGCGTCCGACCCATGCCGGTCGACGAGGAGGTCCGCCCGTCCGCGCAGGTCTCGGCCGCCGAGAAGGCGCGCCTGCTTATGGACGTATTCGATGTGTGTCCGTTCGCGATCCATGCCTACGACGCCGACCTGCGCGTGGTCCTCTGGAACCGGGCCACGGAGGAGCTCACCGGCCCGACGCGCGAGGAGGTGTTCGGGAAGTCGCTGCCCAGCGATCCCGAGCTCGAGGCGGTGCACACGCGGCTCCGCGCGGGGGAGCCACTGGACGGTGTGGAGGTGCCGCTGACCGGCCGCCGGGGCCCGTGGCGCGTCCGCCTGTACGCGGCGCCGTGGAGCGCCCAGGGGGCGTTGCCCGGCGGCGTAGTCGCAGTCGGAGTGGAGGTGACTGAGCGGCAGCGCGCCCTGGATGCGAGCGCGCGCCTCGCCTCCGTTGTGAGCGCCTCGGCGGACGCCATCGTCGGGCTTGACCCGCGCGGCCTCATCAGCGCGTGGAACCCGGCCGCCGAGGCGCTGTTCGGCTACGCCGCTGAGGACGCGATCGGCCACACGATGCGCGAGGTCGTCGACAGCGTGGACCCCTGGCGGTCCGACATCGATGCCCGCCCCTGCGCCGGGGAGAAGATCACCGGCTTCGTCCAACGCATCCGCCGAAAGGGCCAGACAGTGGATCTCGCGTGGTCCTTCGCAGGGGTGCGCGACGACTCCGAGGGGGTGTTCCTCGGGACGTCCGCGATCGCGCGGGACATCACCGTGGACCTCCGGCGCGAGGAGGGGCTCGCGCGCGCCGCGGACCGCGCGCGCGCTCGCCGCCGTGTCCGGCGCGTTGGCGGAGCCCTCGTTGGACTTCCGGTCGACTTGGCTGGGGATCGCCCACGTCCTCGCCGAGCGCATCGGGGACGGCTGCGTGGTGCGCGAGGTCACCCGCGACGGGCGAGCCCTCGCCACGATCGGCGTCCACCACCGCGACCCCGTCTCCTTTGCGCACTTCGTGGATTCCGCCTCGGCCCCGCTCTCCGTGCACGGCACGCTCAGCGGCGAGGTGTACCGCACCGGGAGGCCTGTCCTGGCCCCGGCCGACGACGACGCGATCCAGGAGCGCTCGGCCGGGTACTTCCGCAGCTACGTGAAGGCGACGGGAGCGCACAGCCTGATCGTGGTGCCGATCCCGTCGGGAGGC
>JAKFCH010000387.1:0-15401 GCA_036676765.1 Deltaproteobacteria bacterium
GCGGCGATCGGGAGGGTGGGGGCGGCGTCCGGCGGGACCGGGGGCGCGGCGGGCACGGTGGGGTCGGCGGGCACCGAGGGGTCGCCGGGCACGGTGGGGGCCGCCGGGTCGGCCGCGCCCATGTCCCGCAGCGCCTGCGAGAGCGGCGAGACGGGCACCACCGCGGGCTCCGGCGGCGGCGCCTCCACCGACGGGCCGAAGCAGCAGCCGAGGACAGCGAGCGCGAACAACGAGGAGACCAACCGCATGTCGTGCTGTGTACCGCGTTGCGATAGACCGGGTCCATGCTTCGTGTGCGCGTCCGCTCCCGTCCGGGTCACCCCTGGGTCTTCGCCAACGAGGTGCTCGACCCGCCGGTCGCCAGCCTCACGCCCGGGGAGGCCGTGGAGGTGGTCGACTCCTCGGGCCGCGTGCTCGGGCGCGGGTACTGCAACCCCCACTCCCTCATCACGATCCGGCTCGTCACGCGGGGGGACGGCGATCTCGACACCCCCACCCTCTACAAGAATCGCCTCACCGCGGCGCTGGCCCTGCGCGAGCGTGTGCTGCCGGGGCGGCGGTCCTACCGGCTGTGCGCCGGCGAGGCCGACGGTCTGCCCGGCCTCCTCGTCGACCGCTACGAGGACGTGCTGGTCGCCCAGATCACCACCCTCGGGATGGATCGCCGCAAGGACCTGCTACGGGAGGCCCTCACCGAGGTGCTCGCGCCGCGGGGCGCGGTCCTCCGCACCGACGTGGGCGCGCGGGCGCTGGAGGGCCTGGAGGTCGGCGACAGCGCGGTGTGGTTCGGGGACGTGCCGGAGAAGGTCACCTTCGAAGAGAACGGGGTCCACTTCCAGGCCGATCCGCTCGGCGGACAGAAGACCGGCTTCTTCTTCGACCAGGCCGAGAACCGGATCTTCGGCGCGGCGCGCTGCAAGGGACGCCGCGTGCTCGACGTCTATGCCCACACCGGCGCGTGGGCGCTGCACGGGCTCGTCGCGGGCGCGACCGACGCCGTCACCGTCGACGCCAGCGCGCCCGCCTGCGCGCTCATCTCCGACAACGCGCTGCTCAACGGGGTCTCCGACCGCATCCGCGTGATCCACGACGACGCCCGCTCCGCCATGGAGGGGCTGCTCGACGCCGGCGAACGCTTCGACGTGGTGTGCATCGATCCCCCCGCGTTCGCCAAGGCCAGAAAACACGCCGGCATCGCGCTCGGCGCCTACAAGGCGGTCAACGCGCAAGCGGCGCGCCTCGTCGCGCCCGGCGGGCTCCTCTTCACGTCCTCGTGCTCGCACCACGTGCTCGCCGACCGCTTCGAAGAGGCCGTCGTGGCGGGCATCCGGCAGGCCGGGCGGCACCCGACCCTGCTCCGCCGCGGTGGGCAGGCCCCCGACCATCCGATCCTGCCGGGCGTCCCGGAGACCGAGTACCTCAAGCACCTGGTCTTCCTGGTGCGGTAGCTACCCGTCGGTGTCGGTGTCGGTGTCCGTATCGGTATCGGTATCGGTGTCCGTACCGGTGTCGGTGTCCGTGTCGGCGTCCCCCGTCTCCCCCGAGGCCACCGGGTGAGGGAGGTCCGGGCCGAGGCTGCACGCGGCGAAGATCGGAGCGAGGACGACGAGGGCGAGGAAGCGCATCATGGCGCAGCTTCCTACGCCACGAGGGGGCGGGCGGCAAGGAAAGCTCCTCCTGTGCCGCTTGACCTTGGGCCTTTCGTTCAATACCGCTACGGGCACGCGCGGGCCCCCGCGTGAGCGGAGCAGGCATGCCGGTGAGACGTTTCGAGCGGGTACAGCGCCTCGGCGATTCCGGCCGCGCGGTCGCGCGGGTCCCGGTTTCCCGGGAGTCCGGGGTCACAGGCCCGGCCGCCCCCGAGCGGGCCGAGGCCCAGACCATCGGCGCGGCCCAGCGGCACTTCGGCAACCGGGTCGTGCGGAACGCCGTGTTTCCGGGCCCGGACGCCGGCGGCACCACGTTCGACGGCGCGCTCGGCGCCCACCTCTCCCTCGGCGCGGCGGGCATCGACGATCGCGGCTTCGGCCCCGACGCCCCCAACACCGTCATGCTCGCCCTGCTCCGCGCCCGCGACACGAACGGCGTCGACCGGGACGCGCCCGCGATCGGCGTCATCGGGCGCATCGGCGGCCAGTCCCTCCCCGACGGCGTCCGCGAGCGCATGGAGGCCGTGTTCGGCCGCCCGTTCGGGGATGTGCGGGTGATGGTCGGGGGCTCCGCGGCGGCGGCGTCCGACGCCCTCGGCGCGCGGGCGTTCACCGTCGGCACCGACATCTACTTCGGCGCTGGAGAGTGGGCGCCCGGCACCCCCACCTTCGATCGGCTCCTCGCCCACGAGCTCACCCACGTCGTACAGGCCCAGGAAGGCCGTCTCGGCGCCCCCACCGGGGACGGGCTGGACGTCTCCCGGCCGACGGATCCCACCGAGCGCGAGGCCTACGCGAACGAGGTGGGGATCGCGCGGTCGCTCGTGGCGCTCGACGCGGGCGAAGCCGCCGCGGGCGGCCTCGAAGCGGAGAGCGTCGAGACCGCGTCGACGGCGGGCGCGGCGGCCGGCGGCGTCGCGATGCGCGAGGTCGACGGCGGGGTGACCAGCCCGGGGGCCGGGCCGGCCCGCCCGACCTCGGACGACGCGGGCGCGACGACCGAGGAGGAGGAGGAGGAGGAGTCCTCACAGGAGGAGGAGGAAGGCGAGGAACAGGAGGAGGAGGAGGCGCCGGCCGAGGAGGCGGCCACCTGCGAGGAGGCCGAAGTAGAGGAGAGCGACGAGGCCCAGGAGGAGGAGGCCCCGGCCCTCACCGACGCGGCCGCGCAGTCCGTCGCGCCCGAGCTCGCCCCCGGGGAGGAGGAGGCGGGCGAGTCGGAGCAGGAGGCGGACGAGGGCGCCTCGGAGGGCGTGTGCGAGCAGGAGGAGGAGGCTGCGGCGACGAGCCCGGTCGGGCCGGAGGGGCCCGCGCCCGTGCGTGCTCCCGCGCTGCTGCCCCGCTTCGACCTCGGCGCCTGGCCCGTCGACAAGGCGGCCGACGCGAAGCTCAAGAAGAAGACGGGGCGCACCGCGGTGGAGCACCGCCAGCAGATCGAGCAGGAGGTCACCCGCATCGCGGACGACGTGACCTCGCGGCGCAACGCGCTGGAAGCCTGGGGGGATCTCGGCGTCCAGGAGATCGAGAGCGCCCTCGTGGAGCTCGGCGGCCAGGCGACCGCGCGGGGGGAGGCCGGCCGCGAGAACGTCGCCGGCGCCTACGAGCGCGCCCGGGGCACCATCGGCACCGCGCGCGACGGCGCGCTCGCCGCGATCGAGGCCGCCGCCGGCGCCGCGCGCACCCGCCTCGAGACCGCCGTCCCCGCCGCCAAGGGCCGCCTCGCCGAGACCGCCGCCACCTCCCAGGGCCGCCTCGCGGACCTCACCACCGCGGCCGTCGCCCGCTTCGGCGCGATGCTCGAGGAGGAGGCCGCCGGCTACGAGCGCGTCGCCACAGAGCGCGCCGACGCCCTCGCCGCGCGGAAGGCCGAGATCGTCGGGGAGCTCGGGCCCGACACGGGCTCCCACCTGGAGCGCGCGCAGAACGAGGCACGGCGCAAGGCCGCCGAGCGCGGCGTGGACGAGGCGGTCGCCGACTTCCGTCGGAGCGGCCCGGTGAAGGCCGCCGAGGCGCGCGCGCAGCTCCCCACGTACGAGGAGCAGGTCCGCGGGGCGGCCGAGGGCGTCCAGACCTGGGTCGACCAGCACGTGACCGACGCGGAGGCCCAGCTCGACGGGGCGCTCGCGAGCGGTCTCGCGACGGTCGAGTCCGAGCGGGCGCAGGGCGGCGAGGCCGTGGCCGGCGCGCACACCTCCGCAGCGGCCGCGGTGGACGAGCAGGCGGGCGCCGCCGAGACCGAGATCGACACCGCCGCGAGCGGCGTCGCCGAGAGCACCACCACCGCGGCCGCCGAGGCGCGAAGCCAGGCGGAGACCGCCCTGGTCGACCTCCTCGACGCGAGCACCGAGTGGCTGCAGGGCGTCTACGACGGCATCCCGACGGGCCAGGTGGTGACCTTCGAGCAGATCCAGCCCTACCTGGAGACGCGAGCCCGCGAGGTCGCCACCTTCCACGAGGGCCTCGTGGTGCGCCTGGACGAGGCGCTCGAGAGCGCGCGGGGCACCTACGAGCAGGCCGTCGCCGCCTCGCTCGCCGCGGTCGACGCCGTCACGTCGCGCCACCTCGCCGCGGCCGACGCGCTGGGCCAGGAGCACGGCGCCACCCTTTCTGCCGTGGGCACGCGCTCCGCCGAGGCGGTGGCCGCCGCCGGCGCCGCGGTGGACGGGGTGGTCCAGCAGTGGGTCGATCCCTTCGCCGCCCAGCTCGACGCGCGCGTCACCGCCGCGGACGCCGAGCTCGTCCTGCAATGCGACACCGCGCGGACCAATCTCCGGGCGCAGATCGAGGGCTGGGGCACGCAGCTGGACGAGCGCATCGCGGCCCTCCCGCAGTCCCTCCGCCCGATGACAGAGGCCGCGGCATCCGCCGTCCGGCCCGACCTCGTTCGGCGCGCGCAGGAGGTGCACACCGCGTGCGCCGGCGCGGGGACCGACGAGAACGCCCTGAACACCGCGCTGCGGGGCCTGACCGCCCGGAGCGGCCGGGCGCTCCAGCACGAGGTGTGGCCCGACCTGTTCGCCGCCGAGGGGGGCCTCGTGGCCTACATCGACGACGACACGAGCGGCACCGACAACGAGATCGCGCACGCCTACCTCGCCGGCAGCACCGCCCGCGGCGCCGCGCTCGAGCTCGACAACTCGATGCACTGGTACGACGACGACGAGGCGCAGATCGAGGTGATCCTGCGCGCGCTCGATCCCGCCGACCTCGCCGCGATGCAGAACCAGCCCGGCTGGGAGGCGACCCGCGGCCGGCTCATGTCCAACCTGGACGGCACCGACCTCGACGTCACCCGGGCCCTCATCGCGGGGAACGCCCCCCGCGCCGACGCCTACCGCCTCCGAGACAGGATCGACGAGGCGCGCCGCTCGGGGGATGCCGACGCCCTCCACGACGCGCTCGCCGGCGTCTCCCCCGCCGATCTCGCGCAGGTGCAGCAGGAGTTCCACGCCATCCGCAGCGGCGTGCAGCCCGACGCCACCGCGTCCCGACCCATCGATCCGGCGGCGGCCGCCCGCGAGCTCGGCGAGTACGTCACGCGCGACGAGCGCGGGCTCCGGCGGCTCCAGGGCGCCAACGCCGACCTCGCGAGCTCCCTCGCCACCGAGGGGCGCGACTCGGTGTCCGCGGCAACGTCCCGCTTCGAGGTGGAGCGCACGCGCGAGGGCGGGCCGCGCATGGAGCGGATGGAGACGGCGCTCTACGCGCCTCCCGAGCTCCAGCAGCGCCTGCACTCGCCCGACCCGGCGGTGCGCCAGGCGGCCGAGCAGGAGCAGAACCAGCGCGAGGCGCAGGTGCGCCAGCGGTACCAGGCCCAGTACGGCGGGCCCGAGGGCCGCACCATGGAGCAGGCCATCGACGGCATGCACCAGGGCGGCGAGCACGCCGAGACCTCTCGGCGCGTGCTCCGCCACATGCTCGCGGACGGTACGAACACCCCCCGGGTCGCCGCCGACCAGATCTTCCTCGCCACCGAGGGCACCGGCACCGACGAGGCGCAGATCCGCCGAGCGCTCACGGGCATGCGGCCCGACGAGGCCCGGGAGCTCGCCACGGAGTACGGCCGCCAGCACGGGACCGGCCCGGACGACACGGGCGCGCTGTACCGGCAGCTCGGCGTGGTGGAGCGCGGGGCCGACGGCTCGCGCGGAGCCGACCACTCGGGGTTCGGGAGCGAGCTCTCGGGGGACGAGCGGCGCGAGGTCGAAGAGCTGCTCATGGGCGATCCCCAGTACATGAACCCCCGCGAGCAGCTCGCGCTGGGGCGGCTCCGC
Source organism: Deltaproteobacteria bacterium (assembly GCA_036676765.1). Classification (GTDB taxonomy): domain Bacteria; phylum Myxococcota_A; class UBA796; order UBA796; family SXON01; genus CAJBVW01. The sequence goes on from JAKFCH010000387.1 coordinate 5,921, forward strand.
CAGGACTGGGTGGCCGGCGAGGAGGCCGGCTTCAGCAGCACGGCGATGTCGGGCTCCGCCGAGCGCCAGGACTTCGACCGCAACTACGCGGCGATGGAGGCCGTCGGCTCGCGGATGCGCGCGGACGGCACGTTCGCCGACCCCGCCGACGCCGCGGCCTTCGAGCGCCTCTCGGGCGATCTCGGCGTGAACGCCACGCAGTACCGGGCCGCGCAGGACCGCGTGGCCAACTACGTCACCACCACGATCGCCGTGGTCGGGGCGGTCGCCGTGACCGTGTTGACCGCGGGCACCGGCGCGCCCGTCGCGGCGGCCATGATCGGCGCGGCGGTGACCGGCGGCGCCTCGATCGCCGCGAACCGCGCGATCCGCGGCGGGCGGTACGGGTGGGAGCAGGCCTCGACCGACCTCGCCGTGACCGCGGTGAGCGTCGCGACCGCGGGCGTCGGCGCGAGGCTGGGCGCGGGCGCGAACGCCGCCCTGAGCAGCGGCGCCATCGGAAACGGCGGGTTCATCGCGCGGCAAGCGGCGATCGGTGCCGGCACGGGGTTCATCGACGGCGCGTTCCAGACCGCGACGACCGACGGCACCTGGGACCGCGGGTTCGCCTCGGGGCTGGGCGAGACCGCGCTGGGCGGCGGCCGGCAGGCCCTCGTGAGCGGCGTGTCCGCGGGCGTGAGCAACAGCATGCAGCGCACCAACTGGGGACAGACGATGGACGACGCGGGTGGCTGGCGAGCGGTGCTCCTGGCGGGCACCTCGTCCGCGGCCGGCGGCGGCACCTCGTCCCTGGTGGGCACCGGCGTGGACGCCGCGCGCGGGAAGTACCGGGGCACCTGGACGGACGCCCTCGGCACGGCCGCGATGGAGGCCGGAAAATCGGGGCTCGGCGACAGCCTCGGGACCGCGGCGGGCCAGCGCACCTCCCGGTGGGGTGGCGGCTCGACCCCCACGACCACGGAGCCCACGCGGACGCCGGGCACGCCCGAGGGGGACTCCCCGACCACGACCCCGGCGGTGGACGCCCCGCGGGTGGACGCGCCCGCGCCCACACCCGAGGGCCCGACGGGCCCGCACGTGGACGACGGCAGCGCGGCGGCGCGCGTCGCCGCGGACGACGTGGCCCGCACCCCCGAGGTCGGGGGAGACGGCGGCAACCAGGGCACGGTCCAGACCGACGGGAACAGGAGCGTCGTCACGACGCCCGAGCGGACCGTCATCAGCGAGGGAGGAGACGTCGCCTCGCTCGAGGCCGACGGCTCGATCGAGGTCGCCCACGGCAACGGCGCCGTCTCCCTCATCGAGCCCGGCGGCCCGGTCCGCACGATCCTGCCCGAGGGCGGCGCGATCGTCGAGGCGCCGGGCGGCCGCAAGGTCGCCATCGGCCCCGGCGGCGACCCGGAGCTCCTCGACCCGAGCGGCCGTCCGGTCACCGGCGAGGACAACGCGGCGCGGGAGGCCGCCCTCGTGGCCCGGCTCGTCGAGCACGAACGCGCGGGGCGCATCCACCCGGAGGACAGCTACCGCGTGCTCGCGGCCGGCGAGGACGGCGACGCCGCCCTCGACGCCGTGCTCGTGCGGCGCGAGGCCGAGGACGCGCTGCTGAACCGCGTCGTGGAGCTCACCGCGCTCCCCGGCCCCGACGGCAGGCCCCTCCTCTCGCACGACGAAGCCCTGCGCGTGCTCGACGCCGGAGATCTGGCGGGCGCGCTCGCCTACGTCGAGGCCCGTTCCGCCAACAACGCGCGCGACGCCTCGCTCGGGCAGACGCTCGAGAGCAACGTCCGCATGTCGGCCGCCGGCGAACGGTACGTCGACCAGCTCTTCGACGTGATCACCGGCGGCGCCGGCTTCGCGGGCGTCTGCAACGACATGCACCAGCGCATGGCCAACCCCGAAGGCAGCACGCTCGTGGTGGGCCAGGACAACCCCTGGCTCCAGGCCACGGCCCGCCTCGGCCAGGGCGCGGGCGAGTCCGAGCTGCCCGGCGTCCGCGAGGGTTTGCGCATGGCGGACACCGCGGAGAGCGGCGAGGACGCCTACATGTTGGCGGTCGAGCACGCCCGGAACGTGGAGATGAACCGCGCGGACCAGGGCATCGGCGTCTACCAGCGCCGCATCTTGAGCATCGAGCCCATCCCGGTCGGCGAGACCCCCCCGGTGGCGGGCGCCCGCGCGCGGGTGGTCGTGTCGACCCCCGACGGCGACATGGTCCTCTACACGCGTCGGGCCGATCTCGCGGGCGGGCCGGGCACGGGGCGCGGGCTCTCCCCCACCCAGATCGACCCCGCCACCTACGAGGCCCTCCGCTCGCGCGGCATCATCGTCGACGGCGACCAGGCCTTCGGCGCGCACAGCGTCCGCACCGGCGAGTCGATCGTGGTCTACGGCGCGGGCGCCGCGGGCGCGTGGGCCGCCGAGGGGGCGAGGACCAACGCTGCCGACGTGACCTGGCTCGGCCGCATGGCCGACCCCGCCAGCCCGGCGCTGAACGACACCCAGCGCGACTACGTGCAACGCCTCCACGACGCCATCACGCGGTCCCGCGCGGACGCGACCGACCCGAGGCTCTCGCCCCGCCAGCAGGCCGAGGCGGCGCGGCGGCTCGAACGCGCGGTGCGCTCCCTCGAGGACTTCACCTTCGAGCGCGCGCCCGGTAACGGCAACCTCCCCCGCAACAACGAGCCCGGCGCGGCGTTCGACCGCTCGATCTACCGGGAGCAGGGAGGCAACGTCGTGCGCCGCGGGGTCCCGGACGTGGAGCGCGTCTCCTTCGAGCGCAACCCGGCCACCGGCCTCGAGCAGCTCCGCATCCAGCCGAAAGGCGGCGGCGAGCCCATCTGGACGGACCGCCTCGTACTGGCGATCGGCCAGGACGGAGCCGCGGCAGGCGGGCCCGCGCGGCTCTTGGCGAACGTGCCTTCGCTCCGGCCGATCATCGACGCGAGCGGCACGATCCGCCCGTTCCCGGTGGTGGTCGGCCTCGACGGCGCGGACGGGGCGATCCGGGTCATCGGGGCGGCGGCCACGTCGCCCTCGTTGAAGGCGCAGATCGAGCGGGGCACGCGGCTGATGGCCGAGGGGTCGCCCACGTTGGACGAGGTCGACTCCGACTGGGTGCGCACGAACCTGAGCGCCCAGGCTTCCCACGGCTCCGTCCCCATCGACTCCCGCGGCGTCGTCGGCAGCTTCCGGCACGCGATGGAGATGATCCAGCAGGCGCAGCCCGGCTGCCTCGTCGAGCTCGCCTCGCTCCCGGCCGACCAGCAGGCCCGCCTCCTGGGCGTGGCGAGCGACGAACACCAGTCGCAGCGCGAACGCGACGAGGCCCTCCCCGTCCGGTAGGCGCCGCGCCGCGGACTACGGCAGGCGCCCCCCGGCGGCGTCGTGGAGGGCGCCGGGTCGGGGCACGGCGTCGCCCGCGTAGTGGCCGATCCAGGGGCAACCGGGGTAGCGCTTCAGGAAGGCGGCGCTCGCGTCGGTCGCGATGGGCCCCCACGAGAGCGCCTCCTGCTGATCGGTCTCGTAGTTGGGGTCCGGGACGCGATTGCCGCGGAGCAGCACGACGCGGAGCGACGGCAGCGTCTTGCTGGTGGCCAACGCATCGAGCCCGTCCTCGCCGATGCCGTTGAAGGCCAGGTCGAGGAGCCGGATCCGCTCGAGGAACGGCGACGCCGCGATGCGCCGCGCACCCGCGTCACCGAGCGCGTTCTCGGCGAGCCAGAGCGCACGGATGCGCGACAACCACGGGGCGTCGAAGAACGCCTCCTCGTGGCCCTCGAGCTCCGTGACGCGCAGATCGAGCACCGGCGCGCGCGCGAACACGTCCGGCGCGTGGTCGAGGAGCCAGGCCGCCGTCGCCGACACCTGCTCGACGAACCCCCTGCCGAACGCGAGCTTCGGCGGGCTGTCGGGGAGCACGGCGTCGAGCCCGCCCGTCCAACGCGACCAGTTGCCCCGGTAGGCCTTGTTGGACGCCGAGACGTCGCCCGCCTTCGGCTTCTTCCCCGCGCGCTCCGCCCCCAACACGGCGAGCTGGGCCCGGATGTAGGCCGCGCGGTCGGGATCCGTCGCGGCCACGGCGTCCGCGAACGCGAGCCGGGGCGCGTCGGGCCAGGGGTCACGAAGGACGGCGTGCTCGGCGGCTCGGAGGAGGGACATCGTCGGGAGCTAACCCGATGTCGGCCACGGTACGGCAACCGCTCCCGTCGGCATACCCGTCGTGACCCGCGGCCCACGTGGTAGGTTTTCCGATGCGCGACCCCCTCTGGTACGCCCCCGCCACGCTCACGCTCGCGGCCTTCGGCGGCGCGGCCCTCGTCGCCGTGATGCTCGTCGCGGATCGCCGGTACTTCGCGCCGCGCGACGTGGCGATCGTCGCGGGCGTCGCCGGCGCGGCCTTCGTGGCCGCCCTCGTCGGGATCGCGGTCCTGACCGGCTGGATCGCGCGCCTGCCCCGCCCGGACACCGCCGACGTGGTGCTCGCGAGCTCGGTGGGCGGGCTCCTGTTGCACGGTGGCGCCGGGTTCCTGGCGGTGTGTGGGTTCGCGGTGCCCGGCCTCGTCGCGGCCTTCGCCGTCCGGGGCCAGGTGGGGCTCGTCGGGGCGCTCGGCGCGCTCGTGGGGGGGCTCGCCCTCGTCGGCACCGCCACGTGGTTCTGCACCACGGGCCGCCTCGTGTGGATGGTCCGCGCGGAGGAGGTGATCGTCGAACGGTCCGGGCTGGGCGCCTCGATTCGCACGCCGCTCGCCGACGTGATCGGCACGGAGGTGCACCGCTGGCGCACCGGCGCGATGTACTACACCAACGCCGCGCTCCGGCTGCGCGAGGGCAGCGGGCGCCGCTTCGACGCCATCACCCTCGGCGCGCCCTCCACGCCCGCCTCGGCCGTCCGCGAGGCCGAGCACGCGGCCGCCACGATGGCGGTTCCGCGCCTCCCCGAGCGGGATCTCGGCACCCCCCTCGCCACGCCGCGATAATCCACGGCGATGATCGTCGTTCGTTCGCTTGCCGAAGCCGCCGTCTACGCGCGCGCCACCGGCCACGCCCCCTACGCGAAGTCCTCCCCGCGTCCCGGCGTCCACGCCTGGCGCTGTTGGTGGCGTGACGAGCGCCGCGAGCTCACCTTCGTCGAGCAGCCCTCCGCCGAGCCGGTGCTCGGCGAGGAGGCGTATGCCGAGGTCGCGCACGAGCTGCTCGCGGCCGCGCCCCCCGTGGCCACGGGGTTCGTCCGCGGCGAGGTTCGCCGGGTCGTCGAAGAGCTCACCCTCGCGCTCTACGCCTTCGATCAGGCCGCCAGGAGCCCCGCCCACGCCGACGCCACCGCCCGCGAGAAGGCGCGGGAACGCCGCCTGGTGTGGTCGAACGCGCTCACGTCCGCCCCCCAGCCGCGCCCGCTCGACCGCATCCCCCTCCCGCCCGGCGGCTTCTCCGCGACGCCCGAGGTCGCGCGTTGGATCGCGACCGCGGCCCCCTTCCCCGTCCGGTCGCTCCCCCAGGGCTGGGCCGTGGTCGATCGCGCGGAGGACGGGCGCTTCCTCCTCCGTCATGAGAGCCGGGCCTACGCCTGGGCCACCCGCGAGGGGGACGACATCACCGCGCTGGCCCCGCTCTCCGGGCGCGAGGCCCTGGCGGCCCACGTCCAGGTGGCGGGCGTACTCGAGGAGGTCCAGCGCGCCCGCCTCCGCGCGACGCTGCGCCCCGGTCTGCCGCTCGTCACCGCCCTCGGGCGGCTGCTCGCCCCCGGGGAGTCCGCGGTCGCCACCATCGTGATGGCGGCCCCGCCCGAGTCGGTGCGCTTCCACACCCTCGAGCTGGTCGATCCCTCGCCTCGGCACGCGGTGCTCGTCGTCACGACGAACGCCGCCGGCGCCGTCGTCGGCCACCGGGTCATCGAGGGCCTGGACGGCTGGGAGATGCGGCTCGGGCTCGAAGAGGCCGCCCCCTCGTTGCCCGGCGAGGACGGCACCCGCCCGGACCGCGCCGCCCAGGCCGAGGCCGAGGCGCACGCGCGCCGCATCGCCGCCGACGTGGAGCCGATCCTCGTCGCGCTCCTCGATCCCGCCCGCGCCCCCGCCGTGCGCGACGCGCTCAAGCCCCGCCCGGGGGATGCCGCCCGCGTCTTCTCCCCCGCGGACGCCGCGCGCGTCGAGCCCCTCTACGCCCGCCTCTGGGAGCGCGATCCGCCGCGGGTCCGCGCGCCCTCTTCGCGCGTCACCCTCCGCATCGCGGTCGCCACGGCCGGTTTGCTCGCCGCCGACGACGCCGTCGCCGCCACCTTCCCCGCCCGGTGGCGCGCCATCGCCGGCTCGCTCCGCCCCGAGCGCACCTGGGTGGCGTGGGCCTACGTCCCGGAGGGCGGCGGCCGCGCCGAGGACATGGACGGCCTGGTGTGGCTCGACGACCGCTGGGCCTGGTTCCCGGCGCCGTGGCGCGTGCTCGGGATGGATCGGGCGGGGTAGGCGTCGCGGGTCCGGCGCCCGGTCAGCCGGCCCACACCGCGCCACCCGTCACCGCTCGCCGTCCCAGTAGTCCCGGGGTTCGAGCGTCCCCACCTCCCCGAGCGCCGCGACGTACAGGTCGCCGCGCTCGACGAAGTCGACCACGTCCCACGGCCGGTCGGTCCCCAGCACGAGGTAGACCGCGTCTCGCCCACCGGGGTTGTCGACGCGGTGCGCCGGGCCGCCGGGGGCCCAGTGGACGAGATCGCCGGGGTGAAGGCGCGTGAGGGTCTCTCCGTCCGCGTCGCGCTGACGGAGGTCGAGCTCGCCGTCCAGCAGGAGCAACAGCTCCTCCTCGAAGGCGTGGACGTGCATCGGCGAGGGGTGGTGGCCCGGCGGGAGCCGGTCGCGGTTCACGAACACGCCCCGGGCCCCGCCCGGCCGGGAGAGCGGCGCGCCGAAGAACCGCCGTTCACCCGAGCCGTGCGCGGCCTCCACGCCCCCCTGCACGTGCGCGGGCCGCGCGTCGATCGCCAGCGCCACCACCGGCTCGGCCTCCCTCGGCGCGGGGGTGCGGTCCCGCGGGTGCCAGACCCCGATCGCGCGCCGCGCCCGGAGCATCACCTTGCCGCTGTCGGGGTAGGTGCACACGTCGCCGCGGTGGCGGTCGGAGATGGCGAGGAAGCGCGCCGGCGCGTCGCTCCGATTGGCGAAGCGGTGCGCGAGCCCGGAACCGGCCGGGTAGGAGACCAGCTCCCCGGCGCGGAGCGCGAAGGTCCGCCGCTCGCCCTCCGCGGTGCGCTCAAGCACCTCCAGCTCGCCGTGGAGCACGTAGAAGTGCTCCTCCTCGAAGCGGTGCGCGTGCAACGGGCAGGAGAGGCGGCCCGGATCGAGCTCCTCGAGGTGGAGCCCGATGTCGACGAGCCGCAGCCGCTCGTGGACCTCGCGACAGCGCGAGCCGTAGGGCGGCTCGGCACCGTCGGGCTCCCAGGGGAGGGCCTCGGTGGAGACGATGTTCGGGGGGCGGATCATCGGCGTGACGCCGAGCCTATCATCGGTGAGCCACCTGGATCGGTGTCACCCGGATCGGTGTCACCCCCGCGCCGGGTGCCGGTCCACTCCGCGGGGGCGCGTGAGGGGGCGCGTGAGGTGCCCGGAGGGGCGGCCGCCTCTCGGAGCCCTCGATCATCCGGGGCGGCCGGTCCCGGCGTCCGCGCCGGACCGAGCCCGGAGGGCGAGCCCCGCAGGGGACCGACCCCCGACGCCCCGGCGGGGGGCACGCCCGACTTGTGCACTCCACGATTGGCCGCGCGCGAGCGAACGGATAGTTCTCGGGCAACGCCGGAGGGCGGCCCTGTTCGAGCCCACGCCCCACCTTCTCGACACCTCGCGGGAGGCGTGCGGGCTCCTCGACGAGGCGCATCGACTGTTCGTGGAGGGTCGGTACGCGGAGACGCTCGTGTTGTGTGACGAGGCCGCCGCGATCTCCGCCGCGGCGGGCGACCACCGGGTCACCGGCATGGCCGCGAACGTCGCCGGGTCCGTGTTCCTCGAGCGCGCGACCTACGAGGACGCCCTGGGGCGCTTCCTCGAGGCGCACGAGCGGTTCGAGGAGGCCGGGGATGCCGACGGGATCGCCCGATCGCGCAACAACCTCGGGCTCGTGCATTGGCGCCTCGGTGACCTCCCGCGCGCCCGCGCCGACTTCGAGGCGGCGCTGATCTTCTTCGAGGGCCGCGAGGACCGTCGGGCGACCGGCAACGTGCTGAATTGCCTGGGCCTCGTGGCGGAGGACGAGGGCAAGCCCAACGAAGCCGGCGCCTGGTACCACCGCGCGCGCACGGTCCTCCAGCAGGGCGAAGATCCGTTGTTCCTCGCCAACGTCCTGGCGAACCTCGCGGACCTGAACGAGAAGGCGGGGGAAACCGACCTGGCGTGGGCCTACGCGGAGGCCTCGATGACCCTGCGTCGCACGCACGGGCACGCGCGGGGCGTCGTAGGATCGCACCTGTCCCTGGGGCGGCTCGCCTTGGCACGGGGGGCCCCCGAGCGGGCCGCGCGAGAGGTCGCCGAGGGCCTCGTGGGCGCCGTGGCGCTGGGCCTCCGCAAGCAGCACGCCGACCTGCTGGAGGTGAGCGCCCGCCTCGCGGCGACCGAGGGGGCCTGGGAGCGGGCGTACCACCTGCGCGCGGAGGGGGCCGACCTGCGCCAGTCGCTGGTGGGGGACGAGCTGGCGCGTCGGGTCGCGGAGCAGCGGGCACGGCTCGATCTGCGCGAGGCCAGGCGGCTCATGGAGGTGCGGAACCACGAGAACGACGCGCTCCGGGCGGCCCACGCGGCGGCCGAGGCGGCGTCCCGCGCGAAGTCGCAATTCGTCGCCGTGATGAGCCACGAGATCCGCACGCCGCTCACGACGACGATCGGCGCCATGGAGCTGCTCCGCGCCACGTTCCTCGCGCCCCGGCAACGGGAGCTGGTGGACGCCGCGCAGGGCAGCGCCCGTACGCTGCTCGCCTTGGTGGAGGACGTGCTCGACCTCTCGCGCATCGAGGCGGGGCGGCTCGACCTCGACATCCGCCCCATGGACCTCGACGTCCTGCTGGAGCCGCTCGTGGCGGGCGTGCGCGTCGGCGCGGAGGAGAGGGGGCTCCGCTTCGTCATCGCACGCGCGCCGGACCTGCGCGCGGGCGGCCTCGGCGATCCCGAGCGGATCGTCCAGGTGCTGCTCAACCTCCTGGCCAACGCCGTGAAGTTCACGACGACCGGCGAGGTGCGGCTCGTCATCGAGCCCGCGCGCCACCTCTCGGAGGAGGCCGTGCGCTTCACCGTGCGCGACACCGGCATCGGCATCGCACCCGAGCTCCTCGGGCGCATCTTCGAGCCGTTCGTCCAGGCGGACTCGTCGATGACGCGCCGCTACGGGGGCACGGGCCTCGGCCTCTCGATCGCGCGGCGGCTCACGGAGGCCCTGGGCGGCACGCTCGACGTCGTCTCGGCGAGCGGCGAGGGCGCGACGTTCACGTTCACCGTCCCGTTCCCCT
>JAKFCH010000388.1:0-6618 GCA_036676765.1 Deltaproteobacteria bacterium
ATGACCGGGCCTCCCTGGCCGCCACGCGGCCCGCAAGGCGGGGTCATCCGGGATGACCGGGCCTCCCTGGCCGCCACGCCGCCCGCAAGGCGGGGTCATCCGGGATGACCGGGCCTCCCTGGCCGCCCCACCCCGCCATCTCGCCGGCCCGCGGGATAGCCTCGCCGCGCGATGCCCTCCTCCTGGCGTGACACCCCCGTCCCCGCGCTGAACCCGCTCTGGCCCGCGTCGGGCCCCGACGGCTCGGAGGGCGCGCGCTGCGTCGGCTGCGTCTGGCACTACGTGGGCGGGCGCGGCAAGGCCGTCGACCGGTGTCGTCGCCACCGCTCCGAGCCGGTCGATCCGCGGTGGCCGGCGTGCCCCGCGTACACCGCCGCGGTCGACTGCCTGACGTGCGGGGCGTGCTGCCGCGAGGCCTACCACAGCGTGGAGGTGGGCCCGCGCGACCCGTTCGTGCGCCTCCACCCGGACCGCGTGAACCCAAAGGACGGGCGGCTCGAGGTGACGCGCGAGGGCGAGCGGTGCGCGTGCCTCGCCGGAGGCCCGGGGGACTACCACTGCGTCGTGTACGCCGACCGTCCGCGCACGTGCCGCGACTTTCCGGCGGGCGAGCAGAGCTGCATGGAAGCGCGGCGGCGCGTGGGGCTCACGCCGTAGCTCGACGAACACGCGGGCGAGGCGACGGGAGGGCGGCCGGCTCGGCGGCCGGTCCCGCCCGGCCTCCGTCCGCGGAGGGCGGGCGGACCGAGCCCGGCGGGCGAGCCCGTACGGCGCCGACCCCGGCCCGGCCGGGGGCGCCCCCTGTTGATACATGTATCACCGATGTATCAGCGATGTATCACCGATGTATCAGTGATGCATCACCGATGTATCACCTGACGATCAGGCCGCCGGCACCCCGAGGCCCACCAGCGAGACCACCAGCTCCAACAGCATGTCGTAGAAGCCCAGGGCGAACAGGAATACTTGCGCGACCAGGGAGAGCATGGCGAGGCTGAGCTGGCTGAACGCGAACGTGCGCATGCGGCGGGCCCGGGGGAGCTGATCCTTCGGGACGGCGCCGCTCTCGGCGCGCGCGACCTCCTCGTCGGCGAGCTGCCAGCCGATGAGCGCCAGGATCGCGCCGGGCACGCCGGTGAGGCAGAGGGGGCCGAGGAGGTTGAGCGGGAGGGACACGGCGAGCAATCGTCCGATGCGACGCAGGCGGTCCTTCGGGGGCGGCGGCGGCGGCGCGTCGGGGGAGAAGAGATCGTCGACGCCGCTCACGTACCGGTGGCCAGGTCGACGCCGAGGAGCCGGCCGAGCGTCTCGGCGTAGGGGGCCGCGAGCTCGTGGACGAGCTCCAGCCGGCCGTCCGCGAGGCGCCGGAGCACGCCCTCCTCGGCGAAGGCGCGCACGGCGTTCTCCAGGTTCACGAGGTTGAGCGACTCGGGGCGGGTGATCTCGTCGACCGCGAGGAGGGTCTTGCCGAAGGTGAGGGCGTCCCGGGAGAGGTCCTTGGGGGCGACGGGCCCCTTGGCGTTGCGCGCCGCGCGCAGCACGAGCAGGTAGGACTCGAGGAAGTTGGCGGTGAGGTTGGCGATCTCGCCGACGCGGCCGCGGTCGACCACGTGGAGGCCGCCCTCGGAGGAGAGCGCGCCGTAGGCGGTGAGGCCGTGGATGGCGCGGGCCTCGAGGGTGTCCTCGTCCACGTCGGGATCGAGCACGAACTCGTAACGGAGGAGGAACTGTTGCAGCCGGAACAGGCGGGTGACGGCCGCGCGATCGACGACCTCGGTGCCGAGCGCGCGCACGGCCCCGGCGTAGAGCGCCGCCGGCGCGAAGGCGTGGACCACGGTGTTCTTGTAGTACTCCAGCGTCACGCGGCGCTCCGGAACGATGGAGTAGACACGCCCGTGCTCCTCCTCCAGCGCCGTCAGCATGCGGCCGCCCACGAAGCGGCGGAGGGCCTCCTCGATGATGCCGTCCACGTGGCTCATGCCGCCGCCCTCCTGCACGTTGGCCGCGGCGAGGAACGCCCGGAGCCGCTCGACGCGCGCGCGGAGCTCGGCGTGACGCAGGCCGCGGCGGGCATGGGCGAGGATCGCCAGCGCCACCAGCGCCGTGGGGAGCGCGACGGCCTCGGTGTTGATGCGGTGCAGGAGCCGCTCGCCCCCGGCCAGGAGGAGCTCGTGGCGACGGTCCTTGGACAGCGCGGCCCAGTTCTCGCCCGCGGCGATCTCGCGCGCGGTGAGGGCCTGCCCGACGCGCAGGTAGACCTTCCCGTAGCGGTTCTTCAGCACGCCGGTGGCCTTGACCACCTGCTGGACGCTCTCCTTCTCCTTGCTCGCGCCCGACAGCTCGCGGGCGTACGCGCGCTCCTCCGCGATCTGCTCGTAGCCGATGTAGATGGGGAGGAAGCTCACCTCGCGGTCGGCGCGGGTGACGGAGGCCGCGGCGTCCATCAGCATGCCGAACACGCCCACCTTGGGCGGGAGCAGCTTGCCGGTGCGCGAGCGCCCGCCCTCGATGAAGAACTCGAGCGGCACCTCCATGTGCACGAGCTCCTTGAGGTAGCGCGCGAACACGACGGGGAACACGCGGTCGCCCGAGAAGGAGCGGCGGATGAAGAAGGCGCCGCAACGCCGGAAGATCGCGCCGAGGGGCCAGAACGAGAGGTTGTCGCCCGCGACGATGTGCGGGATGACCACGTCCTTCTCGAACAGGAGGCTCGAGATGAGCAGGTAGTCGAGGTGGGAGCGGTGGCAGGGCACGAGGATGGGCGTGCCCTTGCGGAGCGCCTCGCGGATCCGGTCGAGATCCTCGTCGCGCACGTCGATGCCCGAGAAGATGCGGTACCAGATGAGCTTGCACGCGCCCGCGGCGAGGCGGACCATCGGGAACGAGAACCGCGCGGCGATCTTGTCGTACTGCCGGGCGATGTCGGCCCGGATCTTCTCGGGCGGGCGCCCGGTGGCGGCGGACTCGCGGGGCACCAGCTCGGTGAGCTCGCGGCTCTGCAACACGAGGCGACGCACGTGCTCGTACGGCCGCGCGCGGGGCCCGCGGACGACGCGCGCCTCGCGGTAGAGCCACCGGCGGAGCGCGAGGCGGAGCATCTTGAGGCGGCGGGCCGGTGGCTCGTCCTTGTAGCGGGCGACGTACTCGGTGAGGGGGATGGCCTCGCCGGCCTGCACCAACGCATCCCCTTGCGTCGCGATGGCGGCGAGCTTTCCGAGCGACCCGGGGATGTCCTCGAGCCCGATGAGGAAGCTCCCGACCTCGCGCTGGGCGGGCTCGGGCGAGCGGTTCGCGATCACGACGATGGGGACGACCTGGACCGGGCGCTCGGTGCGCGCCTGGGCGTCGAGCAGGGCGGCGATGGGGTCCGGCTCGTCCCGCTTGACGACGAGATCGACGAGGTCGCGCTGGGGCTGGAGGAACAGGCAGGTCGGCCGGCCGCTCGCGATGCAGTCGGCCAGCCAGCCGCTGCTCATCGGGTCGAACGCGGGGGTCTCGCCGCGGAAGCGTCGGGCGAGCGCGCGCCACTGGTCGGCGAGCGGCATCCAGAACGTGGCGTCGACGCCGTTGGTGAACACGGGGAGCGGCAGGCCGCGCTCCACGAGCACCCGGTTGAGCGCGAGCCAGTCCACGATCGAGCGCGTGTGCAGGACGTACACGACGGGGCCGCGCTCGGCGGCGCGCCGGATGCGCTCGGCGGAGTGGTCCTCCATGCGGAGCGTGCGGAAGAAGGCCGGCAGGCCGAGCAGGAAGTAGGCCGCGCCGAACGCGCGGAGCATGCCCGAGCGGAAGGACTCGGGCGCGGTCGCGTCGACCAGCGGATGGTCCGGGGACGGGGCGGCGGGGCGGGGGGCGTCGGTCACGGGATCGGGTCGGCTCACCGCGACGCCGCGTCGCGCGACGCGGGGCGGGCAGGGGGGGCGGCGGTGTCCGCGGCGGTGTCCGATGTATCAGCTGTGTCGGATGTATCGGTTTCGGCGGTATCGCCGGTGTCGGGAGAACCGGTGTCGGGAGAACCGGTGTCGGCGCATACGGAGGTGACGGCGGGATCAGCATCGTCGCAATCGCCGGAGGCGGCCACCCAGCCGTCGGGCTGGCTGCAGCTCACCCAGACCTCGGCGGGGTTGCCCGCGCCGTCCCCATCGACGTCCTCCCACCACGCCGCGCGTTCGTCGCACGGAGCTTCGGGCGGCTCTTCGAGCAGGCCGAAGAGCTTGTCGTAGTTGGCGCAGCCCATCAGCAGGACGAGGAGCATGCCCGTAGCTAACCCGCGGCTCCGGTCGCGTGCTCGGGGACGTCGAGCGCGACGGCTCGGTGCACGTCCCCGAGGCCCTCCGCGACGACGTCGTCCCAGGTCCGGGTCCACGCCGCGGGGCGCCGGCCCCGCCACGCGCGCACGGCGTCGACGAGGTCACCGAGCGGCGCATCGGTCGGTACGATGGTGCCGGCGTTGCCGACGAGGGCACGGCAATCCCCCACGTCGGTCGCGACGATGGGCGTGCCCTGGGCGCGGTAGGCCAGGATCTTCAGGGGGCAGAACCAGGGCGGCGCGTCGGGGCCGTAGGGGGCGAGCCCCACGTCCATGGCGGCCACGAGGTCGGCCACGCGGGCCTCGGACACCTGCCCGGCATGCACGAGGCGCGGGTGGGTCACGCGGACGGGGCCGTCACCGACGAGGAGCCCCACGGTGTCGGGCATCGCGTCGAGGAGCGCGGGGAGCCGCTCGACGCCGTGCCAGGGCTTCATCGAGCCGAGGAAGCCCACCACCACCTTTCCGTCGAGGCCGAGGGCGCGCCGGGCGCCCTCGCGATCGCCGACGTGGGGGGCGACGCCGTTCGGCACGTGACGCACGTCGCGACAGCCGAGGCTCCGGAGCCACTCCGCCAGCCACGCGCTGACCGCGAGCACGCGCGGCGCGGCGGTGAGCACGTCGCGCTCCCAGTCCTCGGCCCAGCCGCGGAGGCGAACCGTCTCGTAGCGGAGTCGCTCGGCGACCGGGGCCGCGTTCACCTCGAGGATCCAGGGCGCGCCGGTGGCGGCGTGCACCTTCCAGCCCGCGTCGGAGAACAACGTGTGGCGCTCCCAGAGCAGCGTGGGGTCGAGGCGCACGGCGGCGCGCGCGACGCGACGCGCGGTCCACACCTCGGTGTACTCGCGGTAGCGGTCGAGCCACGCGGGCCAGCCGGGTACGCCGGTCTCGACGATCGGGGCCTCGACCTCCCCGTGGGCGCCGCGGTGATCGTGGGCGCGGGCCGCGACGATCGCGACCGGGCGCAGCGCGCCGGCGACCCCCCGCACGTGCGCCGACGCCCCCGACGGGCCCCGCACGGGGATGCCCGGAGCGGCGACGAGGAGGAGGGGGCGGGGGGGCATCGGGGGCATGTATGCGGTGGGGGAACCGGGCGGGGGCCCGACCCGCGGCATCTCTTGACAGGCGCCGCCGGGTCCGCGGGTACGGTGCGACAGGCGCCTCCTCCCCCTGCTCGCGCTCCTCGCCTGCCTCTCCCCGGACGGATCGGGGAAGGACGACGCCGCCGTCGTGCACGACGCGGACACCGTGGTGGAGGACCTCTCCGTGACCCGCGCCGACATCGCCACCGTCCCACGCGTGCGGTGGCGCACCGCGACGCCGAGCCGCGCGTCGGTGACCGGTCGCTTCGCGGGAAGCGACCTCGTCGAGGTCCGGGAGCATGCGGAGGCCACCGACCACGAGGTGCTCCTGGCCGGCTTTCCGGCCAACGTGGACGTGACGGTGCAGGTGCGCGTCGAGGCGGGCGCCGCCGCCGCAGAGGCCACGCTCACCACCCGATCGCTCCCCACCTGGCTCCCCGACGTGATGGTCACCCGCGACGTGCCCGAGGCCGCCGAGGGCGGCTTCACGGTCACCTCGGTCATCGCCGCTCCCTCGACGGCACCGCGATGCTTTACAACAACATGGCCGCGGCTCTGGACGGCCCGGGCTTCATCGTCCGCGTCCCGATGTCGCGCGCCTACGACCACTGGTTTCCGAGCAACCCGGAGGCGGAGGACTGGACCCACCTCAACGGGTTGACGTACGACGCCGACGCGGATGCCTACTACGTGTCGATGACCTGGAACGACGCCGTGGCGCGGATCGACCGGGACAGCGGGCGCCTCGCGTGGTGGTTGTCGGACACGGGCGGCTCCTTCGAGAAGGACGGGGGCGCAACGCTGGTCCACCAGCCGCACAGCGTCCAGCCGACCCCGGAGGGCGTCCTGATCTTCACCCGCGGCAATCCTCGCGATCCGACCACCTGCTCCGGCGCCACCGACGTGGCCCTCGATGAGGAGAACGGGATGGCCCGCGCCGTGTCGACCTACACCTCCGAAAAATGCCTGCTGGTCACGTTCCTGGGGTCGGCCCAGCGGCTCGCGGGGGGCAACACGCTCGTGTCCTGGTCGATGGGGGGCCAGCTCGAGGAGGTCACCCCCGACGGGGAGGTGGCGTTGCGCCTCAACACGGCGATCGGCGCGGGGTTCGGGTTCGCGGAGCGGGTGGAGAAGCTGACGCGCTGAGGCTGCAGAGCCGGACGGGCGCGTCCCGGGGCGAGGACGCCCGGGTCGGGCGCCTCCAGGCTCGCCCGTCGGGCTCGGTCG
>JAKFCH010000389.1:0-9690 GCA_036676765.1 Deltaproteobacteria bacterium
CCGCTCCTCAGGAGGCGAGAGGGGCAGAGCCCCCCTCGCGCTCCCCCGGGAAAGAATCTCCGGGACAAGCTCGAGGCTTCAGGGCGCCGTGCGACTCCGGGGGAGCCTCCTCAACGTACAAGGGCCGTCGCATCCGGGCCGCGTTCGTGTCCCCGCCGGGCATGCGGTTCGTCTCCGCGGACTGGAGCCAGATCGAGCTGCGCGTGCTCGCCCACTTCTCGCGGGATCCCGCGCTCGTCGAGGCGTTCCGCGTCGGGCGCGACGTGCACCGCCAGACCGCGAGCGAGATCTTCGGCGTGGCGTTCGAGGCCGTGACCGCCGAGCAGCGGAACGTCGGCAAGACCGTCAACTTCGCCACCATCTACGGACAGGGCGCCACCGCGCTCGCGGGCATCCTCGGCATCCCGCGGAAGGAGGCCCAGGCGGCCATCGATCGCTACTTCGCCACCTACGCGGGGGTGCGGGAGTGGCTCGACCGCACGATCGCCGAGGCGTCCGAGCGGGGCTACGTCACGACGATCCTCGGCCGTCGCCGCTACATCCCCGAGCTCTCGCGCCTCAACCCGCAGGATCGCCAGGCCGGCGAGCGCATCGCGGCGAACACGCCCATCCAGGGCTCCGCGGCGGACCTCTGCAAGCTCGCGATGCTGCGCATCCACGAGGGCCTGGAGGGCATGCGGACGAAGATGCTGCTCCAGGTACACGACGAGCTCGCGTTCGAGGCGCCGGAGGACGAGGTCGAGCGCGTCGTGGACCTGGTCCGCGAGGCGATGGAGCACCCCCTGCGGCCCGACATGGCGCCCAGCGTGGCGCTCGACGTGCCGCTCGTCGTCAACGTGGGGGTCGGGGGGAGCTGGGCGGAGGCGCACTGAGCTCACTGCCCCTCGGTAGCCCCGGTGCTAAGGCTACCCGATGCGCCTCACGCTCCTTGCCCTGCTCCTCCTCTCCGCCTGCACCGGCGACAAGACCCCGGACGGCACCGAAGACTCCGCGGGCACCGACGACACCGGCGAGCCCGCCACGCTCCCGACCGAGCGCTGCGGCTACACCCCCGCGCCCGACCTCGATCCCGCCGACGACATCGTCGCCATCGACCTCGAGCAGGCCCCGTTCGAGTGGGATCCCGGCACCGGGATCCTCCTCGCCGACGGCCTCGCCTACAACGGCGAGATCCCCGGGCCGGTGATCGAGGTGGAGCGCGGGCAGACGCTCCGGACCGCGTTCACCAACGGCCTCGCGTACGAGTCGACGGTCCACTGGCACGGGCTGCGGGTCCCCGATGAGATGGACGGCGCGATCCGGATGATGGACATGGTCCCCGCGGGCGGCACGTTCGACTACGAATTCACCATCCAGGACGCCGGCTTCTACTGGTACCACCCGCACATGGCGACCGAGCAGGACCTCGAGCGCGGGCTCTACGGCCGCATCATCGTGCGCCACCCCGACGAGCCGCGCGTGGATTGCGACCTGCCGGTGGTGCTCGACGACATCCTGCTCGACGAGGACACCCACCAGATCGCCCCCGAGGACACCGACCACATGCAGCTCATGGGGCGCCTCGGGAACCACCTGCTCGCGAACGGGCGCACCGACCGGCGGATCGAGGTGAAGGGCGGCGAGACCATGCTGCTCCGCCTCGTGAACGCGGCCAACGCCCGCTACTTCGACCTCACCCTCGAAGGCCAGCAGATGCGCGTCGTGGCGACCGACGGCGGGTGGCTGGGCGACGAGGTGCCCGTCGACAACCTCGTGCTCGGGCCCGGCGAGCGGGCGATCGTCGCGGTCGACTGGGTGGGCGCGCCCGGGGACGAACTGCGGCTGATGAGCGCGCGGTTCCGCCTCCACGACGCGGACGCCCACATGAGCGAGTGGGATCCGATGGGGGAGGGGGAGAACCCCGTGATGACCTTCGTGATCGGCGACGAGGCGGGCACCCCGACCGCGATGGTGCTCCCGACGGACGACCTCCCGGCCTTCACCGGGGCCGAGCCCGTAGCGCACACCTGGGTGCTCGACGAGCAGATGGAGGAGGGGATCGTGACCATCGACGGCGCGTCGTACCCGGACGTCCCGATGGTGATGGTCGAGGGCAACGTGCCGACCGGGTTCGTCGTGCAGAACGACTCCGAGATGCACCACCCGTTCCATCTGCACGGCAACCGCTTCCAGGTGCTCGCCGTGGACGGCGTGCCGCCCGCGATCGACGGGTGGAAGGACACGTTCGACATCCCGCCGTTCGCCTCGGTGCAGCTCGCCAGCGCGCTCGACAACCCGGGCGAGTGGATGTTCCACTGCCACATCCTCGAGCACGCGGAGCTCGGGATGGCGGGGTTCTTCATGGTCGAGTGAGGCCTCGGTCGCCGCCCGCCCGCGTGGATAGCTTGCGCGGACCCACGGAGGCGGGAGTGCCGTTGCTCGGCCTGCTTTTTCTCACCGGCTGCCTCGCCCTGCGCCCGTCGAACGGCGGCGGCCAGGTGAAGGTGCCGGAGGGCCGACCCCTCGACGCCTCCGACGTGGCGCTCCCCGCCGGCTACCAGATCGAGCCGGTCGTCACGGGGCTGGTGTTCCCAACGTCGGTCACCTTCGACGATGCCGGCGGCGTCTACGTCGTGGAGGCGGGGTACTCCTTCGGAGAGATGTTTACGGAGGCCCGCCTGCTGCGGGTCCGCCCGGACGGCACCACCGAGAAGGTGGCCACGGGCGACAACCCGCCGTGGACCGGCGCGACGTGGCACGACGGCGCCTTCTTCGTCTCCGAGGGCGGGCAGAAGGAGGGCGGCCGGATCCTGCGGATCACCCCCGACGGGGAGAAGACCGTGCTCGTGGCGGATTTGCCCGGGCGCGGGGATCACCACACCGACATCCCGGTCATCGGGCCCGACGGGTGGCTCTACTTCGGCCAGGGCACGGCCACCAACGCGGCGATCGTCGGGGAGGACAACCGGCACATCGGGTGGCTGGAGCGGTTCCCCGACTTCCACGACACCCCCTGCGAGGACGTGACGTTGCGCGGGGAGAACTACGAGACCGTATACCCGGTGACCGGCGAGAAGGTGAGCACCGGGGCGTACCTTCCCTACGGAACGCCGTCGCAGCCGGGCCAGGTCGTGCGAGGCTCGATCCCCTGCAACGGCGCGGTGATGCGGCTGCCACCCACCGGCGGGGCGCTCGAGTTGGTGGCATGGGGCTTCCGCAACCCGTTCGGGTTGGCATTCTCGCCGGACGGCCGCCTGTTCGTGACGGACAACGGCTACGACGTGCGCGGCAGCCGGCCCGTGTTCGGGAACGGGGATTGGTTGTGGGAGGTCGTGCCCGGCGCCTGGTACGGGTGGCCCGATCACGCCGACGGGCGGCCGCTCACCGAGCGCTACCAGGCCCTGGCGAAGCCGATGCCGGAGCGGCTCCTCGCCGAGTGGCCGGGCAAGCCGCCCGAGCCCGTCGCGATCTTCGACGTGCACGGGAGCGCCGACGGCCTCGACTTCTCCCGGTCGGACGCGTTCGGGCACGTCGGCGAGGCCTTCGTCGCCCTGTTCGGCGACATGGCGCCGGGGGTCGGCAAGGTGCTCCACCCCGCCGGCTACAACGTCGTCCGGGTGGACGTGGAGACCGGACGGATCGAGGAGTTCGCGACCAACCGCGGCCGGATCCGCGGCCCCGCCTCGTGGCAGGGGAGCGGCGGGCTCGAGCGGCCCGTCGCCGTCCGCTTCGACCCGAGCGGCCGGTCGCTCTACGTCGTGGACTTCGGGATCCTCGCGATGAAGGGCCCCGAGCCGGTGCCGGTCCCGGGCACGGGCGTGCTCTGGCGCGTGTGGCGGGACGGCGAATGACCCTCCTCCTCGCGCTGCTCGTGGCCTGCGGATCCCCCCGACGCACCGAGCCGATCGCCGGCCCCCTCGCGCGCGACGACACCGCCGCGCGCGGCGAGCAGGTGTTCCAACGCTACTGCCACCAATGCCACCCGTTCGGCGAGGGCGGGCTCGGTTGGTCGCTCAACGAGAAGCCGCTCCCCGGCTTCGCCATCCGCATGCAGACGCGCGTCGGCTTCGGCGAGATGCCCGCCTTCGGCAGGGACCAGATCGACGCCGACGAGATGGACGCGTTGGTGCACTACCTCGAGCTGCTGCGCCGGCACGATTGATGTTGGGGGCCATCGGGTGCCCCGCGCGCCCGAGCTACCGAGCCATCTCTTCCGCGAGCCGGAGGAGCGTCGGGTCGAGCATCCGGGTCTTCCCGGCCACGTCGGCGAGCCACACCGCGTGGACCTCCGCCTCGGAGAGCCCGAACAGGAACCCGTGCCGCCCTTCGAGGAGCGCGGACGCGGCGGCGTGACCGAGGCGGGTCCCGAGCAGGCGATCGAACGCGCTGGGCCGGGCGCCGCGCTGCACGTGCCCGAGCACGGTCACGCGCAGGTCCAGGCCGAGCTCGGGGCGGTCCGCGAACGCCTTCGCGAGCCCCATCGCGCCGCCCGGGAACCCCTCCGCGACGACCACGATGGCGTGCTGCTTTCCGCGGGCGCGCGACGCCGCGAGCGTGGCGACCAGCGCCTCGGGTGTCGTGGGGAACTCGGGCACGGCCACCGCCTCGGCGCCGCCGGTGATCGCCGCGGCGACCGCGAGGTAGCCACAGTCCCGCCCCATCACCTCGACGAGGAATGCGCGGTCGTGCGAGGCGGCGGTCGTGCGCAGGCGATCCAACGATTCGAGCGCGACGTTCAGCGCGGTGTCGACCCCGAGGGTGATGTCGGTCCCCACGAGATCGTTGTCGATGGTCGACGCCACCCCGTTGACCGCGAACCCGAGGCCCGCGAGCGCGTGGGCGCCGGTCTGCGTGCCGTTGCCGCCGATGACCACGACGCCGTCGATCCCCGCCGCGCGCAGGTTCGTCGCCGCGCGGGCCTGCCCCTCCTCGGTCTGGAACGCGGGGCACCGGGCGCTGCCGAGCATCGTGCCGCCCCGGTCGATGATGCCGCCGACGTCACGCGCGCCGAGCCGCACCCAGTCCGCCGCGAGGAGCCCCGCGAAGCCGTGGCGCACGCCCACGGCCTCGCTCCCGGCGCCGTCCACCGTGCGGACGACGGCCCGGATGGCGGCGTTCATCCCGGGGGCGTCCCCCCCGCTCGTCAGGACGGCGATCTTCATTGGGTGGCTCCTGTGGGGGGCTTATCGTCACGGGGGGGTGGGGCGGACCCCCAACGACCGCGCCAGCGTGCCCCGCGCGAGCTGCCGCGTGCGCCAGAGCACCCACATGGCGGGGAGCACGAGCGCCGTCATGAACGTGAGGGTGACGAGCCCGCCGAACATCGGCCCCGCCATCCGCCGGGCCATGTCGGAGCCGACGCCCTGGCTGAAGAGCACGGGGAGGAGGCCGAAGAGGTTCATCGCGATGGCGAGCACCATGCCGCGCATGCGGCCGGCGGCGCTGTCCGCGGCCACCTCGGCGAGGCGCGCGGGGGTGAGCGTCTCCCCGCGTTCGAGCGCCCGCTTCACCCCGAGGTCGAGGTAGACCGCGAGCACCATCCCCACCTCGGCGCCCACCCCGATGAGCGCGATCATCGCGACCCACGAGGCGATGGAGAGGTCGTAGTCCGCCACCGCGAGGAACCAGATGCTGCCGAGCACGGAGAACGGGAGGGTGAGGAGCACGATGCTCGTCTCGCCGACGGAGCGGAACGAGAGGTAGACGAGCAGGAACACCAGGACGACGGTGATCGGCGCCATGATCGCGAGGCGCTCCTGGGCGCGCTCCAGGAACTCGTACTGGCCCGTCCACCGGATCTGGAGCGAGGGGTCGAGGCCGAGGCGCGCGACCACCTCCCGAGCCTCGTCGACGTAGCCGCCGAGGTCGCGCTTGCCCGGGTCGACGTAGATGTAGCCGGCGAGCTTGCCGCCCTCGTCGACGAGCATCGCGGGGCCGGGGACCCGCTTCACGTCGGCGAGCAGGCCGAGCGGCACGACGCCGAGGGCGGTGGCCACGGGGAGGCTGCGGATGCCGTCCTCGTCGGCCCGGAAGTCGCGGCCGAAGCGCGCGATGAGCGAATAGCGCTCCCGCCCCTCGAACACCCGCCCCACGGGCATGCCGCCGAGGCCCATCTCGACGACGTCGAGCACGTCGTCGGTCGAGGCGCCGTACCGGAGCACGTCGTCGCGGCGGGGCACGACCTCCATGAACACCGCGGCGAGCTGACGCTCGGCGTACACGCTCCGGGTGCCCGGGATCTCGCGCAGCGCCGCCTCGATGCGCTCGCCGGCGTCGTTGATGGCGACCAGGTCGTCGCCGAGCACCTTCACGCCGATGGGCGTGCGGATGCCGGTGGTGAGCATGTCCACGCGCGCCTTGATCGGCATGGTGAAGGCGTTCTGGACGCCCGGCTGGTCGAGCCCGGCCTCCATCTCGGCGACGATGTCGTCCACGGTCACGCCGGGGCGCCAGTCCTCGCGCGGCTTCAGCGTGATGATCGTCTCGAACATCGACAGCGGCGCGGGGTCGGTGGCGGTCTCGGCGCGGCCGGACTTCCCGAGGACGCGCTCCACCTCCGGGATGCTCGCCAGGAACGCGTCCTGGGCCTGGAGCAGCGTGCGCGCCTGCTCCGCCGAGATGCCGGGCAACGTGACCGGCATGTAGAGCAGCGTGCCCTCGTAGAGCGGCGGCATGAACTCGCGCCCGAGGCCTGTGTAGACGGGCACGGTGACGGCGGTGGCGAGGGCGGCGACCGCGACGAAGGGCCACGGGTGGCGCGTCGCGAGGCCGACCACGGGCCGGTAGAGCGCCCGGAGCGCGCGGTTCACCGGGTTGGCGGCCTCGCGGGGGATGCGCCCCCGGAGCAGCGTCACCGCCAGCGCGGGCGCCAAGGTGAGCGTGAAGAGCGCCGCGGCGAGCATCGCGAAGGTCTTGGTCCACGCGAGCGGCGTGAACAGCCGGCCCTCCTGCGCCTCCAGCGCGAAGATCGGCAGGAAGCTGACCGCGATGAGGAGGAGCGAGGAGACGAGCGGGCCGCCCACCTCGCGGGAGGCGGCGAGGATGACCTCGGTGCGGTCGTCCTCGGGGTGGTCCTCGATGCGGCGGGCGGCGTTCTCGACGAGGAGGACGACGGCGTCCACCATGTCCCCGATGGCGATGATGATGCCCGCGAGGGACATGATGTTGATGGTCAACCCCATGAAGTACATGGGGATGAACGCGACGGCGATGGCGCACGGGAGGACGAGGATCGGGACCAGGACCGAGCGCGCGTGCAGCAGGAACACGCCGAGGAGCAGCGCGATGATCAGGACCTCCTCGGCGATGGACTCGAAGAGCGTGTCGACGGAGCCGCGGATGAGGGCCGAGCGGTCGTAGACCGGCACGATCTCGACGCCGTCGGGGAGGGGAACCTCGGCGAGGCGCGTCTTCACCGCGTCGATGACCGCGAGCGCGTTCTCGCCCTGGCGCGCCACGACGATGGCGCCGACGGCCTCCCCGGTGCCGTCGAGGTCGGCGATGCCCCGGCGGATGTCGGGGCCGATCTCGACGCTGGCGACGCTGCCGAGGGCCACGGGCGTGCCCCGTGCGTCGAGCCCGACGTGGGCGCGGTCGAGGTCGGCGAGGTCGGTCACGAGGCCCCGCCCCTGCACGTAGAGCTCGCGGCCGGCCTCCTCGACGACGCGGCCGCCCACGTCGCGGTTGTTGCGGGCAAGCGCGGTGGTGACGTCCATGGTCGTGACGCCGGCAGCCCGCATCCGCTCCGGGTCGAGCACGGCCTGGTACTGCTTCTCGAAGCCCCCGAGCGTGGCGACCTCGGCGACCCCGTCGACGCCCTCCAGGGCGAAGCGGAGCGTCCAGTCCTGCAGCGCGCGCAGGTCCGCCACGGAGAGCTGCCCCGTCCGGTCGACGAGCACGTACTGGTAGACCCAGCCGACGGCGGAGGCGTCGGGGCCGAGAGAGATCTCCACGTCGGGCGGGAGCCGCGGCTTCAGCACGTCCAGCCGCTCGCTCACGCGGGTGCGGGCCCAGTAGGGGTCGACCCCCTCCTGGAGGAGCACGTAGGTGAACGACATGCCGAACATCGTGAAGCCGCGGACGGCCTCGACCCCCGGGAGCGCCTGGAGCCCCGTCACGAGCGGGTAGGTGACCTGGTCCTCGACGAGCTGCGGCGAGCGGCCCATCCACTCGGAGAACACGATCACCTGCGGATCGGAGAGGTCGGGGATCGCGTCGAGCGGGCTCCGCAGCGCGGTCCACAGGCCGGCGGCGGTGAGCAGCAGCGAGGCGAGGATCACGAGGAAGCGGTTCCGTCCGCTCCAGTCGATGACGCGGGCGAGCATCAGCCTTCGCCTTCGGGTGCGACGTGCCCGGCGTGTCCGCCGCCCTGCATCTGCGTCTCCGAGTCGAAGAGGAACGTGCCCGCGGCGACCACCTCCTCGCCGGGCGCGAGGCCCGCGGTGATCTGCACCTCGTCGGCGGTGCGGACCCCGAGGGAGACGGGCCGGGGCGTGTAGCCCTCGGGGCCGGCGACGAAGACGAGCTGGCGCGTGCCGGTGTCGACGACCGCGCCGCGCGGCACCCACACGCCGGTGGTGGGGGTGCCCTCCCACGTGGCGGTGAGCGGCCGGCCGACGCCGATGTCGCCGCCGAGGGGATCCTTCGGCAGCAGGCGCACGCTCCGCCCGGCCGACCCGGCGGTGGGCAGCACCTCGGAGACGGTGGCCTCCCACGTGCCGGTCCCGTCGCTGAGGTTCACGGGGGTGCCGATCGGAGGAGGGGCGGGGGTGACCATCTCGATCACGCGCGCGTCGGCGGCGGCGATCTCGGCGACCAGTCCGCCGGGGCCGAGCCACGTGCCCTCGCGGGCCGGCCGGGAGACGACGATGCCCGACACGGGCGCGCGGACCGTCCACGTCGTCGGCACGCCGGAAGCACGGCCGTTGGTGCCCACGCCGTCCGTGCCGACGCCGCCGGTGCCCACGCGGTCGATGTCCGCGGCGGGGACGCCGAGCGCGAGGAGGCGGCTCCGCGCGGCGCTCGCCCAGGGCTCGCCGAGGGGGCGCGCGACCGCGAGCTCCTCGAACGCCGCGCTGATCTCGGGGAGCCAGATGCGCGCGAGCACCTGGCCGGAGCGCACGGGCTCGCCCACGCGCGGCACGCGCTCCTCGCGGAGCTGACCACCCGCGGTGACGGTGACGCGCCGGGTGCGCGAGGGGTCGAACGTGGCGGAGGCGGGGGCCCGGTGGCGCGGCGCCGACGCCCCTTCGCGGGCGGGGGCGGTGCGGAGGCCGATGGCGGCGGCGGCGCCGGGGGTCACGGGCATGGGCATGGCCATGTCGCCGTCGGCGGGTTTGGTGTGGCCGGCGTGGGGGTCCGCAGCGGGCGCGGCGGGAGGCGCGGGCATGGTGTGGCCGGCGTGGGGGTCCGTGGCGGGCGCGGCCTCGTCCGTCTTGCCGCACGCGGCGAGGAACAGGCAGAGGAGGGAGAGCACGGTCATCGGACCTCCACGCGCGTACGTTCGGCGGCGCGCAACGCCTCGTCCCGCTCGGCCCCCACCCGGTCGCGTTGCGCGGCCAGGAGCCCCTCCCAGGCGCGGAGCGCCTCCTCGACACCCGTCTGTCCCCCCGCGTAGCGGGCGAGCGCGGCCCGCCACGCGGCCTCCGCGCGCGGCACCGCCACGTCGCGAAGGACCACGGCGCGCGCGTGCGCGGCGGCCTCGGCGGCGCG
>JAKFCH010000390.1:0-5142 GCA_036676765.1 Deltaproteobacteria bacterium
CGGTCTTCTGCGTTCGTTTCGGGTCCGACGGCGGCGCCGCCGAGGCCGGCCCGGCGTCTTCGCCGGTCCGATCGGCATGTCGGGCGTTCTGCGCTCGGCCCGCCACCTACGTGGAGAGGAGCGCTCCTGGACGCCCCGATGTGCCTGCTCACGAGGCGCCGCCCGCCTCACCGGTTGTCGAAGCGTGCGGGGCCGGCGTCGTCGGTTGTGGGGCGCGGAGTGGCCAACCATCAAGCCGCGCGAGGCCTTCGTCGAGCGGGCCGCTCCTCCCAAACGCTCGCCGCGATGGGGGTGGGAGCGGCGCGCACCGTCGAGCTCCCACCGGCACGCACGCTCGAGGCGCGCCGGTTCTACCCCCGGAGCGCCTGCGATGTTGTGGAAGCGGCCCGCGGGGGTCATCGGAAGGCCGGACCCGCGGCGTCGCGCCTTCATGGCGTCACGTGCGGCCCCGCGTCTTGCTTAGCCCAGGTGTGGGAGGGCGCCGTCGCTCATCGAAGCGCGCGGGGCCGGCGTGATCGGTGTTGGGGCGCCGAGGAGTCGACCATCCATCCGCGCGGGGCCATTGTCGAGCGGGCCGCTCCCTCCCAACCGTTCGCCGCGATGGGGGTGGGAGCGGCGCGCAACGACAGAGCCTCCAACTACATGAACGTTTGGGCGCGCCGGTTCTACCCCCGGAGCGCCTTCAACGTGGTGGAGCGGACCGCGGGCCCCCTCGGCAACGCGATGCCTGGCCCCGCGCTCTTGTGGCGACATGAACGGCCCCGCCCCCGCCGTTTCCGAGGTGCTCGACACACGCCTCCGTGCGGGCGGCGCCCACCGCTCTTGGTTAACCCTGGTAGAACGCACCCCGACCGATGGCCGGCTGGCGACGAACGCGAAGACGACTGCAGACGTGCGCAGGCGGCCTCCGCGCGCGTCCCCGCGTGCGGGCCATCTTGGCCGCCGGTGCCCGGCGTCTTCGCCGGGCAGCGCATGTCCCGGGCGCAGCTCGACGGGGCCGAGAACTACGACGGTGCCTCGTGCGCCCGGGCCAGGGCCGGCGTCTTCGCCGGCCCTGAGCTGCATGTCGGCCAGTTCACAGAAGGTCGGCGTTCGTGAGGCGTAAAGGCAAACGAACACGCCGTAGGCGATCACGAGGAGGTTGATGCGCCGTCCCCGGCGCGCTGGTGGGCGAGGAGCACGGCGCCACCGCCGCGAGCAAGGGATCCCGGCTCGAAATCACGACGAGGTTGATGCGGGCGTCCCCGACGCGCGGGTGGGCGAGGAGCACGGCGATGTGCAACGCCACAGCTGATCGGGGCACAGCGCACGAGCACGCTAGTGACGAGGCGCCGATCCCCAAGCAGGCGTGTAAGCCCCCACCCATCCGGGGACCCCATCCTCGGTCGCTTGAGCTACGACGCCACGGATGTCTCACCGTGTATCAGTCGCCGGCTCGCTTCTGGGCTTCCTCGTAGGCCATGGGCGTGAGCGCGACGTAGGCCTCGGGCTGGTCACGGCATGCGGCAACGCGCTCGAGGGCCCAGGTGAGGTAGGCGAGCACGTCGAGACCATGGAGCTTCGCGGTCTGGACGAGCGTGTAGGCGACGGCGGTGTTCTCGGCGGCCTCGTGCCCGACGGCGAAGAGCCAGTTGGCGCGTCCGAGCGCCTGGCTGCGGAGGTTTCGCTCGGCGAAGTTGTTCTCCAGCGGCAGGTTCGCGTCCCGCAGGAAGGCGGTGAGCGGGCGCCAGTAGTTGGCGTAGTACCGTGTGGCCTCGGCGAGTGGGGATTTCGGCAGCGCCAGGGGGTGCACGAGCTTGAGCCACGCCTTGAACCCCTGCACCAGGGGCACGATGTGTCGTTGTCGCCATTGGAGGAGGTCGTCGCCGACGAATCCGCGCTCGCGCGCCTCGCGTTCCTTGTCGAACCAGGACGCGATCCATCGTTCGCCTTCCGCGCCGAGCACGGGGTCGGACGCCTTCGCCTCCCGGAACTTCCGCAGGCCGTGCGCGTTGCAGCCCGCCCATCCGATCGAGCCATCCGCGAGCGCATCGTTGTGGGTGCTCGATGCGTCGAGCACCAGGGTGCCCTTGAAGGTCCCGAGCATCCGCTTGAACGACGCCCCCTCCTTGTCCTTCGAATAGCGGAACGCAGCGAGCTTGCCCCAACCGAAGAAGAACATCTGGCCGAGGTGGGTGTGGTCCTTGTCATCGAGGACGACGGGGAGGCCGGTGGCGTCAGAGTGGTTGTAGGGGAGCGCCTGGACAGCCTTCCAGACGACGCGGGCCACGCCGTGGAGCTCGCCGAGGGCGCGCTGGACGACGTCGCTGATGGTGGCCGAGGCCATGGGGTAGCCCTGCCGTCCGAGCTCACCGCGGATGCGCTCCAGCGGCAGGTGGAGCGTGTACTTGCTGTGCAGCAGGTGCGCGACGAACGCCGCCGTGAACCGTGTCTTCGGCAGGCACGCCCCGGGAACGACGGGCGCGGTGACCTTCCCGCAGTCGGCGCAGCGGCACCGGGTCAGCGCGACGGCGCGCTCCCGGACGTAGCCGGCGACCCAATCGACCAGGTCTCGGGTAGTCGTGTCCTTGGTGAGGAGTTGCGTGCCGCCGCAGCGCCCACAGCGGTCCGGGCGGACCGCCTCGGGTGGGGCCTTCCGCAACGGCGGCTTGGTGCGCTCCTGGCGACGCTTCTTCGGAGGGACCTCCCCTTCCTCCGGCTTGGCAGGCGGCAGCGGCCGGCTCGCCAGCTCGGGGGGAGGCGCCGCGGGTTCGACCGGGGGCACCGGCGCGGCAAGCTTCCCCTTGGTCTTCTTCGCCATGATCGCGTCGAGCCTGGCAATGAGGCTGTCGATGGTGAGCTGGAGCTTCGCACGGTCCTCCCGCGCCTCGGACTGCGACGCCGCGTGTTGCGCCGTCAGCGCGGCGATCTGCTCGAGGAGCGCGGCGATCTGCGCCTGGGCGGCGAGGAGGAGTTCGAAGGGGACCACGCACGTAGAAGACCGCCTTCAAGGAGCCAGGTAAAGTGCCAGGCGTAGAAGGGATCGGCCAAATTGGATTGTCGCGGAGTCAGCCTTGGGTGCGCCCGAGGCGCACGCGGCGCGTGCGCTGGCGGAGGTCCACGCCCTCGAGGATGAGCCCCAGTTCGGTCGGCGTGAGTTCGCGCCGGACGGGTTGTCCGTCGGCGTCGGTCGGGATCTGGAACGTCCCGCGCTCCAGCCGCTTGTAGACCTGGCACCATCCGGATCGGTCGAAGAACAGTACCTTCATGTGCGTCTTCGGCCGGTTGACGAAGACGAACAGATGCCCGCCCGTGGGATCCAGGCCGAGCTGGCGGACCATGCCCGCCAGCCGGTCGAACGACAGGTGCATGTTCACCGGGTCCACCGCCAGGTACACCCGAACCGACGAGGGCAGCGTCAGCACCCCCGCACCACGGCCAGGACCCGGGCCAGCGTGTCGGGGAGGAAACCGTCGCCGACCTCCACGACCACGTCCTCGATGAACAGGCGCAGCCGCGGCGACCCCGCTGCGGGCACACGTGGGGTCACGTCCATCAGGCGAAGCGGCGCCCGGTCGAGTCGATCCACCCAGTGCCGCAGCGACCGACCGTCGATCCCCCGCGACGCGCACCAGCCCGGCAACGCTCGCTTCGACAGCCGCCACTCTGCGACCAATCCCTCTGCCTCCTCGGCCGTGACCGTCCGACGCGCCATGGGCATCGACACCTCCGCGCCGAGTGTCACCCGGTCAGGTGGCGAGGGGCTCCCCGGGATCGTGGGGGCTTACGCATGCGTGAGCGAAGAGCACGTCGCCATCGCTGCGAGCGTCGGACAGCGGTTCGAGATCACGCGGATGACTATGCCCCGTCTCTTCGGCGCGCGGGGGAGGAAGTAACTCTACCTGCGGCTCCGAGGGTGAGGCTCGGCTACGCCATCACTCGGAGTGCATCGCAGTCCCGATGCGTATCGGCCGCCGCACTACCAGTAGTACGCGTCGTGCCACGGCAGGTCCCAACCGAGCACGACGTGGACGCTGATGCTTTCGCCGACCTTCTGGTCGTCAGTGCGCTGGAAGGCGAGGTCGGGGTAGCCGTCGCCGTCGAGATCGCCGGTGTCTTGGTGGAAGAGGATGGTCTTGCCTGAGGGGTCGTAGTCGGAGCGGATGGCGTAGCCGCGGGCGGAGGGGTCGGTGCCAGGGGCGGGGACGCCTTCGGTGGAGAGGCCGATGTAGTACTGATCGGTCCTTAGCCCCTCCTCAACGCTTCCGTTAATCACGATGTCGGCCAACCCATCGCCGTCGTAGTCGCCGCCACGCACGGGGGACCACAGCCGGTCGTCCTCCTCGGGCGTGCCCCAGTAGCCGAGCGAGTACGCAAAGAGGTCGGTATCGGTCTCGCCGACGGGGATGCTCGCGCCATCGATCACGTGGATGGTCGAGTACTCCTCACCCGAGTTATAGTAGTGGCACCGGGCAGCGAAGTCCTCGATGCCGTCGCCGCTCCAGTCCCCCAGGCGGACATGCACGGTGCCGAGGGTGCTGGTGCACCCCCCATCGTTCGATAGGGCGTAGCGCTGGCTCAGCTCGTACCACGGCGACTCCTCGCCGACCGTGACGTCTCCACCCGAGATCCAGCGGAAGGAGAGGGTACTGGCGTAAGCGACGTCGTCCAGGCCGTCGGCGTCGAGGTCGCCGCTGAACCAGATGTTGTCGAAGCTCACCAGCTCGCTCCGCGTCTCCCCCTCGAGCGTGCGCCAGCCCTGGGCGGCGTCGGGGCGCCCCGCGAGCAGGGTGGCGCTGGGCTTGCTGATGGCGATGTCCGCCAGCCCGTCACCGTTGAAGTCGCCGCCCGCGTCGATTCCGTAGCCCTCTCCGCTGATGGCGCCCTCGAGGTCCCACACCGTATCGGCCGCCTCCGGGAGGTACAGCTCCCGTGGCCAGTCGCTCGACGGGCCGAGGAGGAGGTGCGCGCGGCCGTGCCAGTCGCCGGTGTAGTCGTAGCTCTCCACCACGAGGTCGGCGTGGCCGTCTCCGTTGAAGTCGCCCACGCCACGAGCCGTGTGCAGGTACGTGAGGCCGGCGGAGGGCCCGCTGACGATGAAGTGCCGCGCCACGTCGGTGACCGGCGTCCCGTCGTCCGGGAGCGGCGCAGACAGGATCGCGA
>JAKFCH010000391.1:0-4436 GCA_036676765.1 Deltaproteobacteria bacterium
ACCGCTGAGGCGCGGCTGCGCGGCCGACGAGGGAGCAGGTCGAGACCTGTGACCGAGGAGGCCGTGCGGCCGCGCCCAGCGGGGGCCAGCGGGCGACGGGAGCTATGCCCTACAGGCTCCTAGCCCGGGTCGGCGTCTGGCCCGGCTCGACGGCCGCGTGGGCCTCGTCGGCGAACTTCTCGGGGAGCTGGGCGAGCATCCAGAGCATCCCGGGCACCGACGTGCCCATGGAGAGGAGCTGGATCCACCGCAGCGCGATGGCACACACCGTCGCGCTCTCCAGCGGAACGCCGCCGAGCGTGACGAGGGACGCCGCGCACAACGCGTCGAGGGCCCCCGCGCCGGCCGGCAGGACGAGCATGGCCAGGGTCGCCACGGAGAGGAGGCCGTGGACGAAGAGCGTCGTCAACACGTCGATGTCGGCGCCGGTGGCGCGGTAGCCGAGCCAGCTCGCGATCGTGAGCGTGCCGATGTTCGCGAGCGACCAGCCGACGGCCTCGAGCCAACGCCGCGGCGGCAGCCGGCCCACCTCGCCGAAGCACGCGGCCCACCAGGTGAGGCCGCGCTCGACCTTCGACGCGAGGCGGGGCCCGAGCGCGCCGGCCATGCGGCCGACGAGCCGGAGGACGGCGAGGGGCGCGAAGGTCACCGTGCCGGCGCAGACGCCGAGCGCGCCGAGGCACGCGGCGGCGGCGGCGAGCCAGAGGCCCGTGGAGCCGGCGAGGTCGAGCCCCATGAACGGCCAGAGGGCGAGAATCCCGGCGCCGAGCACGCCGAGCGCGAGCAGACGGGAGAGCACGGCGGACGCGACGGCGGCCCCGACGGAGACGCCCGAACGGCGGCTGACGAAGAGGGCGGCGGCGAGCTCCGCCGCGGGACCGGGCAGGGCGAGGTGCATCGCGTTGGTGCCCCAGAGCGCGAGCGACAACGTGCCGAGGCCCGGACGGCGCCCGGACGCCATCAGCGCGCGCCAGCGCCCCGCCTGGCACGCGAGCGAGGCCGTCCACGCCGCCACCGCCGCGGCGAGCCAGCCCGGGTGCAACGTCTCGAGGCGCGCCGCCGCCGCGCGGGGCCCTTCGAGCGCCGCCAGCAGGCTCCACCCGACGAGCCCGACCGCCAGCACCGCGAGCACGACGAACGTGAGGGCCCGCCGCCCCTCGCGACGCATCAGCGCGCCCTCAAGGCGTCACGGGCGGCGGCATCACGGGCGGAAGTGTCGCGGGGGTGGCCACAGCGGCCTCCGACCGCTCGAGGAGGAGGATCCAGTGGTCCGACTCCGTCGCCGCGGAGAGCGTCGTGAGCGGCGTCCACCCCCCCTCCCCCAGGATCTCCAGCGCCCGCCCGCCGTCGGTGCCGCGCACGTCGACCGAGGTGAGGAGGACGAGGGTGCCCGGAGGGGCCGACCACTCCTCCCACACCGACGGGAGCGCCTCGGGAACGAGCCCCCCGTCACGCGCGATGCTCCGCGAGCTGTACCCGCACACGACCCGCTCTCCGGGCGTCCGGTGCGCGCGCAGCCACTGGGACATGGCCGAGGTCACGTCGGTGCCCTCGAAGAACGGCGGCGGGTTCTGCTGGTACGCCATCATCCCGAGCTCCAGGGCGACCGGGAGGGCGGCGAGGGGGAACCGCGCGATGGCCACCCCGCCGGCCACGAGGAGGGGGAGCACCGCGAAGATGACGTTGGACGGCGTCACGAGCTGCCCCTGCGAGTGCGGGGAGAGCGCCACGAGCACGGCCGGCAAGGTGCCGAGGAGCAGCACGGCCGGGCGCCGGACGAGGGCGGCGCCTCCAATCGCGAGGAGCAGCCCGCCGTAGCCGAGCACCTCGCGCATCCCGTGCGCGAGCCCGACGGGATCGGGCAGCACGAACGTGCTCGGCGGGGACTCGCCGCTCGCGAGCGTCCACGCGCGGTACGGCGTCGGCGCGGAGGCGGGCCCGTAGAGCGCCAGGAGGTCCTCCGTGCGCCAGACGCCGACCCACGCGACGGGGAAGCGCTCCCAGGCGCGGCCGTGCGCCGTCCAGGCCATGCCCGGCGCCAGGGCGAGCGCGGCGAGGACGGCGACCTTCGGTTGCCCGCGCCAGAGCGCGATCGCCGCCACGATGGGCGGCGCGAGCACGCCCTCGGGGCGCGTGAGCGGCGCGAGCAGCGCGGCGACGAGCGCGGCCGACCATCGGCCGGCCACCGCGCGTTCGGCCGCCAGCGCGAACAGGAGCCACCCGAGCGGGCGGGCGTCGAGCACGGCGGCTTGCTCGCGCACGGCGGGGAGCGCCACCCAGAGGAGCGCGGCCGCGGCCCTCGCCAGCCCACGCGCCTCGGGACAGGCGCCGGCCGCGAGGCGGGCGAGCGGCCACGCCACGAGCCCTGCGAGCAGCAGGTTGAGGAGGTACACGGCGGTCTCGCCGCCGGCGAGCACCGGCACGAGGTTCAGCACCGGCCAGAGCGGCGGCCAATACCAGGGGTCCGACAGCGACGGCGCGCCGCCACCCCACTCGCGCGCGAGGGCGAGCATCTCGAGGCCGTCCGGGCTGCGCCCCGACGGCGGCGCGAGGAAAAGCAGCGCGATGACCGCGCAAAGCGTGGCCGCGCCAGGGGTGATGGCCTCGTCGACTCGCCGGTTCACGTCAGATCAGGGTGACGTAATTGGCGGTCCGCTTCATCGGGTTGCCGACATGCCGGAAGAAGCGGAACCCCGCGAGCCACGGCAGGTCGTAGATCCGCCGCTCCTCCATCGGGCCGAGCATGCCGAGCGGCGCGAGCGGCAGGCGGAATGGCAGGAGCTTGCGGATCACCCGCTCTGCCCCCGGGACCCGGACCCCGATCGGGAACAGGTAGAAGAGGTTCAGGAACTGACGCGACTCGGTCTTCGTGAAGACCACGCGCGGCTCGGAGAGGTTGCCCGCGCCCCCGTCGTATTCACCGGCGGCGGCGGCGCTCCGGGCGAAGCGGGTGTGCGGGATCGGCACGGCGAGCTTCACACGGGTGAAGTCGGCGTTGATCTCCCGGTTGAGCCGCAGGGTGGAGAGCGCGTCCTCCAGGGTCTCGCCGGGGGAGGCGAGCATGTTGAACGTCGTGAGCTCCATGCCGCGCGTCTTCACGAGGGAGGCGGCGCGCCGGATGTCGTCGTTGGTGACGCGCTTGTTGAGGATGCGCGAGCGGAGCTCCTCGTTGCCCGTCTCGACGCCCATGGCGATGCCCTTGCAGCCGGCCTCCTTCAGCGCGTCCACCACCCGCTCGCTGATGAGCTCGACCGAGCTGTTGCAGGTGAACGGGACGCCGATCCGGCTCCGGTAGAGCGGCGCGAATGCCTCGATCCAGCTCGGGCGGAAGGTGAAGATGTCGTCGCTGAAGTGGACACGCCGCATGGGCCAGCGCGCCTTCACGAGCTCGACCTCCTGCACCACCCGCTCCGGCGACTTGCGGCGCACGAAGTCGACGCCGTGCGGCGCGTACATCTCCCTCAGGGTCGAGTTCCAGCAGAAGCTGCACGAGTGCATGCAGCCGCGCCCCGTGGTGAACTTCTTCCAGGGGAAGCGCCCGATGAATTTGTAGCGATAGTAGAGCTCGCGGTCGGGGAACGGGAGGCTGTCCAGGTCCTTCACCGGCGCGCGCATCGGGTTCGTGACGAGCTGGCCGTCGCGAACGAAGGCGAGGTTCGCGACGTCGTCCCACGGCTTCCCCGCGGCGATGCGGTTCGCGAGGTCGGCGGCGGTGCCCTCGGCCTCGCCGACGCAGACGGCGTCGACGTTCGCGTCGAGGGCGACCTCCGGGGCGAACGTCACGTGGGTTCCGCCGAGCAGGACCGCGCAATAGGGGAGCACCCGCTTGACCCGCGCCGCCGCGATCAACGGCCACTCGGCGCCGGCGATGGGGCATGGGATCACGGCCAGGCCGGGATCATAGGCCCGGAGCGCCCGATCGAGGTTCCGCTCCTCGTCCTCGAGCAGGAGCTTCGTCTCGTGGCCCGCGGCGCGCAGGACGGCCGACACGTCGGTGACCGCGAGGGATTCGTTGATTCCGGAGTCTTGGAGGAAGATGACGCGCATGGAGCGCTACGGTAGCACGAGGCCGAACTGCGCGTTTCTTGACAAGTCACGTGCGGGTTGCAAAGATGGAATTGCTCACCCCAACCTCTGGAGGTTCTCATGAACTGGCGTCCCTCTCCCCGTCCGAAGCCGGGCCCCAAGGCCTAGCTCCCGACCGTGTCTCTGACGAGAGCCGCTCCGTGCGGCTCTCGTTGTTTAAAGCGGGCCTTCCCTGGCAGGTCGGTGCCCCCTCGTACGAGCGCACCGAGCGTGGAGGCGGTACGATGGCGCCCATGCGTGTCCTGATCGTCCAGCCGCCCAGGAAGTATTGGCCCTTCACCAGCGAGGGCGACAACTTCCTCCTCCAACAGGCGCTGCCGGCGCTTGCCGCGCCCCTGCGTGACGCCGGG
>JAKFCH010000392.1:0-6523 GCA_036676765.1 Deltaproteobacteria bacterium
GAGTTGGTTCGCGAATTCCGAGTCGGATCGGGCTCGGGTGCGAACGAACTCGGGCAAGTGTCGACACTTCATCGACCTGGTTCGCACGGGCCTCCGCGAGGCGCACGCGACGACGCACCTGGCCAGAACACGCACGCGGCAGGCGACCGTAGGGCGGCCGGCTGCGCTGGCCGGCTCCGCGCCGCCGCCGGAGGCGGCCGCGCGAGCCAAGCGCGGAGCGCGCGCCCGGAGGGGGCCGAGCAGCCGCCCCGATATCGACGCTACCGATGTCCCGGAAGCTCCCCCGCGAGCCGCAAACGCGACCACGTCCACCACTTGAGCCGCTCGGGGTCCGGCTCGGGCGTGCTCGCGGCGTAGACCGCGCACCGGAAGGTGTCGAGCACGCAGGGGTCCTGCGGGCCGCCGGAGATCGCCTCGAGCCGGCGGTACATCTCCATCGGGTCGGCCCCGACGAGGTCGGCGGGCGCGCGGTAGCCGAGGAGCCAGAGATCCTGGGCGAGGCTCGGGCCGATGGCGGGGAGCGTGCGGAGCGCGGCGAGCGCGGCGCGGTGCTCCGGGGAGGTGGGTTTTGGGGTGGGGCGGGCCATGGCCCGGGAGGATACACGCCCGCCATGTTGCTCGCCCTCCTCCTCGCCTGTTCGACGCCCCCGGCCGCTCCGACCGTCACCGAGGCGCCCGCGCCCGCCGCGCCCGCCCCCGCCGCGCCCGCGCCCGCGGCGTGGCTCGTCGCCCTAGGCGAGCCGTTCACCGCCACCGAGGTGGTCCCCGTCGATCGGCTCGTGGCCGACCCCGCCGCGTGGGACGGCAAGGACGTGGTGCTCGAAGGCGTCGTGAAGGAGGTCTGCCAGAAGAAGGGCTGCTGGCACACGCTCGCCACGGCCGACCCGGCGGTCAACGTGATGGTGAAGGACAAGGAGTACAAGATCTTCCTGCCGAAGGACGCCGGCGGCAAGAAGGTGCACGTGAAGGGCACCTTCGCCGTGACCGATCTCCCCGAGGACGAGGCGCGCCACTACGCGGAGGACGCCGGGCGCGACCCCTCCACCATCGTCGGCCCGCAGAAGACGTTCGCGATCGACGTGGCGGGCGTCCAGTTCATCGAGGGCTGAAGCGCCCGAGGATCCCGAAGATCCCGAGGCCCCAGAGCAGGACGACACAGGCGCTCCGACCGAGCCAGAGCGCCACCGTCGCCTGCGCCGCATTGCTCTTGACGTAGTGGAGGCGGCTCCATTGGGAGCGGCTCAATTGGTACTTGACCGACTCCGAGAACGACAGCCCCCACCCCACCACGAGCGCGGCGGTCAACCAGAAGAGGACGAGCCCCGGGCTCCTCCCCTGGGGGTTGGCTGACGGCCAGTAGTCGTCGTGCAGCACCAGCGACGCCAGCACGAGCAACACCGGAAAGCCGACGAAGACCAGGTACTTGAACCGGACGCGGATGGTCATGCGGGGCCCGGCTAGAGCAGCCAGGCGTCCTTGTGGTAGTAGACGTACTGGCTCAAAGCCAGCTTGGCGTCGAGGTTGTCGCGCTTCGCCTCCCGCCAGTACCTCGGAAAGCCCGCCAGCCAGGCCGGCCCCTTCTGTTGGATCTGGCGCTTGATCGTGCGTGCCAGGAAATATCCGTTGGCTCGGAAGAACAGGGTCTTGAGCCGGGCCCTCCCGAGCCCGCTCGCCTCCTCCGTGAGCTCGCCGCCCTGGTAGAACGTGGCGCTCGCCTCCCGCTCCAGGTAGTTCACGTCGATGCCGGCATCCTCCATGATCTGGAGGTTCCAGAGCGGCGTGAAGAAGAAGAACGCGGCGCGATCCAGGCCGCTCTCGCGTGCGATGCGGTAGGTGGTGTCCGCCTGCTCCGCCGACTCGCCGGGCGTGCCGATGAGGAAGTAGCCGAGCGTCTTGATGCCCGACTTCTTGATGAGCGCGAGCTTCTCGATCAGCGTGTCCTGGTCGAGCTCCTTGTTGAGGAGCTTGTTGCGCACGGTGGGATCGCCGGCCTCGATGCCGAGCCGGAGCTGGGCGCACCCGGCGGACTTGGCGAGCTCGAGCTTCTCCTCGGTGATGTGGTCCACGCGGGAGTAGGCGGAGAACGGGAGCTTCGTGTGCAGGCCGCGCGCGCGGTAGGCCTGCGCGAACTGCTCGAGCCACCCCTTGTGCATGAGGAAGTTCTGGTCGTAGAAGCTCAAGTACCGCAGGCCGTTGCGGGCGTGGCGCTCCCACTGGTACTGGGCCTCCTCGGCGACCCGCGCGGCGTCCCGCTTGCGGACGAACGGCCCGGCCTCCGCGAGGCGGTCGGCGAGCACGGGAGAGGAGCAGAACGAACACTTGTACGGACAGCCGCGCACGCCGATGATCGGCACGTAGCCGGCGTGGTAGATCATCCGCGGGTGCTGCTCCCAGAGCTCCCAATCCATGTGTGGCACGTCGTCGAGCTGCTTTCCCTTGGGGAGCTGGGCAATCTTGTTCTCGACATATCGGCCCTCCTCGAGGAACCCGAGCGAGGGCACGCCGTGGACATCCCCGCCGTCCTCGAGCGTGTCGAGCAGCAGCTGGAAGCTGTACTCGGCCTCCCCGATCAGGGCGTAGTCCACGCAGTCCTGGCGCACGCTCCCCTCGGTGTCGAGCGACGCGTGGTGCCCGCCGAGCACGACCTTCACCTTCGGGTCCCAATTCTTGACTGCGCGCGCGATGCGCAGGATCGACGGCATGCGCGGGGTGACGGTGGAGATGCCGACCACCTGCGGGCGCAGGCGATCGAGGCGCTCGCGGAGGTAGTCCTCCCACCGGTCCCAATAGAAGGTGAAGTCGACGACCTCCGCGCGGTGGCGCCCGTACGCGTTCAGGAAGCTCGCGATCCCGGCGGTGCCGAGGTGGTAGAGCTCGAGATCCCGGTCGATGGTCGGGTTGACGACGAGAACGCGCATCGCGCCATCATACCGGTTCGTACATCCGCCGTTTGTAGCCGGCCCCGCCGGATACGTTCCGCGTCGTGATCCCCTTCAGCGTCGTGCTCCCCCTCTACAACGAGGCGCGCCGCCTCCGCGCCGCTCGCGACGGCGTGGACTGGCTGCGCGCGCGCCACGGCCCCGTCGAGGCCGTGTGGGTGGACGACGGCTCGACCGACGGCACGCTCGCCGCCCTCCGCGCCGACGCCGGCCCCGACGACATCGTGATCGCCGCGCCGCACCGGGGCAAGGGCGGCGCCCTCCGCGAGGGCGTGGCCGCGGCCCGGGGCGCGCGCATCCTCGTCACCGACGTCGACTGGAGCGTGGGGCCGCACCTCGTCCCGTCGCTGCTCGCCGTCGACGCGGACGTGGTGCTCGCCACGCGCGAGGGCGCCGACGCGCGGCGGGTCGGGGAACCCCTCCTCCGCCACTGGCTCGGCCGCACGTTCAACCACGCGGTCAAGGCCCTCGTGCTCACCGGCCACGAAGACACCCAGTGCGGATGCAAGCTGCTCCGCGCCGACGTGGCGAAGTCGCTGTTCGCCGCGCTCACCGTCGACGGGTTCGCCTTCGACGTCGAGCTGCTCTACCTCGCGCGCCTCCGCGGCCACCACGTCCGGGAGGTGCCCGTGGTGTGGCGCTACGAGGCCGACTCGCGCGTGCGCCCCGTACGTGACGCGGTCGCGATGGCACAGGACGTGTGGCGGGTGCGACGCAACGCCCGGCTGGGCCGGTACGCGTAGGGGGGGCGGGAGCCGAAGGAGCGGGGGGCCGGGGGGTGGCGAGCGGCGCTCGGGCTACCGACGGGTCGCGGCGATCATCTTCTCTTCGAGCGCGCACCCCTCGGCGAGGCCGAGCGTGCACGCGCGGCGGGCGTCGTCGCGGGCGCCGGCGAGATCTCCGGTGCGGTAGCGCGCGTCGGCGCGGTCGCGGAGGGCACCCGCGTCCGCCTCGTCGAGCTCCACGAGGTGGTTCAGCACCACGAGGGCCTCGGTGTCGCGCCCATCGCGCGCGAGCACCCACGCGAGGCTGTCCAACGCCTCGCGGTTCGCCGGCTCGTCGGTCGCCACGCGGCGGAGATCCTGCTCGGCGAGGTCGTAGCGCTCGAGCCGGGCGTAGCTCCGGCCGCGGCCGAGGCGGGCCTCGTTCGAGGCGGGGTTGACGTCGAGCACGTCGCCGTAAGCGTCCACGGCACGCCCGTCGTCGCCGGACGCATAGGCGGCGTGGGCCTCGGCGAGCCGGTCCGCGCGCACGGCCTCGACCTTGCTCATCTCCGCGGCGGCCTCCGCGGACATGGCGGCGGCCTCCGCCTGGGTCCGTGTGATCTCGGCGCGCTGCAGCGCGTACGTCCACCAGGCCCCGACGCCCGCCCCGGCCAGCCCGAGGCAGAGGATCGTGGACACGACGCCGAAGCCGAGCAGCCACTTCCACATGGGGGGAGTGTACCGCGTCCGGACGGCGAGCCGTCTTCCAGACCCCACGGGCGGGTCACTTCAGCGCGTACACCCAGCGCCCGTCGCGCTTCGTCGGCGGGCCGAACGGCGCGAGGAGCGCGACCACCTCGTCGCGCGCGTCGATGGTGCCGTACCCCTCGGGGTCGAGCACGATGCCGGTGAAGCCGTCGGCGAGGAGCCGCGCGCGGTCGGCCTCGACGCGGTCGGGCGCGGTGACCGTGACCTTGAGGAGGCCGTTCTGCATCTCCGCGGACAGCAGCGTCGCCGTGAACTGGTTCTCCTGCAGGTAGCGGGGCGCGAACCCGATCACCTCGTTCGGGATCGGGCGGCCGTGCTGGAGCTGGTGGAAGAAGTGCTCGCGGAAGAAGCGGTCGGTGCCGTGGTCGAAGTAGGGCAGCTCGAGCACCGCGCCGGGGGGGAGCAGGGCGTCGAGCTCCGCGTAGACCGCGGGCTCGGGGAGCCGCGCCGTCGGGATGGGCCAGGGGGTCGGGGACACGACCGCCACCTCGGCCACCACGAGCACGGGCAGCGCGAGGGCCACCCAGCGCCCGGCCGGCCCGAAGCGACGCACGAGCTCGGTCGCGCCGATGGCGGCGCACATCCCGAGCGCCAGCACAGCGGCGAGGCCGAAGCGGAAGGGCTCGAGGATGAGGTCGCCGCCGGGGAGGAGGTGGTGGGTGAGCAGCCACGCCGGGTTGATGGGCTCCACGAAGGCGATCGCGCGGGTGACGGGGAGGAAGGGCCCGGTGGAGGCCGCCGCGCAGAACACCGCGATGCCGGCCCAGAAGTACACCACGCCGCGCCGGGGCGAACGGACGAGCCCGAACAGCGCGAGGCCGATCACCACGATGCCGGGGGAGAAGGCCCGGTAGAAGCGCGAGGCGGTGACCCGCTCGATGAGCGCGCCCTTCCCGATCGCCACGTAGTCGGCGAGGTAGGCGACGTAGCGGTCCTCGTGCTTCGGCTGGAGGAACGGGTAGGGCGCGGTGTGGCGGGTGGCCGAGACGGCGGCGTCCGACATCTGGCTCGTGGGGTCCGCCATCATGCCGTGGACGTACAAGGCGCCGGCGCCGGCCACGACGCCGACCCCCACGGCCACGGCCACGAGGGTGTACAGCCCGGTCCGCCACCCGGGGCGCACCTCGGGGCCGGCGGGGGTGAGGCCGTCCCGCAGCGCGCCGGGGAGCAGCACCGCCGCGGGGAAGAGCATCGACGCGAAGACGACGAAGTTGTACGGGCAGGTGACGAAGCCGACGCCGCCCACGGCCCCGGCGAACAGGCCCCATCGGAGCGTCGCACCCGGCTGCGTGGCCTGGAGGGCACGGAGGAGCCCGAGGATCGCGATGGGGTAGGGCCAGAGGTTGAGGATGTCGGTGACCGCGCCGGTCACTGCGTAGGCGAGGACGAGCGGCGAGAGGCCGAACACGACCCCGGCCACCATGGCCGCGAGGGCGTCGGCGACGAGCGCGCGCGCGAGCGCCCAGGCGGCGAGCATGGACGCCGCGAGCTGGAGCACCACGAGCAGGTTGTAGGCCCAGACACGGCCCACCATCGGCCGAAGGACGAGGGTGACGAGCGTGCCCGCGGGATCGGGGTTGTTGAGCGGGCCGACGTTGGGGAAACCGATGAGGTCCATCGTGCCGCCGAGGAGGCCGGCGCGCGCGAAGGTCTCGAAGACCCACACCTTCACCGCGAGCTCGCCGATCGGATCGCCCACGTAGACGTCGGCGTGACCGAGCGCGCCGAGGAGCGGCAGGCATGCCAGCAGCATGAGCAGGAGCGGGGGGGCGAGCGCCGGGAGACGCATCGGTCGCTTCACGGCGCGACCCGCTCGATGGCCTTGGCCCATGCCCGGCCCTCGCCGACCTCGGTGGAGAGCGCGTCCTTCCGCGCCACGATCCGGCCCACCCGCGCGGGCCCGAGCGCCTCGGCGAGCGCGATGGCGTCGGCCTGGACGGCGAGGCGGAGCGTCCGGGCGCGGCGCGCGTGGGGCAGCACCTCCTGGTCGACGGCGCGTAGCTGCGCGAGCGCGAATTGTTGCTCCGGGGTCCCCGAGGCGCGGGCCACCTGCTCGACCGCGCCCGCGAGGCCGCGGAGGGGCGGCGGGCCGCCGGGGTGCATGCCGGGGGC
>JAKFCH010000393.1:0-5083 GCA_036676765.1 Deltaproteobacteria bacterium
TCATCGTCGCCACCCTCGCCTACCTCTGCGTCAACGTCACCCTGGTCAACGCCGAGCACGCCCCGATGCCGATGCGGCTGAACGGCGAGATCACCGTCGACTGGGACGGCGCGGTGTACGGCGGCAACGCCTTCCTCCACGAGACGGAGCACAAGGACCGCTTCCGCCTCGGCCACCTCGACGATCTGCGCGCCTTCGACCGCTACTGGATGGACGCCCCGCCCAACGCCGACCTCGTGGCGTGGAGCTACCCCGCCGAGATGACCGCGAACAACCTGAAGGTCGGGGCCATCGTGACGGACTTCCTCCGCTGGTACCGCGCCCGCCCGTCCAGCGGCGTGCCCGACCGAAAATCGCCGGCGTGACGCCGCTCCCCTCCCCCGCGCAGGTCGACCGTCGCCTCTCCCAGATGCTCGCCGCCGACAGCGCCCGCACCGGGGCGGGCAAGACCGCGCGGCTGATGCTGATGCTGACCCGCTCCTGCGAGCTGCGCTGCAGCTATTGCTTCGTTGCGCTCCGCGAGGACGAGTACCGCACCGCTCACGACGGGCGCCCGTCGGTGGACGGATCGATCCCCCGCGGCGATCTCTCCGTCGCCACCGCCCGGCGCGCGGTGGACCGCCTGATGACGAGCGCCCGCCCCACGCTCGGCCTCCAGCTCTTCGGCGGCGAGCCCTCCCGCCGGTGGGACACGCTCGTGGCCGCCATCGACCACGCGGCGTCCCACCCCGCGCGCGCCGGGCGCGACCTCGAGGTCCTGCTGACCACCAACGGCCTGGGCCTCGACGCGGCGCGCCTCGCCGAGCTGCGCGGGCTCCCGGTGACCGTCCAGTTGAGCCTCGACGGCCGCGGGGAGGCCAACCGGTTCCGCCGCCCGCACCTCGTGCCGGCCGACGTGGCGACCCGACGATGGGAGGCGCTCCTCGACACGCTGCACGCGAGCGGCCACCGGTGGTTCCTGAACGTCACGCTGCCGCCCGCCGCCGCCGGCGAGGCGTTCGCGCGCTACCACGACGCCCGCGCCATGGGCGTCCCGGGGCTGCAGATCAACTACGCGACCGGCATGCGCTGGTCCGCCGAGCAAGGGGCCGCCTTCCTCTCCGGGCTCGAGGCCGCGCTCCGGCACGACCACCTCGACCCCGGCACGACCGTCCTCTACAACTGGAACAACGGCGCCGACCCCGCCCCGCTGTGCGGCGACGTCATCTGCGATGTCGACGGCACCCTCCTCCAGGTGGGCGGTATCTTCCACGAGCGGCGCTTCCCCGCGCTCCGGGCGGCGTACCACCACGGCCACCTCGACGATCCCGCGGGGAAGGCCGACTTCGACGCCCGCCGCGCCACGCTCGCCGAGCTGTGGCAGGCCACCCGCGCGGCGCTCTCGACCGAGGACGCCGACGTGTTCCTCCAGAACATGCGGCTCGGGGCTGCGCAGGATCTCGTGTGTCGGCTCGTGCGCGCGGAGGTCGGGCGGCGCTGACCCGGCGATACATCGATACATCGATACATCGATACATCGACACATCGACACAGGTGGATCAGCGCGCGGGCAGGTTGGCCGAGAACGCGCCCGCGAGGTTCGCCCGGTTGTGGAAGAACTCCGTGACCACGCCCGCGTGGCGCCGCTGGCCCTCCGCGGAGGCGTTGTCCTGGCCGAGCGCCTTCACGTCGCGGAGGAGCGCGAGCAGCACGGACGGCACCAGGGCCGCGCGCTCCGCCGCGGTCAGCGGGCGGATGCGGTCGTAGGCGCGCAGGTAGTAGACGATGCGCCCGGGGTCCGCCCGCTCGTCGTTGCCGCGGTAGCCCGCGTACACCGCGGATCGTACGGCGTCGTGGACGAGCGGGCCGATGCGCACCTTCTCCAGGTCGAGGATCGCGACACGGCCGTCCGGGAGCACCGCCGCGTGGTCACGGTGCAGGGAGCCGTGTACGAGCCCCTCGGGGAGCGCGGAGAGCCCGCCGAGCGCCGCCTGGGCCCACTCCCAGGCCACCACGAGGCCCTCGACCACCTCCGGCGCGAGCACGGCCTCCGCGTGGAGCCGCACCACCGC
Organism: Deltaproteobacteria bacterium; assembly: GCA_036676765.1. Taxonomy (GTDB): domain Bacteria; phylum Myxococcota_A; class UBA796; order UBA796; family SXON01; genus CAJBVW01. Next base: position 2,052 of record JAKFCH010000393.1, read on the forward strand.
GAGGGGAACCTCCTCGGCACCCGGTTGGATCTCCGGAAACGCCGCGGCGAGCCCGTCGACCGCGTGCAGCGCGGCGTGCGCCGCCGCCAGCCGCTCCAGGTCCCGCAGGCTGCTCCCCGGCCGATCGTCGCCGAGGTAGGGCGTGAGCGTCGCCACGCGCCCCCCCACGCGGAAGAGGCAGCGCCCATCCGGCAGCGCGAGCGGAGCCGGCACGGTCGCGGGGCCGCCTTCGAGGCGGGCGTGGAGGTGCCGCTCCAGCTCGAAGAGCGGGCCCCAGATGGGTTTTTCGTAGACCTTGAGCACGCACGACGCCGCCGGGATGCCGACATCGACGCGGAGCACGTCGTTGCACGCATGCCGGCGGTAGCTGGCCGTGATCCGGCCGGGGATGCCGAGGTCGCCGAGCAGGGCGTCGGCGGCCGGGCCCTCGACCGCGTCGTCCACGGGGTGCCAGAGCCCGACCTCGGGGGTCCAGGCGCCGGTGAACTCGTTCTTCGGGAACACCCGGGGCGAGCGGGCGGCCCCGTGCGCCGCGCCCGACGTTGCGAGCGAGGCCGCGACCTCCTCGTGGGGGGATCCGGTCCCCTTCGCGAGCCGCCGCTCGGCGTGGAGCAGCCAGAGATAGAGCGCCACGCGCACCGGATCGGGGGTGCGGCCCGAGGCGCCGCCCCAGGCGTCGAGCACCTCCGGGAGCGGCCCGGCATCTCCGCCGGCCGACATCAGCAACGCCGCGAGGTCGTGCTCCGGGTCGGCGAGCCCCGCCGAGGCCCAGTCGAGCAGGCCGATCGGGGTGGTGCCGTCGAGGATCCAGTTGGACGCGTGCAGATCGAGGTGACACAGCGCGTCCCCCACGAGGACGAGCCCCGCCAGGGCGCTCCGGAGCGTGGAGGGGAGTCGGGGATCGCGGACGCGACGACGGGTGCGGTCGATCCACGCGGCGGCGGGGGTCGGCGCGACGCCGTGCGTCGAGAGGGCGCGGAGCGTCACGACGGCGTGGAGCCGGCCGAGGTGGGCGGCGGCGCCCGCGAGCGCGCCCACCGCGAGCGAGGCGGGCCGAGGCGCGCCATGCCGCACGTCGTCGAGGACGAGCACGACCTGGCCGCTGGTGGCGCCCACGAAGCGGAGCTCCGGCACGACCAGGGGGAGCCCGGCCGAAAGGAGCGCCGCCTCCCGCGTCCCGCGCGCCGGCTCGTCGTGCACCTTCACGAAGCGGCCCTCCGGCACGGAATCGAGCCGCCGGAGCACCGTCACGCCCGCGTGATGGCCCACCCGCTCGACGGGGCCGAGACACCGGGCCCAGGCCGCTGGAATCCCCTGGACGCCAAGCGGCGGGAGCCCTGATACATCCAGCTGTCTCAACCGGGCAACGCGGTGGCACCCAACGCCACGAGGAGCCGCTTGAGCGCGCGGTCCTGCGCCGCATCCGGCGTGTGGGACTCGCCGTCCACCCACATCGCGAACCGTGCGGTGCGCGCCATCACCGCCCCGGGCCAGTCCGGGTGGCGAAGGCCGACGCGGAGCGCGCCGTTCGGGCCGTCGAGGGTCAGCACCACGGCGTCCCCGGTGGCCTCGGCGGCGACCAGCGCCCACCCCTCCCCGAGCGCCATCCGGCCTCGTGCGAGCACCCGCGCGAAGCGGGCGGCGTGCGCCTGGATCCACGCGCGGCCGGCGGGCGTCTGGGCAGGTGATTCATCGGGGACCGACACATTTGATACATCCGGCTCGGAGCCCGCGCCGCCCCACCGCCGGACCGTCGGCCACCCCGCCTGGGCGCGCGCCCGAAGCTCCTCAAGGGCCCGATCGCGGCGGGCGTGGAGCACCTCCGGCGCTAGCTCCAGGGGCGCCGTGCCCGGGCGCGGCTGATACACGTTGAAGCTCGGCAGGTCGAAGGCCCGGCTCGCGCGGAGGCTCGCGTCGAACTCGGCCTCCGTCTCGTCCCCGAAGCCGTAGAGGAGGTCGGTGCGCACGAGCACCGACGGCGCGGCCTCCTTCAGCCGCCGCACGGCCTCGAGCACCGCGTCGGGGTCGTAGGTCCGCTCCATCCGGCGCAACACCCGCGCGCTGCCCGACTGGATGGGCATCCCGAGGAAGGCGAAGCGGCCGCTCGCGAACAGCGGCAGCAGGGCCTCGAAGTGGTGGAGGAGGAGCGTCGGCTCGAAGGACTCGCCGCTCACGAGGAAGTCGCCGGGAGCCTCGACCACCGCGCGGAGGAGGTCGACGACGGTCTCGCCCCGATCGGTCCCCCACGCGGAGAGGTCGGTGGAGACGAGCAGGATGTCGTGGACGCCGCCGTCCACGGCGCGCGCGATGTCCGCGCGTACGTCGGCGACGGAGCGGCTCTTCGGGCGCCCGGTGGCCCGTCGGATCGCGCAGAACGAGCACGTGCCGAGGCAGCCGGTGCTCGCCAGCACGTGCGCCCACCCGTCGCTGAAGTCGGTGCCCGTGTAGGCGTTCCGCACCGACGACGACACCGCGTCGAACCCGACCGTGGCGGGCCGGAACACGTCGTCGAGGCCGTCGAGGTGGCGCGGATCGAAGCGCGCGGCCTGGGCGAAGGGCGCCATCGCCCCCCGGAGGGCCGTGGGCTCGATGCTCACGAGGCACCCGGTGACGACCACGGCGGCCGCGGGCGTGTGCGCCTGGATGCCGGCGAGCGCGTCGTAGGTGAGCGCCGCTTGCCGCGCGTCGGAGCCACACGTGTTGACCACGTGCACGTCGGCCTCCGCGGGGTCGGTGACGAGCGCGTAGCCGTTCTGCGCGAGGTAGTCGTGGATGCGCGACGACACCGCACCCGCGTAGGGGCAGCACCGGAACGCCTGGTGCAGATACACCCGCGCGCCCGGCGCGATGGCGTTCGCGTCCATCCGTCGAGTGTAGCCCGACGGCGGGCTACGATGGGGCGATTCGGGATGCCGATGCTCCTCGCCCTCCTCGCCACCGCGGCCGCCCAGGACATCGCCTGGCGATGCGACCCGATCGCCGTGCCCGCGGACGCCCTCCCCTACCGCTACGGCCCCGACTACAGCGTCCGC
>JAKFCH010000394.1:0-11018 GCA_036676765.1 Deltaproteobacteria bacterium
CGACGGTGGCCGTCCGCGGCCACCGGGCCGCCCAAGCCGCCTTGGTACCCTACAACGTCAACGAAAACCCCTCCGCGATCAGCCCCGGCGCCCGGCACCCGGCCAAGGCGCGGCCCGCGTAGGTGCGGGTGTCGGGCACCTCCTCGGCGTGGGAGGTGAGGCCGACCAGCTGGTCGCCGAACACGCGGAACAGGCTCTCGTCGAAGCGCATGACGGGCACGGGCGCGACGATCTCGCCGTCCTCCACCCAGAAGGTGGCGAAGCGCGTCATGCCCGTGACACGGCCGGCGGTGCGGTCGGAGTAGTTGAGGTACCAGAGGTTGCCGATGTACAGGCCGGTGCCGAGGTGGTCCAACGCTTCTTCACTCGGGATGTCACCGGGGGCCATGACGAGGGCGCGCGCGGACTCGTCGGGTTCGGCGCCGTTCGCGGACAGGCCGAACTCGCCGGCGGTGCGCGCGCTGACGAGCTCGCCGGCGTAGCGGCCGGCGTCGACGAGCGCGACACGGTCGGGGCGCACGAACCCGTCGGCGGTGAAGGCGGGGACCCACCCGCCGGCGACATCCTCGGTGAGGGTGACACTTGGGTGGAGGCGCGCCTCGCCCTGCGCGAGCTGGAGCAGCGGCGATCGGCCGGTGCGGCGCGCGCGGGCCGAGAAGCCGCCCCAGTTCATCATGCCGAGGAGGTTCTCGAGGGCCTGGGGGGTGAGGAGCACCCGGTAGCGACCGGGGGAGAGCGCGCGGGGCGGGCGTGCCAGGGCTTCGAGCCGGGTGCGCGCGGTGGCCAGGGTGGCCTGCCACCCGGCGCGCGACCAATGTGCCCCGGAGAGGCTGGTCTGGACGGCCCTGTCACCCCCGAGGTAGGCGGCCACCTTGGCGTCGAAGCGCTCGACGGCGTGCCAGTTGACCTGGCCGAGGGAGGTCGCGAGCCCGCGCCAGATCGGGCCGCTCGCGTGGAGCCCGACGAGGTCGAGGCCGTCGGCGTCCTCGGCAACGCTGCCCACGATCTCCTCGCGGCTCGGGAGCGTGCCCGTGGTGACACGCCGCGTCGAGGTGGGCTCGGTGTTGTAGAGGAGGTAGGGGTCCTCGTCGGCGCCGGCCGCGAGCGCGCGCGCCTCCACGAGGGCCGAGCGGAGCCGCTCGGCGTCGCCATGGCCGGTGAGATCGACGGTGACCAAGGCGTGGCGGCAGCCGTCGATGAGCCGCACGGTGGCACGCTCGCGGTCGACGTGGCCGGCCTGGCGCACCTTGGCGTGGTTGAACCGGACGAAGTCGGTGGCCTCGCCGTCGACGGTCAAAATGGCCACCTCGGCGCCGCCGAGCGTGCCGAACAGCTCGGTGGAGAGGGCGGAGAACCGGGCCTCGGCCCCCGCGGACGTTGGTTCCACGCTCATGCCACCCCCCCGAAGACATCGACGTTGTCGAACAGGCAGGCGGGCGAGGCGTGGCCGACCCGGATCACCTGGTTGGGCTCGCCCTTGCCGCAGAACAGCGTGCCGAGGACCTCGACCGTGGCGCGATCGCCGACGCCCGAGAGGCTGCGCCAGAACGTGGCGGAGACGCCTCGGTAGTTCGGGTTTCGCACCACCTCGGCGAGCCTCCCGTCGCGGATGACACGGCCCCACTCGCAGCCGAATTGGAACTTGTTGCGGGAGTCGTCGATGGACCAGGAGAGGTTGGTCTCCATCATCACGCCACGCTCGACGCGGGCGACGAGGTCGGCGAGCGGGGTGTCCCCCGGCTCGATGTTGAGGTTGGCCATGCGGTCGATGGGGAGGCGATCCCAGGCCGAGGAGCGGGCGCTGGCGGTGCCGGGGAGCGAGGCGCGACGTTGGGAGAGCGCGCCGCCGAGCGGCCGCTCGAGGATGCCGGCGCGGATGAGCCACTCGCGGCGCGCGGGCGTGCCGACGTCGTCGAAGGCGTAGCTGGCGAGCTCGCCGGGCACGGTGGGGTCGAACGTGACGTTCAGGAGCGGCGAGCCGTAGCGGTACGTTCCGAACATGTCGGGGGTGACGAAGGTGGTGCCGGCGAAGTTGCGCTCGTCCCCGAGGATGCGGTCGAGCTCGAGCGGATGGCCGATCGACTCGTGGATCTGGAGCATCATCTGGCTCGGCATGAGGAGGAGCTGCATCGGGCCGGACGGGCAGTTGGGCGCCACGAGCAGCTCCAGGGCCTCCTCCCGGATGCGCTCGGCCTCGCCTTCGAGGACGGCCACGTCGAACAGCTCGAAGCCGCCCTGCCGACACAGGCCGCCGGTGTAACCCCCGACGAGCGAGCGCCCCTGTGACACCGGCCCGCGCGCGGCGGTCACCGCGAGGTTCGGGGCCACGTGGCGCTGCCGCTGCCAAGTGGCGCCGCCCCGGCTCGTCCAGGCCGCCTGCTCGATGTCGGTCACGTCGAGCGCCGCGGTCGCGTCGACGATGTCGCTGGCGCCGCTGTTTCCGCCGGCTCGTCCGCCGGGTGCCGCCTCGGTAGCCCCGCCGCCTGCCCCGCCCCGAAGCCTCGCCTCCAACCTGCGAAGGGCGTCCCGCATGTCCGCCACGCTCGGCTCGGCGCCGCCGACCCCCGGGCCGGTGTAGGTGCCCCGGGCCTCGCTCACGTCGGCGGGCACCATGGGCACGAGCGCCCGCGCGCCCACCACCCGGGCCCACGCCCCCGCGACCTCCAGGGCCGCGGCGAGGCCCCGCGCGCTCACGTCGGCGGTGGCGGCCCACCCCTCGGCGCCGTCGACGATTGCGGTGACCAGCGCCCCCTCGGCGAGCGAGGCGGAGGGCGGCTCGGCCACGCCGCGCCGGACGCTCCAGCCCCGGGTCCGGGTGCGTGACCAGCGCACGCTCCACTCGTCCACGTCCGCGCGCTGCTCCCGGGCCATCCGGGTGAGATTGTCGAGCATGTCCGCGCGTAACAGGTCCGTGAGGGAGAGGACCGGGACGCGTCCGCGGGCTACCTTCCCACGATGCCGCTTCATCGTACCTTTTTCGCTCGCTGGGCGGCTGCCTCCGCCCTGCTCCTCGGCCTCGGCGCGGTGCATTGGCCGTCCACGGTGGACGATGTCTACATTTCGCTCGCCTACGCACACGAATGGGTGGAGACGGGCGCGCTCCAATGGACCACCGGGGAGCGGGTCGAGGGGTACTCCAATTTCCTGCACGTGGCGCTGCTCGCGCTCGGCGTGGCGGACGGGGCCGACGGGGCGGTGTTCGCGCAGCTCGTCGCGCTCGCGGGCGGCATCGGGCTCCTCGGGGTGGTGGGCGCGTACCTGCCGCCGACGCGCGCGGGCACGGTCGTGCTGCTCTCGTTGGCGGCGTGGAGCGCGCTCGCGTGGTGGTCGACCGTCGGGATGGAGACCACGACGTTCGCCCTCCTGTTCGCGGCCGGGTGGGCGCTCGTCCTCGGGAACCCGCGCAGCTACGGCGTCGGCGTGGCGCTGCTCGCGCTGGGCGCGCTGGAGCGCCCGGAGGGCTCCGTGTGGCTGCTCGCGGCGCTGGCGGCGCGCGCGCGGTTCCCGCGGAAGGCCACCCGAGCGGATGCGATGGCGGCGGTCGCGGTGGCGGGGGTCCTCGCGTGGCACGTGTGGCGCGTGGCCTGGTTCGGATCGTTCCTCCCGACGCCCCTTCTCGTGAAGATCGCGACGGTGGGCGGCTCGTGGGGCGGGCTCGCGCAGGCCGCGGGGGATGTGCTGGTGGCCGGCGGGTGGCTGGTCGGCGTCGCCGTGGTGGCCCGGGTGAGCCGGCGGGACCTCCCGTGGGTGCTCGCGCCCGTCGTCGGCCAGGCCCTCGTGCTCGCGCGCGCGGAGGGCGACTGGATGGGGATGAGCCGCCTGATGCTGCCCGGGCTCGTCGCGTCCGCGACCGCGTGGCTCGCCCTCGGTCGGCCCCGTACCGTCGGCGTCTCCGCGACCGCCGCCCTCGCGGGCGCCGGGCTCGTCGGCGCGCTGTTCACGCCCGGGGGCGAGAGGCGGCTCCTGCCCAGCGTGCGAGCCCTCCCGACCATCGCCCCCTGGCACGCGTTCACGCGGGGGCTCGACACCCCCGTGGACGCCGATGTCGCCTTCGTGGTCACCAACGTGCCCGCCGGGCAGCGGGCCCTGGTGGTCGACGCCGGCATGCTCGGGAACGTCCCGGCGCTCCAGCTCCTCGACATGCACGGGCTCACCTGGCGCGCGTGCGCCGAGGCGCTCGCGTCGGGACGCCACGTCGCGTTCCTCCTCCAGACCCTCCGTGGCCCGAACCCCCCGGAATTCGTCCGCTTCGCGTACTGGGGCGGCGTGGCACCCGGCGAGGATTTGGAGTCCTGGCTCCCCACCACCTACCGGCTTCGCATCGAGCTCCCCTACGCGCCGGACTCCTTCGTCCGTTGGTACGCCACCCACGACGAGCGCCCCGACCGCGCGACGGTGGACCTGCGCTGGCGCACGCTCGCCGAGCGCTATCCCTCCCAACCGTTCCTGGATCGTTCGTACGAGCGCCTCGTCGCCACGGGGGACGACAGCGCCCCCGTGGGCGCCCCGCAAGGCGCCTCGCAGGGCGGCACGCGGTCGAACCGGAGCGTCGGTGTGCCCCACGCCGAGGGCCTCGACGCCGCGCGGCTGGCCGCGGACCTGTTCGTGACGGCGGCGGAGCATCCCTGGCACCCGGGGCGTGGCGCCGCGCTCTATTGGAACGCGACGTTGGAGGGCCGCGGGATGACACGCGCCGAGGCGATGTCCGGGGCGCTCCACCTCGACGCGGACGCGCCGGGGTCCGCGGGTGCCGAGGCGCGGGTGGCCTGGACGGGGGCGTGCGGGGCGCGCGCGGAGATCGTGACGGTGCGCGGGCCGACCGACGTCCCCTCCCGGCTGCCCTGCGACGGCGACGGCCCCTTCGCCCTCCAGGTGAGCTTCCTCAACGACGCGAGCACCCCCGAGGACCGGAACCTGTACGTCGCCTGGGCGCGTTCGCACGTGCCGTGACCCCGCGGACTTCCTTCCCGGCGCGAAGCCGGGTAGAAGGGCCGCCTTCCGGGTTCCCTCCATGCGCCTCGCCGTCCTCCTGCTCGCCGCCGCCCTGCTCCCCTCCTGCTCGGGCGAGGCCCCTGAGGACACCGGGGAGGACACCGGGGATACCGGCGGGGACGCCGACACGGACTCGGACACCGATTCCGACACGGACTCGGACACCGATTCGGACACGGACACCGACACGGACACCGATTCGGACACCGACACCGACACCGACACGGACACCGATACGGACGCGGATACCGATACCGATATCGATACCGATGCCGATGCCGATGCCGATGCCGACACGGCCACGGACACCGGCACCGACACGGGCGCCGACACAAGCACGGACACCGGCACGGATGACACCGGCACCGACCCCTCGGCGTGCAACTACGCGTGGGATCCGCTCGACCGGGAGAGCTTCCGGCGCGAATACGACGTCACCCTCTTCGGGGTGGCGGGGACCGGCTTCCAGGAGGGCTACGGCGCGACCTGGACCAGCACCGGCGAGGCCGCCTACATGCTCTACGAGGAGGTGGACGCGGGCGGCGACGGGTGGGTCGGCGCGGTCTACGACGTGTGCGCCGTCGACGGGGTGCCGGGGATGTACATGGCGGAGTGGGACATGGCGGTGATCAGCGGCGGCGTGGGGATCGGCGGGCCGTCGTTCTCCGTCCTGGACGCCCCCCGCCGCTACCTCCCCTCCGAGGCGGAGATGAGCGTCGGCGCCACCTGGTCGTTCAGCTACACGAGCAGCTACGACCTCGGTGGGCTGCCCATCACCGCGACGGGGACCGGCACGTACGAGGATCTCGGCTTCGAGCCGGTCGTCCTCTTCGACGGGACCACGTACGAGGCCTACCACCTCGCCAACACCTACACCTACACGACGGATCTCTCGACCATCCACGGCGCGATCGAGCAGTGGTACGTCGAGGGGCTCGGCCTCGTGCGCGAGACCAACACCAACACGGACGACGGCAGCTCGATCTTCACGCGGGAGATCACGGGGTACAGCGGGTTGGTCCCCCGGTAGGACGGCCGCGCCCGCTACGCGAGGACGCCCATCGAGCGCGCCCGCAAGCGCAACACCGGGACGAGCCGCCGGCCGAGCGCCATGCGGCGGATCGCGCCGTGCGGATCGACGAGGTGGGTGGTGGGCAGCGGCTCGCCGGTGCGCCGCAAGAGCTCGCCGAGCGGGATGGTGAGCTCGTCCTGGAGCCGCACCCAGTCCGCGAGCAGGAGCCCGAGCGGCCGCAACAACGGGCCGATCCCGTACCGCACCTGCGAGCCGCCCACGACCCAGAGGTGGCGGTGCTCGGGGCGGAGCATGCCCCCGTAGAGCTGGGGCACCTTTCCGATCACGGGCACCATGCCCGGCGGCAGGAACGGGTAGCAGATGTCGTAGCCGGTGCCGAGCGCGACGGTGTCGTACTCGCCGGTGGTGCCGTCGGCGAAGGTGACGGTCCGCCCGTGGACCTCCGCAACGTCCGGCCGTGGCGTCAGGCGCCCGTGCTTGAGGTAGTGGAACACCTCGGTCGAGATCGACGGATGGGCCTCGAACAAGGCGTGGTCGGGCTCGGGCAGCCCGTAGTCGACGTAGCGCCCGACCGCGACACGGACGAGCGCCCGGAGCACCCAACGTTGGGCGAACACCGGCATCCACGGCTGGAGGAGCTCGACGGAGGGGCGGCCGAACAAGGTCTTCGGCAGAAACCAATACCCGCGCCGGAGGCTCCAGTCGGCGCACGTGCCGACCCGGGCGGCCTCGGCGGCGAGGTCACACCCGGAGTTGCCGCCGCCGACGACGAGCACCCGCTTGCCACGGAGCTGGTCGGGATGTTTGTAGTCCTTCGCGTGGAGCACCTCGCCCGCGAACCGGCCCGTCCACGGCGGGAACGAGCGCGCCCAATGGTGGCCGTTGCACACCACCACGCCCTTGTAGTGCTCGCACAAACCATCGCGGAACGTCACGATCCAACCGCCGCCGTGCGCGGGCTCGACGAGCGTGACCTCGGCGTCGAACCGGAGGTGGTCCCTCAACCGGAATTCCGCGGCGTAGGCCCGGAAGTAGGCGTGCATCTGCGCGGCCGAGGGGAAGTCCGGGTAGTCCGTCGGCATCGGGAAGTCGGAGAACTCGGTGGTCTTCCGGGAGCTGATGATGTGGGCGGTCTCGTACACGCCGTGCGACCAGTTGCCCCCCACGTCGTGGGTGGCCTCGACCTGGGTGTAGGGGATCCCGGCCTCGCCGAGCGCCTTCGCCATGGCGAGGCCGGTGGGCCCCGCGCCGATGACGAGGAGGATCGAGCTTCGGTCGAGCGGAATCATGGGCCACGAATATAGTTCACTCGGTCGACGGCCGGCCGGTCGAGCGGGCCGGCGCGCCGTCCTCGATCTCCGGATGGCGGATGAGGCCGCCGGCGTTGGCGGTCCACGCCATGACGCCCGCGGCGCCGAGGTCCGCGGCGAGCGCGGCGCCGAGCGCCACCGTCGTGAGGCGCGTGCGTCCGGCCCACGCAGCCCCGGCGGCCCCGAGCCCGAGGACCCCCGCGGCGATCGACACCCACAGGGCGAGCTCGCCCCGCTCCTCGTGCTCGTGGAGGTCGGGCTCGGAGAACCCCGCGAGGGGCTCCACGACCTCCTCGGCACCCTCGCCGGTCTCGACCGCGACCAGGGCCCCGGCCGCCGCGATCACGAGCACGATCGCGGCGGCGTAGGTGGTGCCGGCCTCGCCGCGCCGCCAGAGCGCGAGCGCGAGGAGGGGCAGCGCCAGGAACGCGCCCGCGATCGGGAAGTGGAGGACGATCAGGTGAAGGTGAGCGGCGTTCATCTGGACGGCCTCCGTGTGTCGCCTCTGGGAGAAAGGTGCCCACGGATGGACGCCTCGACACACGTTCCGGTCCGAGCCCGGCATAGATCGCCCCCATGCCAGACGCCCGCCGCCACGCCGACGCCACCCAACGAAACCGCCTCCCGATCCTCGAGGTGCTCGCCCGCCACGTCCGCCCCAAGGATCACGTGCTCGAGATCGCCAGCGGCTCCGGCGAGCACGCGGTGTTCCTCGCCGCGAACCTGCCCGTCGCCGCGTGGCAGCCCACCGATCCCGACGCCGAGGCCCGCGCCTCCATCGACGCCTGGGTCGCCGCGGAGCGCGTGGCCACCGTCGCCCCCGCGTTGCCGCTCGACGTGCTCGCGCGCCCGTGGCCCGTGGCGGCCGCGGACGTGATCGTGGCGATCAACCTCCTCCACATCTCCCCGTGGGAGGCGACCGAGGGGCTCTTCCGGGGCGCGGCCGACCTCCACCCCCGCGTCGTCTACCTCTACGGCCCCTACCGGCGCGGCGGCGCCCACACCGCACCGAGCAACGCCGCCTTCGACCAGTGGCTCCAGGCGCGCGATCCCCGCTGGGGGGTGCGCGATCTCGAAGCGGTCCTCGCGACCGCGATGGAGCACGGCTTCGAGATCGACGAGATCGTCGAGATGCCGGCCAACAACCTGTCCGTCGTGTTCCGCGGCTGATCCGGCGCGATCACGCGCCTGCGATCAGTCGCCGAGCCCCTCCAGTAGCCAGTACACCCCGCGGCCGTCCGCGTGGTCCTCCAGGTGGGCGCCGACGAGCAGGCGCCCGTCGTCGAGCACGCTCGGGTACGCGCCGAGCGCGCCGTAGGTGGTGCCGTAGGCGCGGGTGGCGGCCGCGCGCACGTCCACCACACCGTCGGGCAGGCCGTCGAAGACGTAGACGGCGCCCTTCAGGGGGTCTGCCCCGAACCGGCCGGGCCAGTAGGTGTCGGTGACGACGAGGTCGCGGGTGCCGTCGGCGCCGACATCGCCGGCGGTGACGAACAGGGCGCTCTCGTCGAGGTCGTCCGACTCGGGGCCGATGCGCGCGGCGGCGAGATCGGGGGCCTCACCCGAGCGCGGCGGCCCGCGGAGGACGTGGATGCGCTCGCCGCGCAGGGCGATGTCGTCGTAGCCGTCCCCGTCCAGATCCCCGAGGGCGACGATCCCGAGCAGCTCCTCGCTCCCGATGTCCGCGCTCGCGGTGGGCAGGGCGTCGACCACGGGGCCGGCATGGACGGACACGATCGTCTCGTCGAAGCCGACGTGTCGGAGCACGCCGAGGTCGGCGAGGCCGTCCCCGTCGACATCCCCGAGGGAGGCGACCTGGTGGAGGGCGCCGGGGTCCTCGGTCCGGACGACCTCCCGCGCGTCGGCCTCTGTGGCGCGCCAGAGCGCCGCCTCCCCGTCGTAAGGCGCGATCGACGTGCCGGAGGCGTACCAGGCCTCGTCGACGCCGTCTCCGTCGAGGTCGGCGGCGAAGAGCGACTCGCTCGACCAGCGCGTCACGAGGGGCGCGAGCTCCCAGGTCCAGGCGGGCGCGGTGGCCTCGATCAGCGGGCCGTGCCACCCGCGCAGCACCGGTGCGAGCGTGAAGAGATCGGGGTCGTGAGGGTCGACCTCGCCCGGGTTGTTCGCCTCCAGGAGGTCGGCCACGCCGTCGCCGTCGAGATCTCCGAGCGCGCGGTCGGCGTCCTCCGTGAGCGGGATCGTGCCGAGGAGCGTGGCGCCGATCGTGGCGTCGCCGGCACCGGGGAGGGGGAGGGCGGCGACCGACGCGTTCGCGTGGAGCACCAGCTCGTCCCCCGGCACGCCGTCGAGCTCCGCGGCTCCGACGAGCGCCCACGCGAGGTCGTCGTCGTCGTCCAGCACGCGCGCGCCGGCGAGCGGCACCACCGCGCCCTCGGTGCAGTCGGCGCCGCGGTCGATGTCGCCGCCGTCGCAGTCGTCATTGGAGAGGAGGTGGTCCGTGGGGTCGCACCGGCACACCGCGGGGCCGTCTCCGAGGCCGTCGCCATCGGCGTCGGCGTAGGTGTCGACACAGCCGGCGGCGCCGTCGGGGTTGACCGCGCCGTCGCAGTCGTCGTCGATCGGGGTGTCGCACGCCTCGACGGCGTCGGGGTGGACGGCGAGGTCGGCGTCGTCACAATCCCCGCCCACGACCGAGCCCCCCGCCGGGAGCGCGCACGCCTGGGCGGCGGTGGCGTCGGTCCCGAAGCCGTCGCCGTCGGCGTCGACGTACCAGGTGAGGAGGAGGTGCTCGTCGACGACGCCGTCGCCATCGTCGTCCTCGCCGTTGCACACCTCGACGCCCTCCACGGGCTCGGCGGTGTCGTCGGGGGCGCCCGGGTCCGGGCGGGTGCAGGCGAGCAGCGCGAGGAGGAGCATGCCCCCAGCCTAGCCGAGGGGGAGGGGTCTGGCCTCTTCCGGCCGCCCTCCCGCCGCGCTACGTGGCCCACCCCTGGAGGGTCCCGTGGAGCTCCCTGCCTTTCTCGACCGTGTCCTGGCTCACATGCCCGCCGCGGCGCCGACGGCGTTCACCTTTTCGCACTGGCCGCACGGCGGCCGCCAGACGGACGAGGCCCTCGCCCTCCTCCCGATCCCCGGCCTCGATCCCGCGCGCGCGCTCGACGCGGTGATGGACGTCGACCACTACGTCGGAAACCTCGACCACGTCGCCACCTGCCGCTCCATCAAGGACCCGCGGTTCGTCGCCCCGGACAAGGTGCGCTTCTACCAGCGCATCGACATCCCGATGCTCGGCGGCGTGCACCACGAGCTCGTCCTCGAGCGCCTCGGCACCCACCGCGGCTACGCGGCGGCGGGCTGGTCCATCCTCGGCCCGGAGACCAATGCGCTCTCCGCCAAGGAGGCCTTCCGCAGCGAGTACAGCCACGGCGTGTGGCTCGCGGCCCCCGGCGTGCTCGGCTACGCGCTCGGCTCCGCGCCCCGCCGCGAGGACGTGGGCTTCCTCAAGTGGAAGGCGCTCACGTCGGGCGCGGACGCCGCGGCCTCCCGCGTGCTGCGCGCCAACCTCGAAGGGCTGGGGCGCTGGGCGGCGCGTCGGTAGCAATTCGATTGGGATTCGGGTGGATTTGGTAGGGCGCGCCCGCGCGGACGCGGGCCGGGCGTCTTCCGGGGTCGCGGCGGAGCCGCTCCGTCGGCCCGCCTCGCGCGGGCCGAACGGCGCGGGC
>JAKFCH010000395.1:0-17562 GCA_036676765.1 Deltaproteobacteria bacterium
CGAGATCGTGCTGGACGGCCACGAGAAGGAGACGGGGATCCGGCCCCGCCGGGGGTCACGCCCCCCTCGCGCTGGAACCTCACCCCAGGACCCGCCCCAACGCCCTCGAGAACGCCTCCCCCTCCTCCCACATGCAGAGGTGCCCCCCCTCCACCCACGCGATCTCCGCCCCGGCCCCCCGCGCGACGGCCCGCGCGACGGCGGGCGGGTACCACCGGTCCGCGCGGCCCCAGACGAGCGACACCGGGACGCGGGCCCCGACCGCCTTCGCGAGGCCGGGGGGCGGGCGCATCGCGCGGGCGAGCGTCCGCATGCGGGCAGACACGTCGGGCACCGGCGGGAAGGCCGCGAGCACCTCGTCCACCCGATCGGGCGACACCGCCCCGGTCAGGAACCGCCGGCCGCCGTAGCGATCGTAGAAGTATCGGTGGAGGGGGGCCCGCGCGGTCAGGCGCACGGGCGCCCAGTACGGGCCGAGGGCGGTGCCCGTCAGCACGAGCCGGCGCACGCGCACTCGCAGCGTCGCCATCGCCGCGACGACGCCGCCGAGGTCGTGGCCGACGAGCACGGTGTCCGCGTCGAGGAGGGGCATCACCTCGTCCACGAAGCCGTCGAGCGACCAGTCGGCGCGGTCCTCGTCGGTCGCGAGGCCGCGGAGCGCGGGCGCCTCGACCGGCATCGACAGCCGGGACCAGAGCACCGGCGACGTGGGGACCCCGTGTAGCGCAACGATCCGCATCGACACCATGCGTCCTGGTTAGCCGACCCGAGCCTGTTGGGGCGACCGGAGCGGGCCGCGGTCTACAGCCCTGGAGGCGGGGCCGGCTACGGCCCGCCTCTGGGGGCCCGTCGCCGAGGCGGCGCCGACCGCGCCCGCGGGGCGTTCCCCCTCCGATCGACGCTCGAGCGCGGGGGCGAACAATTCACGGAAGCCCGCCGCCCACCCGTTAGGACGGCTCCGTGCTGCTCCTGGCCACCCTCGCGCGTGAGTTGGCCGCCTTCCCGGTGGTGTTGTCCTGCAACGTGCTGGCCGTGCTCGTGGCGGGGCCGAGTTGGCTCCGGAAGGCCGGCGCCGTCGTGCTCTGCGGGCTCGCGTTCGTCGCGGCCGCGGCGCTCCCGCCGCCCGTCGCGCCGCTGCGCGGCTGGCTCTGGTTCGCCGCGGCGATGCTGGCCATGCGGGTGGTGGATGTGCTCCGGATGGTCGGGCCGGGGGCCTCCGGGGCCGGCGTGGGCCCCGGGGCCGGCGTGGGCGCGCGCCTCCGCCAGCTCCTGTTCATCTACGATCCGCGCGACATGCGGCCCGCCGCGCCGCGTGTCCCGGTCGCCCTGGTCATGCAGGCGCTGGCCTACTCGGCGCTGTCCGTGGCTGCGCTGGGCTTCGCGGCCGTCGTCCCACCCCCGTGGCGGTGGCTCGGCGGCGCCATCCACTTCTACGCGTTGCTCGAGGCCGCGGACGGCGCGCTCCGCTCCATGTACGCCGCCATGGGCCTCGACGCGCTCCCCCTCCAGGACCGCCCCCTCCGTGCACGCTCCCTCGCCGAGCTCTGGGGGCGCCGGTGGAACCGCGAGGTCGGGCGTTGGATCCACCGCACCTGCTTCCAACCGCTCGCACGGCGCGGCCACCCCGCGCTCGGCGTGCTCGCGGGCTTCGCGTGGAGCGCCACGTTCCACGGCGCGGCGGCGTGGGCCGCGGCCGGCGTCACCTGGGGCGCGCTCATGGCCGCCTTTTTCCTGTCACACGGCGTCGGGGTCCTCGCGGAGCGCGCGTTGGGCGTTGCGCGATGGCCGCGGTGGGCGGGGCATGCCTGGGTGATTGGTGTGTTCGCGGTGACGATCCCGTTGTTCGCGGAGCCGATCCTGAGGTTGATGGGGTTTTGAGGGGCGGGCCGCGCGACCGGACAAGGGTCGCGCGCTCGATTCCAGACCCTGACAATTGTCCGCTTTCCGATCGTCCGACCGGACAAAAAACGCCCGCTCGCCGCCCAAATCCGGACAATTGTCCGCTTTCCCGATCCGTGACGGGACAAAGGTCGTCCGCTCGAATCGAGTGTCCGACAATTGTCCGCTGCCCATGGTCGGCCATCGCGATGTCGGCGCTCGCCGGGTAGGGAGCGGACCCGCTCCTGCCGCTATGGGCCGGCCTCACGCTCGGGTGCGTCGCCTCGACAGGCCGCCGTCGACGCGCCGGGGAGCCCGAGCGCGACCCCGGCGCCCCCTACCACGTCGAGGTGCGCCGTGCGCTGGATTCCGAAGGCGGCTCTCCTGAGGGCACGCGCCGCCCACGTCGGCCGCCGTGCGCGCGTCCGCAAATAAAGTTGTCGATGCCCGCGAGGTGTCGTCCCCGCCGCCACTTCGGGTCGAAACCCGCCCGGTGGACCTGCACCCAGCTCCGCTCCCGCGGGACGCTCGCGCATCGTCCTCGGATGTCGCCAGGGTCGGCACGGGAGCGTGAGCGTGCCACCCTCCGTCGTGACCGCGGTGCGCCGAACGTCGTGAGCCGGGGAAATTAGCCCGTGTAGTATCGCCTTCGAAGGAGCCACCATGCGCACTCGACCCCCGTATGCCCGCCGCAGCATCCCCCTCATCGCCTTGCTCTTCGGCGGGCCCGCGCTCGCATGGGTGGACGCCGACAGCGACGGGTACGACCCCACCGGTACGCCGGCCGACTGCAACGACTCCCTCGCCGTGGTCAATCCGGGCGCGAACGAGCACCCGAACGAGACCGACGACGATTGCGACGGCTCCCTCGGCATCCGTCGCGACTTCGTGGATGACTTCGAGTCGGGGGCGGACTGGACCATCTCGTCCGGCAGCATCAGCCCCGGGGAGCTCGTCCTCACGCCGATCTTCGGGACCGATGCCACCGCCACGATGAACTACACGCTCCCCTGGCAAGCCGGCCGATTCACCGTGCACGTGGACATCGACACCTTCGACGGCGCGACCTGCCGCATCGAGGTGAGCGAGACAGGCTCGGCCACGGTCTACTCCCAACCGCTCTCGATCGGGACGACACACCGCGCCTTCACCAGCGTGGCCCCGGGGGACACGATCGACCTGCTGCGCATCCGGTGCCAGGGCGTGGCCGGAAACGACCCCAGGATCGACTGGCTCACGGTGAGCAACGGCGAGTCGCGAATCGCGCCGCTCACCGACGTGGAGACCGACGCGATGACCATGAGCTTCCCGTCGGGCGGGCGCATGACCTTCGTGCGCTCCTTCGGGAGCGTCCTGTATACGGGGAGTGACGTGGGCGGCTTCGCCTACAGCCTGGACGGCGCGAACTGGACGCCGGAGAACGGCCGGTTCAGCGACTTCACGGACCCGGGGGAGATGGGCGTCTGGGATGCCTGGCACACGGGTGACGACGACCTCTTCGTGCTCACCGGCGGCACGACCAACGGGGAGCTCGGCGGGATCTGGCAGATGGACGCGCTCGATGGCGAGTTCGAGGAGCTGGACCTCTCGCCCTACGAGATCGGCTTCAGCAAGCACTTCGACGAGTGTCCGACCAAGTCCATCAGCTCCGGGAAGCTCATCGTGTCGGA
This sequence comes from Deltaproteobacteria bacterium, assembly GCA_036676765.1. Taxonomy (GTDB): domain Bacteria; phylum Myxococcota_A; class UBA796; order UBA796; family SXON01; genus CAJBVW01. Next base: position 3,549 of record JAKFCH010000395.1, read on the forward strand.
CGCGAATTACGCCGACGACAACTTCTACGTCCTCAGCCAGGACGAGGGGGACCGGGGCATCTTCCACATCTCGGACGCCAGCACGAGCCCTGCCGCCTGCAAGCCCTATGATCCGGCCTGGCTCCCCGACGGAGCGGTGCCCCGCGCGGCGGCCATCGTCGGCGATCCGTTGGGAACCGAGTACCTCGTGGTCGGCTACGGCCCCCGCTACCTCTCCACCAGCGCGACCGATCCCGGCCCCGGCCTCTACGCCTGCCCGCTCTACGACCCGGCGGATCCGTGCCCCGCCGAGACGCTGATCTGTGAGCCGATCGACGACGGGGACCTCGACACCGACGAAGAGGCGATGGACGTCCGCGACATCGAGGTCGACCCCAACGACCCCGACCTGTTCTACGTGGCCGATGGCGGCGTCCGACTGGGACTGAACGAGGAGGACGTTGTCGTCTGTGCCGCCGGGCACTCGACCATCTCGGCCGTTCGCCTCGCGGACGACACGATCCCCGACTGGCAGGTGTGGGACACCGACAACCAGACCACCGTGAATGTCCCGACGTGGGCCGACGATGCGAGCACCGGCGGGTACGAGGGATACGCCGACTTCGACAACAATGACAGCGGCTGCCCGACGGGTGCGTCGGATGCCGTCGGGGAGCTCGTCGGGTGGTCCGCGGGCCAGCCGATCGTGAGCGTGACGGCGTCGCCGGACTCCGACTACCTCTTCGCGTTCTATGGCGTCGGCAACCGCGTCCACGCCTGTGTCACCGCCTTCCGGACCGACCTGCCGTCGGTGCTCGAGGACACCGCCACCCTGCCGTGGCAGCCTCTCATGAACTACGGGGACTGGGACGACGGCCGCAACGCGACCGGCTCGGCCGATCGCCGGGACAACATGAACGGCAATGGCGCGTGGTTCGGGGACACCGACGGCGACGGTGACAACGAGAGCCCGCTCATCGAGTCGTTCGCGCAGATGGTGCACGACGCGCAATTCTGGTTGCCGGTCGGGGGGCAGGACCGCCTCCAGATCGCGGCCTCGTGGCACTGGTGGATCCCGACGGACGGGATGCTGGTCGACCACGACAACAACCCCGGCACCGCCACCGTCGCCGCGGTGGGCTGGAACGCGCCCTACGCCGACCTCGACGAGCTCTACTTCGAGCACGGCTGGAACCCCGTGCACACCTACCAGGACAACGGCAGCCAGGCGATGGCGGTGCACATCGGGACCAACACCCACGCCGACATCGTGTACCGCGCGGTCGGCGACCTCGCGATGTCGATCGGGTACGGCGCCGAGTCCGCCACCTCCCGCCCCACGACCAACCGCCCGTGCCAGATCGACGGCATCGGGGCCGGCGGCTACGCCGTGAGCACCTGGCAGAACTTCGGCGGCGGGGAGGTGTGGTACGGCCTCCGTGAGCAGGGCACCGGAGAGCACGACTCGACCAACGGCCGGACGCTCCTGTTCCACGACGGCACCGACTGGTGCTGGGACGGCGCGGACGGCACCGGCTACGCCCAACGTTTCGACACCGATCACTGGGAGATGGTCTGCGCGGACGAGGAGGTGCTCCGCCCCGACCTCGTCCCCTGGACGGCGTGCAACAACACGGCCACCGTCGAGGACGACGCGTTCGGGATGGACGACATCGGCAACATCATCGAGATCGAGGCCATCGGCTCGGGCGTCGCGCTCATCACCGCGTGGGGCGTCTGCGACTCCACCTACGATTCGAGCGAGAGCTGTCCGGCCAGCTCCGGCGAGGGGCTCTGGGTCGCGACCCGTACCAAGACGGGGACGGTGTACGGGATGACGTACGAGAAGGTCTGGTTCGACGCGTCGGCCGGCACCAGCTGCTCGGAGGCGCGCATGTTCGAGGGCACCGACGGCCTGCATGCCATCGTCGGCATGGCCGTGGCCCCGGACACCGACGTCGCCTCCGGGACGGTGCACGCCTACGTCATGAGCAGCGAGTGCGGCGTATTCGAGGTGACGTTCGACCTCGCCGACCCCACCAGCAGCACGACCACCGACTGGACCCTCATCTGGGACGAGGGCGACACGACCGACTGCGTCGACAACGACTTCCAGCAGGCCGCGTCAGGCGTCAACGGCTCGCTGGAGGGGATCGAGCTGTCGATCGACGGCGAGGACCTGCTCGTCTACGGCGGCGAGCAGGCGGCCACCTACAACGGGGGTGGGATCTGCGTGTTCGACGTCTCCGGCGGCGGCGCCGCCGCGGCGGGCACCACCGTCGTGTCGAAGACGGACGTGACGATGCTCCTGGCGGACGTGAGCGCGCACCCCTGGATCGAGGACATGTACGCCTTCGGCGGCTACCAGAACGGCAACTGCACCACGTGTGCGGCCCCCGGCGCCTACCTCTTGGAGAAGCGGCAGGACGTGTCGACATCCCCGGCCACCGAGACCTGGAGCTACGAGATGGTGAGCTCGGACGACCTCGAGGCGCGCCACCTCTACGAGCTCGCCTGGGGCCGGGGAGCGGCCGGCGGGGGCATCCCGGTCATCGACCACCTCTACATCTCGTCGGGTGGTCAGGGGCCCTGGGATCTCAAGCTGACCTGGTAGCGTAGGAGGCGGACGGGGTCGTCACCGGCCCCGTCCTCCCACACGGTAGCGCTACATCCAAGCCCCGCCGTTCATGTCCAACCCCTGCCCGGTCACCCCCGTGGCATCCTCCGAGAGGAGCCACGCGACCAAACCGGCGACATGCTCGGGCTGGCCCATCTTGCCGAGCGGCACCGCGCGCATCGCGATGGCGTGGGCCTGCTCGCGGGTGACACCCATCGCGGCGGCCATGCCGTCGATGCCCTCCCAAGCCATGTCGGTGTCGACCCACCCGGGGCAGATGGCGTTGACCTGGACGTTGCGGCTCGCGAGCTCGAGCGCCGACGCGCGCACGAGGCCGAGGAGCGCGGCCTTCGACGCACAGTAGGCGGTGTACCCGGGCACGCCGAAGCGAGCGAGGATCGAGGAGATGACGAGGATGTGGCGGGTTTCCGGTCCGTCGGCGAGCCGGGCCTCGGTCGCGCGCACGCACGCGTAGGTGCCGTAGACGTTGGTGCGTACGATGGTGTCGAACCGGTCGCCGGGGCCGGCGCTGTTGGGGCCGCCGACGCCGCTGGCCGCCACGAGCGCGTGGATTGGTCCGAAGGCCCCCACCGCCGCGTCGAAAGCGGACGCTACCGAGGCGTCCTCGGTGATGTCGCACACGAAGGGCGCGGCCTCGCCGCCGGCGGCGCGCACCTCCGCGGCCACCTCCGCGAGGCGGTCGCCGCGACGGGCGAGCAGCGAGACGCGGGCGCCCTCGGACGCGAGGCGGAGGGCGATGACGCGGCCGATGCCGCCGGAGGCGCCGGTGATCACGACGTGGCGCCCGGACTGGCGGCCGTTCTGAAGAGGAAGCATCAAGGACTCCGGAGCTACCAGGCGGCGAGCAGCAGCGAGGCGATGGACAGGTAGATGGTGACCCCCACGACATCCATGCCGGTCGTGACGAAGGGGCCGGTGGCGATGGCGGGATCGACGCCCACGCGACGGAGGGTGAGCGGGACGAGGGTGCCCATCAGCGCCGCGGTCGTCGTGTTGCACGTCAGCGCGATGCCGATGGCGAGGGCGGTGTGGAGATCCCCGTAGCGCAACATGCTGTAGATGCCGATGAGCGTCGAGAACACGAGGCCGAGCAGCAGGCCGGTGACGGCCTCCCCCCCGACGCGCGCGGCCACGCCGGTGTCGAGCCGGCCGATCGCGATGTTGCGCACCGTGAGGGTGGCGCTCTGGATGCCGACGTTGCCGGACATGCCGATGAGCATGGGGATGAACGCCGCCAGGACGACCTCGATCTTGAGCATGCCGTCGAAGCGGCCCATGATCTCGGAGATCACGACGCCGCCGACGAGCGCCACGAGGAGCCAGGGGAGCCGCCGGCCCGCGATGGCGAACCGGTTGCCGGTGGCGCCGTCGGGCGCGTCCTCGCCGACGCCCGCCATGAGGAGCATGTCCTCCGCGGCCTCCTCGCGGATGACGTCGATCACGTCGTCCACGGTGACGATGCCCTGGAGGTGCCGCTTGTCGTCGACGACGGGCACCGCGAGCAGATCGTAGCGACCGGCGATGCGGGCGACCTCCTCCTGGTCCGTCGTCGCCTCGACCGAGATCACGTCGGTCGTCATGATGTCGGACAGGCGGGTCGAGGGCGGGTGGGTCAGGAGGTTGCGCAGCGAGGTCACGCCGACGAGCTGCCCGGACTCGTTCTCGACGTAGACGTAGTAGACGAGCTCGTGATCGGAGGCCTCCTGCACGGCGGCGATCGCGTCGCGACAGGTGATGTCCTCGCGGAGGCGGAACGCGAGCGGCGACATGATGCCGCCGGCGCTGTCCGGGGCGTAGCCGCGGAGCTCCTCCATCTGCTCGCGCTCCTCCCCGTGGAGGCGCGCCAGCACGGCCTCGCGCTTGTCCTCGGGGAGCAGCTCGATGAGATCGGTCTGGTCGTCGGCCTCCATCTCGCTGAACAGCCGTACGAGCCGCTCGACGGGGAGCTCGGAGGTCAGCGAGAGGAAGTCCTGGTGCCCGACGCGCACGAGCAGGTCGGCGGCGGTGGCGTCCGACCGCACCTGCCCGAAGACCAGGCGCTGCTCGTTGCGGGCGAGGTGCCCCATGGCCGCCGCGAGATCCTCGGCACGCGTGGTCGCCACGACCTTCGCGAGCGCCTGGATGGCGCCGCGGCGGGCGAGGCGGCGGATCGCGTCCACGCGCTTGTTGAGGAGGGACTCGGCCATGGAGTCACTTCCCGCGGTCGTCGATGAAGACCAGCCTTCGAGGCCGGGACTGGGCGCCGAGCGGCTTGAGCGTGTGGCCGTTGTAGACCACGCTCACGGCGTTGAGGCGCGCGAGATCGAGCTCGAGCCGGTCGTGCGCCTCGAAGCGCCGCTGCTGGCCCGCCGGGAGGGCACCCGAGAACACCTCACGCCCGTCCGCCACGATCGTGGCGCGGAGGGGCTCGCCAGTGGTGAGCAACACGACCTGGTCCGGCGGCACGCCCACGGTGGGCTCCCCCGCGTCCATCGCCGAACGACCGACGAGGGTGGCGAGGACCAGCACGAGCCCCACCGCGCCCCCGAGCGCGAGGAGCCGCGGGCGGGAGGGGATGAGCGGCGCGGTCTGGGTCGGGAGCGTGTGTTCGGGGTCCGACTCGGCGGCGGCGGGAAGCGGCGCGTCGGGGAGGGAGAGGAACCGTCGGTACTGGCGGGTGTACCCGATGGCGAACGGCCCGGGGCCGATCGCGGCGGCGTCGTCGCGCTCGAGGGCCTCGAGGTAGCGCACGGGGATCCGGGCGCGCAGCGACGCCTCCTGGAGGGACAACCCCATGCGCTCGCGGGCGACGCGCAGGTCGCGCCCGGCGGACATCAGCGGCTCGTGTCGAGGCAGGCCCGCGCGCCGTCGGCGAAGGCGGTCCCGGGGGCGGCGATGATCACGTCCTGGAGCGAGGCGAGGCCGTCCTCCGTGAGGCCGACCTCCATCTGGAGGCAGCCCGTGCGCAGGCGGGCGCCGAGCGAGTCGGCGGGGCAGGTCTGCGACACCTGGCGGTAGGCTTCGAGCGCGGAGAGGGCGTCCTTCCGGGCCTCCTGCACGAGCCCGAGGTGGAACCACGCCTCGCACATCAGGGGCGCCCGGCGGGTGGCCTCCCGGGCGTACTGGAGGGCCTCGTCGGCGCGGCCCGCCTCGAGGAGGGCGAACGCGAGGTTGCTGTGGATCATCGCGGGCGTGCGGTAGTCGAGATCCTCGAGCGCGTGCTGGAAGGCCTTCACGGCCTCGTCCGCACGGCCGGTCTTGACCAGCAGGGTGCCGTGGTTGTTGAGCACCTCGGCCTCGTCCGGCGCGAGGCGGCGGGCGCGCCGGAAGGCGTCGTCCGCGAGCTCGAGCTGGCCCTTCGCGATGTAGGCGATCGCCAGCGCGTTCAGCGGGCGCCAGGCACGGGGATCGAGCTTCGCCGCGTCGGTGAGGGCCTCGATGGCGCCCTCGGTGTTGCCCTCGCGGTAGTACGCCGCGCCGAGGTCGACCTTGGCCGACGACCGCGAGATGCGCTTCGGCGAGATGCAACCGGCGACCGACGCCAGCATACCGACGACGAGCAGCGAACCGACGACAGGCAGAGCGCGCATACGAGACACCCCGACCGGTTTCAGACCGGCATGTACTTACCGATGAGGGGAGCGAGGGCCCGGCGGGACTCCACCGAGACCGAGGACGGGGACGTCATGATGCTCGTGGCGAGCGCCGACGCGTGGGGCGCGGGGCCGCCGTGCGCGAGGATCTTCGGCACGGTGTTGGCCACGATGCGCTTGGCGAGCGCGGCGTTGGCGTTGATCACGGCGACGACCTTGTCGACCGTCACGTCGTCGTGATGGGGGTGCCAGCAGTCGTAGTCGGTGGCCATCGCGAGCGTGGCGTACGAGATCTCGGCCTCGCGGGCGAGCTTGGCCTCGGGCAGGTTCGTCATGCCGATGACGGAGGCGCCCCAGGAGCGGTAGAGGTTGGACTCCGCGCGCGTCGAGAAGGCGGGGCCCTCCATGCACACGTAGGTGCCGCCGTCGTGGTGGGTCGCGCCGGACTCGGCGGCGGAGGCGAGCAGGTAGCCGCGCAGCGCCGTGCAGACCGGATCGCCGAAGGCCACGTGGGCGACGATGCCGTTCTCGAAGAAGGTGTTCTTGCGGAGCCGCGTGCGGTCGATGAACTGGTCGATGAGCACGACGTGGCCGGGCACGATCTCCTCGCGGAGCGAGCCGACGGCGCTGACCGAGATGATCCACTCCACGCCCGCCATCTTCATCGCGAAGATGTTGGCGCGGTAGTTGACCTCGCTCGGGTTGAAGCGGTGGCCGCGCCCGTGGCGGGGCAGGAACACCAGCTCCGCGCTGCCGAGGCGACCGTGGATCAGCGCGTCGGACGGATCGCCGAAGGGGGTGGTGACGCGCTCCTCGCGGACGTCCTCGAGGCCCTCCATCTGGTAGAGCCCGCTTCCGCCGATCACCCCGATACGCATCCGATCACTCCGTAGCGGCGCCGTCCTATCACGACCCGGGCCCCTGGCGATAGCCAGGATACGCGCCGGCCGTGCCGCTCCCGCCCGACCGCCCGTCAGGTGGCCGCGGGCGCCGCGATCCGGTTCCGCGAGAACCAGTCGGTCGCGCTGTTGGGATCGGCCTTCCCGAGCTGTCCGCACGCGGCGCTGATGTCGATGCCGCGGGTCGACCGCACCGAGCACTGGACGCCGGCCTTCACGAGGACGGTCTGGAAGTCGTACACGCGCTCGTCGGTCGGGCGCCGGATGTCCCGCGACGGGTTCTCGTTGTACGGGATGAGGTTGACCTTCGACTTCATGCCGACGAGCAGCTCGACGAGGCGCGCGGCGTCGTCCAGCCCATCGTTGAAGCCGCCCATCATCACGTACTCGAAGGTGATGCGCTTGTGGTGCAGGATCGGGAGGGTGCGGCAGGCCTCGAGGAGCTCGGCCATCGAGTGCTTGCGCGTGATCGGCATCACCGCGCGGCGCTGCGCCTCGGTCGTGGCGTTGAGGCTCACCGCGAGGTTGACGGGCAGCACCTCGGCGAGCTTCCGCATCGCGGGAACGAGGCCCACCGTCGACACGGTCACCTTGCGGTGGGAGAAGCCGAGGGCGTCCTCCGAGAGGTAGGTGTGGAGGGCGGCGACGAGGTTGTCGAAGTTGTGGAGGGGCTCACCCATGCCCATCATCACGACGTTGGTGATGCGCCCGCTCCCGCCGGGGACCGAGGGCGCGAGCCCGGCCTTGATCTGGAGCGGCTGGTTCGCGATCTCCGAGGGGCGGAGGTGCCGCTTGAGCCCGAGATCCCCGGTCAGGCAGAACGTGCATGCCATCGCGCAGCCGACCTGGGACGACACGCACAGCGTGAGGCGATCGCCGTCGGGGATGAGCACGGACTCGATCTGGTAGCCGTCGTCGGTCTTCCAGAGGAACTTGGTCGTGCCGTCCCCGCTCTCGAGCACGCCCTCGCACTCCAGCCAGCCGATGTAGAAGCGCTCGTCCATCGCGACGCGGACCGAGGTGGCGATGTTCTTCATCTCGGCGAACGTGCGGGCGCCCCGCTGCCACACCCACTTGTAGGCCTGGAGCGCGCGGAACTTCTCCGAGCCGAGGCCGGCGATCTCGGCCTCGATCTCGTCGAGGGTGAGGCTCTTGAAGTCGAGGCGCCCGTCGGCGCGCGCGTATCGGGGCATGAGGCCGCCGCTAACCCGCCGTCCGGCACCGCGGCCCGGCGATCGCGGTCGGGAGGTCCGATCGCGACGCGGGCCGCCCGATCGCGCGGACGGGGATTACCTTGGCGCCGGCGGAGGAAGAGGCGACATGCTGATGATCTACGGGGCCACCGGCTACACCGGCGAGCTCGTCGTCGAGGAGGCCCAGAAGCGTGGCCTCGCGCCAATCGTGGCCGGGCGCGATCCCGCCAAGGTGGCCGCCCTCGGCGCGCGCACCGGGCTCCCCACGCGGGCCTTCGGGGTGGACACCCCCGATCTGGGCGGCGTCACCGTGCTCCTCAACTGCGCCGGGCCCTTCAGCCGCACGGCCCGCCCCCTGGTCGACGCCTGCCTGCGCACCGGGGTGCACTACCTCGACATCACCGGCGAGATCACGGTCTTCGAGGCGCTCGCCGCGCGCGACATCGAGGCGAAGGCCGCCGGCGTCCTCCTCCTCCCCGGCGTCGGCTTCGACGTCGTGCCGACGGACTGCCTCGCCCTGCACCTGAAGCAGCGCCTGCCGACGGCCACCCGCCTGCGCCTCGCGATCGGGTCGAGCGGCGGGGGCCTCTCGCACGGCACGGCCACGACGATGGTGGAGAACCTCGAGAGCGGCGGCGCGGTGCGGCAGTCCGGCCGCATCGTGCGCGTTCCGGGCGCCTACAAGGAGCTCGACGTCGACTTCGGCCGCGGGCCGCGCCAGGCGGTCACCATCCCGTGGGGGGACGTCTCGACCGCGTACCACACCACCCGCATCCCGGACATCGAGGTCTACTCGGCGCTCCCGCCGCCCGTCATCCTCGCGATGAAGGCGGGCAACTGGCTCGGCCCGGTGCTCCGCCTGCCGTGGGTGAAGCGCCTCGTCCAGGCCCGCGTCGACGCCGCCCCGCCCGGCCCCACCCCCGAGGCGCGTGCGAAGGCGAAGGCGTTCGTGTGGGGAGACGTACACGACGCCGCCGGCCTCCGCGCCGAGGCGCGGCTCACCACCCCCGAGGGCTACACGCTCACGGCGATGACCGCGGTCGAGGCGGCGCGGCGGGTGATGGCGGGCGTCGATCGCACCGGCTTCGCCACGCCCGCGGGGGTGTTCGGCGCCGACTTCGTGCTCGGCTTCGAGGGAGTGGTGCGCGAGGACGTGGTGTAGGTCGGTCGTCCGATCGCGCTCCGCCGCGCCACGGCCTCCATGCCTCGTCCCCTCCGTCTTTCGTCCCCACCTTTGCGGGATGTGGGACGTGATCATCGTCGGTGGCGGCCCCGCCGGGCTCTCCTGCGCGCTGCTGCTCGGCCGCTGTTGCCGCACCGTGCTCGTCCTCGACGCGGGCACCCCCCGGAACGCGCGCACCCCCGCGGTGAGCGGGTTCCTCACTCGCGACGGCACGCCCCCCGGCGAGCTGCGTGCCCTCGGGCGCGCGGAGATCGCGCGCTACGGCGCGACCGTGCTGGCGACCACGGTCGACGAGCTCACCGGCCCAGGCCCGTGGGTGGCGCGCCACGCCGCCGGCACCGAGGAGGCGCGCGCGGTCGTGCTCGCGACCGGCATACGGGACGTGGTGCCCACGATCCCCGGCGTGGGGCCGTTCTGGGGGCGGTCGGTGGTCACCTGCCCCTATTGCGACGCCTGGGAGCGCCGCGGCGCGCCGCTCGCGTTGTACGGCTGGGACGCCGACGCCGTGGAGGCCGCGCTCGGGCTCCTCACCTGGACCGACCGGGTGACGTTGTGCACCGACGGGCGCCCGCCGCCCGACGATCCCCGGCTGGCGCGCCACGGGATCGCCACCATCGTCTCGCCGATCGTCCAGCTCGAAGGGGGCGAGGAGCTCGAGCGCATCCGCTTCTCCGACGGCACGGTCCGCGACTGCGTGTGCCTGTTCGTCCACGGCGGCCAGCGCCCGGCCGACTCGCTGGTGACCTGCCTCGGGTGCACGCTCGCGCCGAACGGGTGCATCCGCGTGGACGACGAGGGCCGCACCGGCGTTCCCGGGCTGTGGGCGTGCGGGGATGCCGCCACCGGCACGCAGCTGGTCGTGGTGGCCGCGGCGGAGGGGGCGCGCGCGGCGTTGTCGGTGAACCGCGCCCTCCGCGCCGAGGACCGCCCCTGAACCGCAATCCGTCGCGACCGACGCCCGTGCCGGCAGGCGCGCGATTCATCGTGCGCTCCGATGGTACATTGATCCGGTGAGCGAACGCATCCTGCTCGTCGAAGACGACGCCAACATCCTCAAGGGGCTCGAGCTCAACCTGGGGCTCGAGGGCTACCAGATCCGCACCGCGACGGACGGCACGACCGGCCTGCTGGTCGCCCAGGACTGGAAGCCCGACCTCGTGGTGCTGGACATCATGCTCCCCGGGATGAGCGGCTACGACGTGTGCCGCGAGCTGCGCCGCCGAGGCTCCAACGTGCCGATCCTCGTGCTCTCCGCGAAGGGCACGGAGATGGACCGGGTGCAGGGCCTCGACCTCGGCGCCGACGACTACGTGACCAAGCCGTTCGGGCTCCAGGAGCTGCTCGCCCGCGTGAAGGCGCTCCTGCGGCGGAGCAAGCCCGCGCCCCAGGGCAAGCGCCTCACCTTCGACGACATCGAGGCCGACTTCACCGCCGGGGAGGTGCGCCGCGCCGGCGTGCCCGTGGAGATGACCGTGCGGGAGCTCCACCTGCTCCAGTACCTCGCCGGCCGCGAGGGCCGCGTCGTGACCCGCCAGATGATCCTCGACGCCGTCTGGGGCGAGAACTACTTCGGGACCGAGCGTACGGTCGACAACTTCATCACCCGCCTCCGCCAGAAGCTCGACAACCCCGACGAGCCGGTCCACTTCCTGACCGTGCGCGGCATGGGCTACCGGTTCCGTGGAGACAACAAGTGAACGCTCCCCTGGTTCGACACGACGTGGTTCGAACCGGGGCGATGGTCCTCGCGCTCGTCCTCCCCGGGTGTGGCGGCGCCCGCGCTCCCGTCCGCACCGCGCCCGACATGGCCGCGCCGGTCGCGGAGGCGCCGCCGCCCGAGAAGGCGCCCCTGCCGCCCGGGGCCTGGCGCGCCGGCGTGTTCGACGGGCCCCCGCTCGTCCAGTCGCCGACCGAAGCGTGGAGCCGCATGCTCCCCGGCCCGATCGTCGAGCCGGTCACCTCCGACGGAGAGCGGATCTACGCCGTCGCCGAAGGGCGGGTGTACTGCTACGACCTCGACGGCGCGCCGCTCTGGAACATCCGTTCGCTCGCGTCCGGCGGCGTGGCGATCACCGACCAGGGGCCGGTCGTCGGCACCGAGACCGGCACGCTCGTCGTCCTCGATCCGAAGAACGGGGCCACGGTGCGCTCGTCCTCCGGCGGCGGCCCGGTCCGGGGGCTCGCCGTGCAGCTCCCCACCTCGGTGGCCTGGGTGACCGTGCACGGGGGCCTCGCGTCGTCCGAGGGGTGGGGACACGAGGTGGCGCTCTCGGCCGCCGGCGGCGCCGCCGCGGACGGAGAGACGATCTACGTCACCACCCTCGAGGGCGGGCTCATCGCCGCGAACAAGGCCGGCATCGTCTGGCGGGCGCCGCTTCCGGCCGCCGCCGTCGAGGGCGCGGCGCTCGACGCCGACCACATCTACGTCCCCATCGCGTCCTCGCCCGGACAGCCCGGCGGGGTGCTCGCGTTCGACCGCGCCGGCAACGAGGTGTGGCGCCACCAGACCGAGTTCCAGCCCTCCGGGCCGCTCTCCGTGGGCCGCCACGTCTACGTCCCCGACAAGGACGGCCACGTCTACGCGCTCGACCCCGCCACCGGGAGCCGCGCGTGGGCCGCCGAGGGCTTCGGCGAGTTCGGTGCCCAGCCCATCGTCATCGAGGGCGAGGTCTACGCCGGCAACGGCGACGGCAGCCTCTACCGCTTCGACGGGGACGACGGCGGCGAGGTCTGGCGCGTCTCCCTCGGCGCCTCGATCACCGGCGATCCGGTCTACGTCCGCGGCAAGCTCGTGGTGGGGCTCGCGAACGGCCGGCTCGTGGCGCTCTCCTCCGAGTAGACGCGCTCTCCCGGTGGGGGCGCGATCCGGCGCGCCCTCCCCGTCGCCCACGAGGCCGGATAGACGCCGCCATGCGCCTCTCCCTCGGCACCGGTCCCCTCCCCCGCCTGCTCGCCCCCGGGGTCCCCGATTGGATCGGCGCGGACGGCGTCCGTGTCGGCTGGGCCCTGCGCGACCGCCTGTTCCTCCACGCGGGAGGCCACGTCGATGTCGTCGAGCTCCCCGACGAGGTCGAGGAGGTCGCCGCCTCCCCCCGCCGCTGGACCGTCGCCCTCGGCAACGGCTTCGTGCGCGTGGATCCCGACACGGCGCGCGTCGAGGAGCTCCTCGTGGACGACGAGGCCGAGCCCGTCGCCACCCACGCCGGGGAGGACCTGGGCCTGTTCCTCGAGGTGCCCGAGCACCGCCTCCTCCGCCTCGTGGACGGGCGCCCCCTCCCCCTCCCCGACGGCGCCCTCCGCGCCCGCTGGATCCGCCCGTGGGCCACCGGCTTCGGCGCCGTGTGGGTCGATCTCGACGTGGTGTGCCGCCTCGGCGCGCGCGTGTCGGTGCTCGGCCGCGCCCCCTCGCCCGAGGGCATCGCGTGCGGGCCCGAGGGTGCGGTGCTCGTCTCCATCAAGGGGGATGCCGTGGTCGCGCCCCCGCGCGGCCTCGCGGTGCGGGTCGGCCGCGCGCTCGACGCCGACAGCGCGCGGTTCTCCCCCGACGGGACCACGGTCCTGGCGGCGTGCCCCGACGGCGTCGCGTGGGTCGACCTCGCCACCGGTGCTGTCCGGAGGATGTGGGAGGGCTCGCTCGCGCCCGTCGGCTTCGCGCCGGGGCCGGTGCTCTGGGATCTCGATCGGGGCGTGCTCCTCGACGAGGCCGGCGGCGTGCTGCTCGACGGGTTCGCCGGCGCGGGGCCGGCCATGGCCGGTCGCGTGCTCGCGGGGCCGGGCGGGGCGGTGTGGGATCTCGCGTCGGGTACGAGGGGGGCCTCGGACTTGCGAGACGGCGTCTGTGCTACCGACGGGTCCCGTGTCGTCCATGTGGACGACACCCACGTGCGTGTCGTCGCTCCGGGCGGTGAGGGTGGTGGCGGTGGTGGCGGTGGTGGCGGCGGCGGCGGCGGCGGCGGCGGCGGCGGCGGCGGCGGCGGCGAGCGCTTCGCGCACCAGCTCTGCGGGGACGAGGACGCCGTGGACGCCGCGCGGCTCGAGGGGGACGTGCTGATCGTCGCGACGCTCGACGGCGAGGTCGGCCGCTACACGCTCCCCGGCGGAGAGCCCCGCGAGCGCACCCACCAACGGAGCCCGTGGAAGGCGCCCGCGGCGCCGCGGCCCGAAGGGGTCACCCTCACCCGCGAGGACGCGGAGAGCAGCGTCACGGTCGACGGCACCCCCTGGCCCCTCCCGGCCGACGGCGCGGCCCGCGTGGGCGGCGAGGTGTGGGTGTGGGTGCACGAGGGGACGTTGATCGCGTTGCCGGGCGGATCGGAGGGGTAGTCGCGGAGGGGCTCAGGGGGGCGGGGGCGCTGGGTCGGGCGCGTTTGGCGCCCACGCGGAAGGGCCAGCCCGGGTCATGCCCCCGCGAATACGCGTTTCCCGAAGCGATGCCCCCGCGAATACGCGGCGCGGGTCCATTCGGGGTGCCTCGGCGCGCGCATGCCGGGCGGCACCACGGACCTTCCTCGCTTATCTCGACGCCCGCGCGCGGCCTGGAGGGCGGCCGG
>JAKFCH010000396.1:0-1951 GCA_036676765.1 Deltaproteobacteria bacterium
CCCCCCGTGCGCCCCTCCCCGCGCACCAGCCCGGTCCAGCCCGCGCGACCCAGCCACGGGACATGCCCTCCCCCAGGGCCCTGGACCGGACATAACCCCCTATGCCCACCCGTGGCCACGAAAAATGGACATGCCCTCCGCGTCGGGAGGGCATGTCCATTCTTGGTGGTGCCTGGGAGCCGTACCTACGGCGCGGAACGAGCGACCCCCGCGTGCGACTCCTTAGTGGAAGAAGTGCCGGGCGCCGGTGAAGTACATCGTGATGCCCGCAGCGTTGGCTGCGGCGATGACTTCGTCGTCGCGGACGGAGCCGCCGGGCTGGACGACGGCGCGGACGCCGGCGTCGATCAGGATCTGCAGTCCGTCGGCGAACGGGAAGAACGCGTCCGACGCCGCGACGGCACCGCGGGCGCGCTCGGGCGCTCCGCTGGCATCGGCGTTGGAGGCGCCGCCGGCACCGTCAACCTCGGACTCCACTGAAACGCCCAGCGAGTTGGCCCGCTCGACGGCAAGCTTGCAGGAATCGAGCCGGTTGACCTGGCCCATGCCGATGCCCACGGCGGCCCCATCCGACGCCAGCAGGATGGCGTTGGACTTGGCGGCGCGGCACGCGGTCCACGCGAACGCGAGATCGGCCAGGGTGTCGGCGTCGGCGGCTGCACCCGCGGCGAGGGTCCAGTTGGCGGGGTTGTCGCCGTCGGCGTCGACCCGGTCCGACATCTGCACCAGCACGCCGCCGGACACCTGGCGGATCTCGGAGGGGTAGCGGCCGTAGCCCTCGGGCAGGGCGAGGAGGCGGATGTTCTTCTTCTTGGACAGGATCTCCACGGCCTCGTCCTCGAAGCCCGGGGCGATGACGACCTCGGTGAAGATGCCGGCGACCGTCCGGGCCATGCCGGCGGTGACCGTGCGGTTCGCCGCGATCACGCCGCCGAACGCGGAAACGGGATCGCAGGCGTGCGCCTTCGCGTGCGCGTCGGCGATCGGGTCCGCCGCGGAGGCCGAGCCCACGGCCACGCCGCACGGGTTGGCGTGCTTGATGATCGCGACGGCCGGCTCGGCGAAGTCGAACGCGGCTCGCAGGGCGGCGTCGGCGTCGACGAAGTTGTTGTAGCTCATGGCCTTGCCGTGCAGCTGGTCGGCCTGCGCGATGCCGGCCGGGGCGGCCTTGTCGACGTAGAGGGCCGCCTGCTGGTGCGGGTTTTCGCCGTAGCGGAGCACCTCGGAGCGCTCCAGGGCCAGCCCGGCGTACGCGGGCCAGTCGATGACTCCGTCGCCGTCCTCGTCGAGGAACTGGCTCGCGGTCCAGCTCGCCACGGCGGTGTCGTACGTCGCGGTGTGCGCGAAGGCTTTGGCGGCCAGCCGGCGTCGGGTCTTCAGGTCAAACCCGCCGGAAGCGGCGGCCTCCACCACGGAACCGTACGACGACGGGTCCACCACAATCGCGACGGCGGCGTGGTTCTTCGCGGCCGAGCGCACCATCGCGGGGCCGCCGATGTCGATCTGCTCGACGACGTCGTCCTGCGCGGCGCCGGACTTCACGGTCTCCACGAACGGGTAGAGGTTCACGACGACCAGGTCGAACGGCTCGATGTCCATCGACGCGAGCGTGTCCATGTGGGCCGGGACGCGGCGGTCGGCGAGGATGCCGCCGTGGACGCGCGGGTGGAGGGTCTTGACGCGGCCGTCCAGCATTTCCGGGGAGCCGGTGACCTCCTCGACTTCCTGCACCGGGATGCCGGCCGCGGCGATCTTCTTGGCGGTGGAACCGGTGGAGACGATCTTGACGCCGGCGTCGTGCAGGCCCCTCGCGAGCTCCTCCAGACCGGTCTTGTCGTAGACCGAAATCAGGGCCCGGCGGATGGGAACACGGTCGATGGATACACGGTCAAGCTGCGTGAAGCTCACAAAAGTCTCCGTCTTATATCGCGGCGGGGCCGCGGGTGGTGGG
>JAKFCH010000397.1:0-4000 GCA_036676765.1 Deltaproteobacteria bacterium
GCGGGCGTGACCGAGGGCGGAGCCCGAGCCGGGAGGACACCCGCCCCCGCCGGCTCGGCGGCGGGGGGCCGCCCCGCGGCCTACTCCGGAATGGTCGCCGGGGGCGCGTCGAACTCGGGCTCGGCCGTCGACCCCGACCGCTCGGCCGCCTCTGCCGCCTCGCGCGCCGCCGCCTTCTTCTTGCCGATGCCGAACACGTTGCCGAGCTTCTGGAAGGCGGTCTGGAGGCTCTCGCCGGCCTCCTCGATGACGCCGCACCGGGCCTCGGGAATCTGGCCGGCGCTGAAGTACTCGGTGCGCGTCTCCTCGCAATTGTTGCAGGGCGGCAGGTCGGTCTCGACACACACGTCCGCGCGCTCGACCCCCGAGGGGACCGCCGCGATGGTGCCGCTCGTGCCGGTCGCAGCGACGAAGCGGGCCCACGTGGGCAGGGCGGCCTGGGAGCCGGTGAGGCCCAGGGTGCGCTGCTGGTCGAACCCCACCCAGACCGCCACGGAGTAGCCGCCGGTCACGCCGACGAACCACGCGTCCTTGTTGCCGTCCGTCGTGCCGCTCTTGCCCGCGGCGCCCTTGCCGACCCCGTACTTCGCCGCGGACTTGCCGGTGCCGGTGGCCATCACCTCGCGCATCACGTTGGTGGCGAGGAACGTGGCGCGCGGCGAGTAGCGGACGGTGGACTTCTCGGGCGGGGCGTCGACGCGCAGATCGCCGCCGGTGTCCTTGGCTGCGCGCACGAGCCAGGGCTCGTGGTACGCGCCGTCGCTCGCGAACACCGCGTAGGCGCCCGCGAGCTGCACGGGCGTGGCGCCGAAGCCGCCGAGCGCCGCGGAGGGGTAGTCGGTGGCGTCGTCGAGGCCGATGGCGCGCCAGCGCTTCTTCAGGTCGCCCATCCCCACCGCCTCGGCGAGCAGCACGGCGGGGATGTTGCGCGAGGTCGCGATGGTCCGACGGATGGAGATCGGCCCCACGAACACGTTGTCGTAGTTGGCGGGCGCCCAGGTCTTGCCGTCGTGGACGCGCTCGATCGGCGCGTCCTCGAAGCGGGTGGCGGGTGAGAGGGCGGCGTCGGCCTCGAAGGCGGCGAGCATCGTGAGCGGCTTGATCGTCGAGCCGAGCTGGCGGTTGGCGCCGAAGGCACGGTCCCAGAGGCTCTCGCCGTAGTCGCGCCCGCCCACGAGCGCGACGATGGCGCCGTCCCGCGCACGCACGACCACGAGCGCGGACTGGATCCCGGCGAGCTTCGGGTGCGCCGCCACGAGCTCGGCCATCCCGTCGCGCATGGCGGCCTCGGCCGCGCGCTGGAGCGGCGGCGAGATCGTCGTGTACACGTCGAGCGCCTCGCGCGCGATCGACCCGACGCCGACGCTGGCCTCGACCTCCTCGACGGCGTGATCCACCGCCCACGGCGCCATGCGCCCGGCCTCGGCGACGTGGGTGACGAGCAGCTCCTTCTTCGCGGCGGCGGCGGCGGCGGCGTCGATGGCGCCGATCTGCACCATGCGATCGAGGGCGAGGTCGCGACGTTCGGTCGCGCGCTCGGGGTAGCGCGCGGGCGAGTAGGCGTTGGGCGCGGAGATGACACCCGCGAGCGTGGCGGCCTCCCCGAGGTTCACGCGCTCGATGGGCTTGCCGAACCACGCGCGCGCGGCGGCGTCCACCCCGCAGATCGAGCTGCCGCCCACCTGTCCGAGGTAGATCTCGTTCAGGTAGAGCTGCAGGATCTCATCCTTGCCGAGCCGACGCTCGAGCGCGAGGGAGAGCATCGCCTCCCGCAGCTTGCGCTCGCTGGTGCGCTCCTGCGAGAGGAACAGGTTCTTCGACACCTGCTGGGTGAGCGAGGAGCCGCCCTGCTTCCACTCCTTCTCGGTCAGGTCCACCCAGAGCGCGCGGGAGATGCCGACGGGATCGAGCCCCGGGTGATCGTAGAACCGGGCGTCCTCCATCGCGAGCACGGCGTTCCGCACGTTCTTCGGGATGCGGTCGAGCGGCACCGGGTTGCGGCTCTCGTTGTCGGGCCCGCGGATGATCGCCATCGCAGCGGGGGCGAAGGTCGCGCGGCCCTGGGGGGTGACGGAGCGCACGCGCCCGTCGTCGAAGGTGACGAGCACCTCGCCGCCCTTCACCGACCAGCCCGGGCCGCTGTCCTCCCGCGCGTGGACCACGACGGCGTCGCCGCTCACCTGGAAGTCACCCGGTTGGCCGGCCTTGGCGACGCGGGCGTAGCCGGCCGCGGAGAGGTCGGCGGCGAGGGCCTCGGGCGTGTACGCGAGCCCCGGCCACACCTCGATGGGCGCGGACCACACGCGGCCCGGCACGGTCCACACGGGTCCGGCGAGCCCGCGGTCGATCTCGCCGACCGCCCAACGGTACATCGTGGCGAACACGATCCCGCCCCCGAGGACCCCGCCGACCACGACGCTGACGAGCACCGCGCGGGCCCAGCTCTTGAGCGCGACTCCGAACGGGCGCCGCGGCCCGCGCTTGCCGGCCGACTTCCCTCTGCCCCTCCCCTTCGAGGCGGGGCCCGGAGCCTTGCCCGAGACGAGGTTCCTCTTGGCGACCTTCAGCGCGGAGATCCCGGGATCTTCCTTCTTGCCTCCGGGCGATCGCGACGACTTTGCCATTGACGCGTCGAGTGTAGCACGGAGGCACTACGGGAGAGGCGCGTTTCGGCGCGCCCTCGGCGCCGGGACAGGCGCGGGTAATCCGCCGGCCCTGCACGCGGGCCGATCGATCGAGGGGTCGGTGGCTCCTGTCCTCGGCGCGGACGTCCACCCGTTACGTACCGCGAATGCTCCTCGGACTCCTCGGCCTGATCGCCCCGGCCCTCGCGGCCGACTCCTGGAACGCAACCTGCACCGCCAAGGACGATCCCTCCGTCTGGTTCGTGCTCGCCGCCGCGCCCGACGCGCCGCCCCTGCCCGAGTTCGAGTGCAAGGGGCTGTTCTTCGACAGCACGCTGTCGTGCACGCAGACCGTCGGGCTCGGCAAGATCCGCCCCGGCGCCACCTCGCCCGGCGGCATCCCGCTGCTCGAGCTCCGCTACCTCCCCTACGGAGCCATCCCCACGGTCGTGGGCTTCCTCTCCCAGCCCGGCGGCGGCGTGCTCTACAAGCCGCCCGCGGGGCCCGTCGCGGCCACCCCCGCCGCCGTGCCGCCGCCGCTGAACTCGGTCGAGCTGCTCCGGTTCTACCTGGAGCAGCGGGCCAAGGCCTCCGCGGCCACGAAGAACATCACGCTGCACATCTGGAGCTGCCCGGACTCGGGCTTCATCGCCCCGGACGACGCGATCACGCCCTACGGCATGAAGCTCGTGGAGCACTCGGGCATCGTGCCGATGTACTGACGGCGCGGTTGTCGGCAGCACGGGTCCGACTAAACCTGGTCCATGCGTCGCGTCAACACGAACGAGGCCAAGACGCAGCTCTCCGCGCTGCTCGCCGAGATCGAAGATCACGGCGAGTCGTTCCTCATCTGTCGGAACGGTCGTCCGGTCGCGGAGCTTCGGCCCGTGCGGGCGGCGCGCGATCCGCTGGTGATCGATCCGCGTCTCGCCGTGGTGTTCCACGAGGACCCGACCCTGCCGCTAGTACCCCTGCGCGGCACCGGGAGAGCCGACGCACGCAAGCTGGCTCGACATGGACGAGATCGAGATCGCGTTCTGAACAAGCAATGCCTTGACCGCCGCATCGGAGACATGGACACGCTCCGCACCGAGGTGGAGGCATGGCAGTCGCGCAGGAACGACGACGGTGCGACGATGCAGGCGCGCCCGAGTTTGGCTCGGGCGTCCCTCGGTCGAGAACAGCGTCGGATCAAGCGGGCGGACGTCGAGCGGGGACCTGTCCGTCAGGGGTACCCTCGGCGGCCGCCCAGTGGACGTCGAGCGGGGACCTGTCCGTCAGGGGTGCCCTCGGCGGCCGCCCGGAGGACGTCGAGCGGGGACCTGTCCGTCAGGGGTGCCCTCGGCGGCCGCCGCCTTCAGCAGGCCCTCGACTCG
>JAKFCH010000398.1:0-8462 GCA_036676765.1 Deltaproteobacteria bacterium
TGCGCAGGCTGCTGCAGGCGCTCTGGCGCATGCTACTCACCAACAAGTCCTTCGACGGCCAGCTATTCGAGAGGAAACGTGCGGCGGCGGCTTGACCGGGAACGGAGCATCTCCGGGGTCGCGGCGGAGCCGCTCCGTCGGCCCGCCGCGCGCGGGCCGACCGGCGCGGGCGCGTGCGTCCAGACGGCCTCCGGCCCCTCGCCTCACGGCGCCCGCGCCGCCCTCCACCCGCCTGGCGCGGCGTGGCCTCCGGCCCGGGGTCCCGTGGGCGCGCTAGCCCCCCGGGCGGGTGCCCACCGTCGTCGAGCGCGCGCCTGCCCCCGGGCGGGTGCCCACCGTGGACCCAAGCCCTGCCCAACGAGAGTCCCCCCGAGGCAAGCGGCACCGAACGAGACTGCGACACCCGCTCGGGCGGCGCCTCCACGATGAAACGCCGGTTTTCGAGGCGTGTGCCGTCGTCCGAGCCCGATCGCAGGCCCCGACCGCGCCCTGGATTCCAGCTCGGTGCCGCTTGCCTCGGCGCCACTCTCACTCGGGGTGACTTGCCCCCGCCGCCGCCGGCCCGCCGCCACCGCCGCCCGGCGTCCCGCGGACTGACCGCGGATCCTGCGTTGCGTGAGGCGGACAAGGCTCCGCCAGGACCGCGCGCCTCCTTGACAAGACGGTAGTGACGCCCTCCGGCCTCCCTCGCGCGGGTGAGTCGCGGTAGCCCGGGTTCGATCCCACGCTCCCGAGGCCCCCCTCTCCCGCCCCAAACTGCCCGCGCAAACGGAGTCGCGAGCGCCGTAGCGGCAACGTCGCGCCCACGCCCACGCTGTCCTGATGTATCTTCGCGCGCATGTCCCCCCCGGTCCCGTCCGCGCGCCCGTTCGGCGCCCTCCTCCTCCTCTCGCTCGGCCTCCCCGCCCTCCCCGGCTGCGCGCCCGAAGGCTGCCTCTCCGGCGAGGACGGCTGCATCGTGCCCTCGCCCTGCCAGGAGGTCGCGTTCACGTGTGACGGCGGCTCGACCGAGGTCTACGTCATCGGCGCGGGGGACACCCTCCCGACCAGGACGAACACGCTCGCCTCGCCCGGTGACATCGTCCTCGGAAACGACCGGGTGGTCGCCGTCATCGAGGCGCTCGACCACCCGCACTACCTCGGGCCCACCGGCGGCGGGCTGCTCGACCTGTCCACGCGCGGCACCGAGAACGACTCGATGCGGCACGTGTTCCCGACCACGGGGGTGCTCCCCGGGGATGCCGCGAACTTCACCTCGGTGGAGCTCCTCGAGGACGGCGACATCAAGGCGGTGCAGCTCCTCGGCACGCTCGACGGCTACCCGGACGTGCGCATCGCCACCCGCTACGAGGTGCGCCCGTGCGAGCCCGGCGTGCGCATCCGCACCGAGATCGTGAACGGCACGGTGGACGCCCTCTCGTGGTTCACCACCGACGCCTGGTACTTCGGCGATCGCGGCAACCTGCCGTTCGTCCCCGGACCGGGCCTCGGCTTCACCTACCCGCCGTTCGGGCTGACGAACCTGCTCGACGGCTTCCGGGACGTGCCCTACCTCGTGTCGAGCACCCACAGCGCGTCCAGCACCGACGAGGCGCTCCCCGCGGCCTACGCGGAGGTGGCGTGCAGCGAGGAGGCCCTCTCCGGCTTCCACAGCGTGCAGATCTCGGCGATCGGGCAGGCGCCGCGCATCGTGCAGCCGCGCGACTACGCGATCTTCGAGCGGTTCGTCGCCGCGGTGGACGGCCGCTCGGTGTCCTCCGCCGGTGACATCGCGCTCGAGCTCCGTCGCCAACTGTTCGGCGAGGCCTACACGGAGCTCTCGGGCACGGTCGTGGCACCCGGGGGCACGCTCGGCACGGGCCTGCGTGGGAGCGTGCTCGTCTCCGAGGGCACGGCCGCGATGGCGGTCGAGGACCGCACGCCGTGGTCGCACACCTACCCGGACGCCGACGGGCGCTGGACCGTGCGCGTGCCGTCGGACCGGGACTACGTCGTGACCGCGGAGGCCTTCGGGCAGCCGGCGGGCGAGGTCGAGGTGCACGTCGGCGCCGACGCGATCGAGGCCCCCACGCTCACCCTCGCGGCGGTCGCCGAGGTGACCATCGACGCCACCATCGACGGCGTGGCGGATCACGTGCTCGTGCTGGTCGTCCCCGCGGACGACGCCACGGCCACCGCCACCAACGGCGAGATGTTCGGCCACTTCGGGGCCTGCGCGCCGCTGCTCGGCAACCCCCACGGCCCCTCGCCCGCGTGCAACCGCGTCCTGGTCGACGGTCCGACCACCATCGCGATGCCGCCGGGCAACTACGACTTCTACGCCGTGGCGGGCCCGTTCTCGACCCTCGGCGCCGCGCGCGGCGTGTCGGTGGCGAGCGGCACCGGGCAGTCGGTGCTCCTCGAGATCGCGTCGCTCGACGTGCAGCCGGAAGGCACGCTCACCGGGGACTTCCACATCCACGGCGGGGCCTCGTTCGACAGCGGCATCCCCGACGCGGACCGGGTGAAGGCGTTCCTCGCGTCGCGCATCCAGGTGGTCGCGACGACCGAGCACGACACCGTGTGGGACTACTCCGCCGCGGCCGAGGCCCTCGGCGCCGCCGATCGGCTCCGGCTCGTCTCCGGCACCGAGTCGACCGGGCACATCCTGTTCCCCTTCCGCGACGACTACGGGTTCCCGCTCGTCGTCGGCCACTGGAACTTCTGGCCGGTCGCCTTCGATCCCGCCGGGCCCTACCGCGGCGCGTCGTGGGACGAACTGGCCGAGCCCGGCGCGTTGATGATGCGCCAGCGCGACGAGGGCAACTGGGACGCCGACATCGGCGTCGTCCAGCTGAACCACCCCGTCGGCGGGCTGCAATTCGGCCGCAACTACGGATGGATCAGCGCGACGGGCATGACGATGACCGAGCCGCCGCAGGAGGACTACGACGGCACCGGGCAGAGCCTGCTGCTGCACACCCCGGACGGCGCCGACTTCTCCAACGTCGACTTCGACGTGCAGGAGGTCATGAACGGCACGGAGAACGAGGCGCTGCTCGCGTACCGCGCGTTCTGGTTCTACCTGTTGAACCACGGCATCGTGCGCGCCGGCACCGCCAACAGCGACTCCCACACGCTCACCGAGAACGTGGTGGGTTCGCCGCGCAACGTGGTGTGGTCCGACACGACCTTCGAGGCCTTCGACCTCGGCACCTTCGACGCCGCGCTGCGCGACGGCCGGAGCATCGGCACCAACGGGCCGGTCATCGAGGCGACCGTGGTCGACACCGGCGGCGTGCGGACCCCGTCGGTGCTCCCGTTCGCGCCCAACGGCGACGCGACGCTCGACATCGTGATCACCGCCGCGCCGTGGGTGCCGATCGAGGAGGTGCGCGTGATCGTGAACGGTGCGGTCGCGCGGACGTTCACCGCGGAGCTCGCCCACCCCGCCGATCCCTTCGGCGTCGAGGGCCTCCTGCGCCTCGACGCCTCGGTGGCGCTCGCCGACCTCCTCCCCACGTCGGGGGATGCCTGGATCGTGATCGAGGCCGGCGCGCCGCTCGCGGACAACGAGGATCTCGACTGCGACGGCATCCCCGACACCGGTGACACCAACGGCGACGGCGTCATCGACGCCACCGACGTGGACACCGACGGCAGCGGTGTCCTCGACGCCGACGACGCCCTCCCCGAGGCCGACGAGAACGGCTGCCTCTCCGCCACCGGGCCCGTCGCCGATCCGCCCGAGCCCGAACGAGGCACGCCGGCGTGGTACTTCCGCGCGGTGACCCCGCCGCACGGCTACCCGATGGCGTTCACCAACCCGTTCCTCGTCGATCGCGACGGGGACTCCGCGTTCACCGGGGTGGAGCAGTGATGGGCGCGCGCGTGTTCCTCGTCTCCCTCGCCGCCTCCACCCTGGTCGGGCCCGCGCTCGCCGGCCCGTGCGAGGCCGACACCACCGGCATCGCCACCGGTCCGGTGCCCGTCGGCTTCTACGACGGCGATCTCGGCGTGCCCCGCCGCGTGTGCGCCCGCAGCGAGGTCTCCCTCGCGCCCGGCGGGCTCGCCGTGGTCGACACCGCGAACTTCTACGGGCACATCGTGGCCGGCGGCACGCTCGGCGGGAGCTGGGCGCCCACCCGGCGCACCGAGGTCTACGCCAGCGTCGAGGCGTTCCGCTACGACAGCGTCATCACCCCCATCCCCGCCACGTACATGGGCTTCGGGCACGTGGGGGTCGGCGTGACCCAGCGCCTCTGGGACGACGACAGCGCCGCGATCGCGGTGCACGGGCGGGTCGTCGCGCCGACGGCGGTCGGGCTCTACCGGAACGCGTGGCCGGTCGCCCTGGACGTGGGCGTCGCCGGGCTCTGGACCCCCGCGCCGGCGTGGAGCCTCCACGCCGACATCGCCGGCCTCGGGTCCGCCGCGGTGTCCCACGGCCCGGCGTTTCCGCGCGCGGGCGCCCGCGTCATGGTGGGCGCCGCGTGGCAGCCGGTGAAGCCCTTCGCGATGGTGCTCGATCTGGCCTCGGGCTTCGGCTACACCGCGCCGGTCGACCACGTGGCAGGCTCGCTCGGGCTGCGCGTGGGCCTCGGCGAGCGCGTGGGGATCGAGCTCGGCGCGTCGGTGCCGTTCGTCGGCCGCGAGCGCTCCCTGGCCGCCGGCGAGCTCCGGGTCGACGTCCGACTCGGGAAGGTGGGCGATCCCGTCACCCCTCTCCCCGAGCCCACGCCGGCCAGCTGAGAGGGCCCCGCGCTCGCGAGGCCCTCCCCCGATCGTCCGCGCCGCCGCTACCGACGTGGCCTCATCCGGCCGCCACCGCGACCATGCCGCCGAACGCCGCGGCGATGGCGCTGACCACCGCGGTCGCCACGCTCCACCACGCCGCCGACGCCGCGGTCTTGCGGGCCTCCTCGGCCTGGCGGAGGGTCTCGTCGCGGGCGGCGAGCACCCGGCGCTCCACCTCGTCCCGCAGGGCGCGCGCCCGGCGGCTCACGGCGTCGCGCGCGGCCTCCACCTGCTGCAGGATGCGCTCGGCGTCCTGCTCGGTGATGTCGCGGCGCGAGGCGAGGATCGCCTTGATCGTGTCGCGGTCGATGGCCTTCACGCGCTCGGCGAGGGCCTCTGCGCCCACGCCCGGCTCCTCGAGGAGCCGCTCGATGTCGGTGCGCAGGCCCTCGTAGTCGAGCTCGGGCCGCTGGAGCGACTCGAGGTAGGCGCGCACCTTGCTGGTGGCGCGCTCGCGCACGCCCGTCGTCTCCATGCCCATGGCCGCGCGGCCCCGCGGCACGATCGAGCGGGCCCACCGCTCCACGGTGTCGACGATGCGGTGCGCCTCGTCGGGGCTGATGTCGGAGCGCTGGGCGAGGATGGTCTCGATGGTCTCGCGGTCGATCATGCGGACGCGCTCGCGCAGGGCCGCGAGCCCCGTCGCGGGCTCGGCGAACAGGCGATCGAGATCGTGCTTGATCCCTTCCGGATCGAGCGCCTCCTTGCCGGTGTTCCGCAGCCACTCCTCGATGCGGTGGCGCGCGGACGCGGCCTCGTCCTTGCTGCGCCCCGAGAGGCGGAGCGCGGTGTCGGCCACGGTGGTCACGCGGTCCTTGCCGGAGAAGGCCTCCTCCTTGATGACGCGCAGCGCGTCGTCCACGCCCTGGGCGACCGCCTGAACGTCCCGCGGCTGCATCGCCGTCGGGCGCGCCCGGAGGACGCTCACCACCGTCTCCCGGTCGACGAAGGGCTCGCCCTCGTGCTGGGCGATGGCCTGCACCTCCGTCTCGGTGAAGAGCTTCTGGACCTCCTTGCGGACCTCGGCGGGCTCGATGGGATGAGGTGTCAGTTGGTTCACGTAGCCGCGGATCTCGTCGCGCACGCGATCCATGCGCACGTCACGGAACAGCTCCTCCTTCACCGAGCGGGTGATCCGCGCCGCCATGTTGGCCGCGCGGGCCTCGTCGGACTTCGAGAAGGCGCCCGACATGCCGCCCCACGCGGACTTGATGCCGGTGCCGACGGTGCGGAGCAACGTTCCCACGAGCGACCACGCCGCGGTGGCCTGCACCGTGGACATGACCAGGTAGAACAGCGCCCAGATGACGAGCCCGATGATGGCGCCGAGCAGCGCGCTGATGGTCAGGGAAAGCTCGACCGCCAGCCAGGACGCGAAGAACAACGCGAGGCTCGCGGTGATGAGCGCCCAGAGGCCGAGGCCCGCGGTGAGCTTGCGCGCGCGCTGCCCGAGCGTGAGCTCCTCGCCGTAGCCGCGCGCCGCCCGGTCCCGGTCGACGCCCGCCTCCTCCGGGTTGATGCGCATCGAGCTCACGCCCGCCGCGAACGAGAGCGTGGTCAGCAGGAATTGGAAGCCCACCGCGAGGAAGAGCCCCGCGACGATGGCGAGCCAGAAGTTGGGCCCGGCCAGGAGCCCCGTGGCCTGTTGTGGTGACAGTACGAAGGGCTCCTGCGCGTGGGCCTGGGCCATGAGCCCAGGTGCCCCGCCCAGCAGTCCGACGAGGAGCAGGCCGAAGAGCAGCAACTGTCCGGCGCCCCGGTTTGCAAGACGAAACATAGGTCCCCCCCAGGGAACCAACCTAAACGCCGGCCTTCGGGGCGTGAAGACGGGGCGGGCCGCCCGATCGAATAAAGCCTCTCGCAGGCAGGCGTCCAGCCGGATCCCCGGCTACGGTGCCGGGCCCTCGGAGCCTCGATGTTTTCGCCTCGCCTCCTGGTTCCGATCCGCCTCGCGCTCGCCGGCTACACAGTGCTCTCCGGCGCCGCGGTGCTCCTCGGCGGCACGGTGCTCGCCGGCTGCACGGCGCCCGCGGACACGGACGCGGAGGAGACCGGCCGGGAGGCCGTCGTCGGGGATGACGACGCCCCCACCCTCCCCGCGGGCCCGGTGATCGGCGTCGCCAACATCGACGACGACGACGAGAACGGCGAGATCGACTGGGACGACGCCGCGGGCGGCGAGGACGCCGAGAACGACCGCGTCGCCGTCGACCTCTCGGGCTTCGGCCCGCTCGACCTCTCGCTGGAAGGAGAGGGGCTCGACACCGTGCGCGTCTGGCGCGACGGGGAGCTGCTCCTCGGCACCGGCGCCACCTCCGCCTCCGCGGTCGAGGAGGGCGTGTTCGAGGTGGAGTTCGGCGCGTTCCTGTCCACGGCCACCCTGCGTGTCACCCCCACCGACACCCCCGAGTCGGCCGTCACCCTGACGCTCGCCGCCGCGCCGCTCATCCTCAACAACCACCTCCAGGGCGCCGAGCTGGTGGTCGCCATGTCGGCCACGGGGCGCTCCGGCAACGAGGCCTTCGTCGACGGCTTCTCCGGGGCCCTCCCCGGCGCGTTCGAGTCGTTCAGCCTCCAGGAGTACGGGTGGGACGTGTGGGTGCAGGACGAGCTCGAATTCGCCACCCAGACCGCCCCCGGCCACCGGATGGACGTCGTGATCGACTCCATCCGCACCGCGGGCAACCGGTACCTCGACAAGCTGCCCGAGGCCGAGTTCGAGGGGCCGGACACCGCGGTGGAGACCTGGGGCGGGCGCACCCCCACCTCGCAGGACTCGTTCGGTAACTTGGAGGTGTCACCCCCCGTCACGGTGGGCGGCGTGGCGTACCCCTTCGGGCGCATCTACTGGGGAGAGAACCGCGGGCGCGGCCTCACCAACGAGCTCGCGGAGCTGCTGGAGGCCCAGAAGGTGCAGGACCCCTTCCAGCTCGACATCAGCTGGCTCTGCGTAGGCCACGTGGACGAGTTCTCGAGCTTCGTGCCGGACCCGACCGCGCCCAAGGGCTTCCGCTTCCTCTACGCCGACATCCCGCTCGGCCGCTCGTTCCTGGAGGGCCTCGATCCGGCGCTCTCGCTCCCCCGGTACCGCACGGACCATGGCTACGCCACGGTGGGCGACATCCTCGAGGACGACGCGCTCTGGGCCTCGAACGAGGACATGCAGGCCGACTACCTCGACCCCAACCTCGAGATCTTCAAGGCCGAGCTCGGCCTCGACGAGGCCGACATCGTCCGCATCCCCGCGGTGTTCGAGGAGAGCGCCAAGTGTGGCGGCGGCGCGCTTGCGCTCATCCCCGCCACGGTCAACCTCGTCGTGGCCGACGTGGGGGACGGCACCACGCAGGTGTTCCTCCCCGACCCGTACCTGCGCACCGACGACGACGATCCGGGCTCCGATCCGTTCATCGACGAGGTGTCCGCGCTGCTTCCGGCCAACCTCACGCTCAACTGGCTGGACGACTGGGACACCTACCACCTGCAATGGGGAGAGGTGCACTGCGGCAGCAACACCCGGCGCCCCCCCGACCGTGACTGGTGGACCGACGCAATGCACCTCCTGGAGGTCGAATGAACGGCTTGTTCCTGGCCGCCCTCGGCGTGGCCCTCGCGGGCGCGCCCGAGTCCTCCGAGCGGGGCGCCGCCGCGCCCGTCGCGCTCCCCGCCGCGGCGGCCGACGACCTCGC
>JAKFCH010000399.1:0-8948 GCA_036676765.1 Deltaproteobacteria bacterium
CGCCGCTTGGTCGGCCGGGCCCGCTCCGCGGGCGGCGGCCGGACCGCCCCGACCCGTCGGGGCGCCCTCCGGTGTCCTCACGCGGGCGCCCCTGACGGGGCCCGAGTTCGCGGACGTCCTGACGAGGCAGAGCCGGCGTGAATGTCCGCCGCGGCGGGCAGAGCCGGCCTGAGTGTCCGCTTCCGCGGGCGGAGCCGCCCTGAGTGTCCGCGTCGGCGCAAAGGCACGGGCCCCGGCCTGCTCCCCAGACGGAGGAACCTGCGTTATTCGGCCTAGGCCCCCGGCGAGCACACCTTTTGGCCTCCGCGCGGCGGAAAGTCGGACATTCAAGGCGGCTCTCCCCGGAATTGTGGACGTCCAGGCCGGCTCTCCCTGCCGCCCCGCCCTCCGCGCAGCCCCACCGCCGCCACTCTCCCGCCGCGACCCCCCACGCCAGCCACGCCCCGCCCCTACTTCCCGAACCACGTCTGCAGTGCGATCCGCATGTCCAGGGGCTCCGCGTAGAACGGCAGCGCGTCGGCCGCCGTCGGGAACACGCTCGCGCCCATCTCGTAGCGGAGGCCGATGACGGTCCCGAGGCGCACGTCCACGCCGATCGCGGCGCGGGCGCCGAAGTAGGGCTCCCACCCGTCGGGCCAGTAGCGCCCCTCCGCGATCCAGAACGCGGGCCCGGCGGCGAAGTCGACGTGCCAGCGCCCGCCGTCGACGCGCTGCTCCGCGACCGCCATCACGTCGAAGCGGGGGCCGCGCACGTCGAGGGCCTCGGCGATGCCGCCCCAGGGGGTTCCGCCGTCCACCCGGAGCGCCAGCTTGCCGAGGAGGGGCGCCTGCCCCGCGAAGACGTAGCCGTTGAGGGGCTGCGCGGTGTCCCCGTTGCGCTCGATGAAGGTGATGTTGCCGACGGCCACCCACCACTGGTCGCGCCGGTACGGCGCGGTGTGCACGCGCAGGACGCGCAGGGTGTCGCGACGCGCCTCCTCGGACAGCGGCGAGGTGTCCGGCTCGAGCGCGAGCCCCGCGAGGGTGGCCACGCCCTCGTCCTTGCGCCGCAGACGGAGGAGCGCGTAGCCGGCGAGCAGCCGCGCGGGCGTGAGCGACGGCTCGAGGACGAGCGCCTCGGTCGCGAGCCGCCACGCGCGGCCGTGGGCGCCGGCCTTCCAGGCCTCCAGGCCCTTGATGTAGAGGGTGGCGGCTTCCTCGTAGGAGGCGTCGGCGTCGAGCCGGTAGGTGTCGGGCGCCCCCTCGGGCTCCACCGCCGCCCCCTCGGCCCCCCGAACGACAGCAATGTCCTGCCCGCCACCCGCGGGCCCCCCTGCCAACGCCGCGAAGATGAGGAAGAAGCCCATCCGTGTACATTATCCGGAGCAGGACCATTCCTTGCATGGCAAGATGGCGCCACGAGGTAGGACATGTCTCGTCTCTCCCTGCTCCTTCCCACGCTTCTCTGCGCGTGCACCGCTTCGCTTCGCGACGGCACGTTCCCCACCGGGAGCCAGGCGCTGATCGCGAACGCCGATCACGACGCGCTGTACGCCGTCGACGCCGACGGGAGCAGCGTCGTCCGCTACGACCCCGCCACCGGCGCGCTCAGCGCCGTCGAGGTCGGGCTCGACCCCGCGCGCCTCGCCCGCGTGGAGAACCAGGTGTACGTCACCGTCCGCGGCAACCGATCCATCGTGGTCCTGGAGGACCGCGGCGGCACGCTCTCGCGCGTCTCCAGCTTCGAGGTGGGTGTTGAGCCCGTGGGCATCGTGGCGCGGGAGGACGGCACGAAGTTGTACGTCGCCCTCTCCGCGGAGGACAAGGTCGTCGAGATCGACGCCGCCACCCACACCATCGACCGCACGTGGTCCGTGAGCGGCCAGCCCTCCTGGATGGCACTCCACCCGAGCGGCAAGGTGCTCTACGTGGGCTCGGCCATGGGCGGCGGCCTCCACTCTGTCGATCTGTCCGGCGGCGGCGGCGTCACCGAGCTCTCGCTCCCCCCGATCTACGGCGCGGGGGAGGACGGTTCGCTCCGCTTCACCCGCCGCATCACCGGGGATCTCTACGCCTCCCCCGACGGCAGGTCGGTGGCCGTGCCCGCCCTGTTCCTCGACAACAGCAGCCCCGTCGGCGAGCCCGGCGAGGTCGAGAACACCTCCGACGGCTACGGCTCCTCGGGCCTCGGCGTGAGCCGCTTCAACCCCGGGATCATCGTCATGCCCACCGACCCGGGCGGCAACCCGGCCCCGGACGAGGCCGCCACCGTGCTCGTGGCCGGCTTCGCCCAGGTGGGGGATGCCGACACCTCCCAGGTCGCCGTGCGCAGCTACCTCTCGAGCGTGACCTACTCGCCCGACGGGGCGCTGATCTACGCGACGATGGAGGCCTCGCAGGCCGTGGTGGTGCTCTCGGCCACCCCGATCTACCCCGACACGGGCAGCGAGTCGGGGGAGTTCGACCGGATCGACACCGGCGGCGGCGTGTTCATCTCCGCGGATGCCGCGGGCTTCTCCTCCAGCCCGCTCGTGCTCGTCGGCACCGACGCCGGCCCGCGCGCCGTGGCCTTCCTCTCGGATGACGACGCCTACGTGCACGCCTTCCTCGACCGCAGCGTCGGCGGCCTGAAGGCCGGGCAGGCGCGCACCGCGCTCACGGACCAGCTCGCGTCGGGCTTCGCCTCCTCGCAGACCTTCCGGGGCCTCGCCGCCACCGAGGTGTCCGAAGGGGTGCTCGATCCCGACGTCGAGGCCGGCCGCCGCCTGTTCTTCTCGGCCACGAGCTCCCAGATGGCGGCGGACGGCGCGGGGATCTCCTGCTCCACCTGCCACCTCCAGGGCCGCAACGACGGCATCACCTGGACCTTCGAGGACGGCGTCCGCCAGACCCCCTCGCTCGCCGGCGCAGTGGGCATCACGGCGCCGTTCACCTGGACCGACCAGGTCGGCACCGTGTCCGACGAGGTGCAGATCACCAGCTCGGGCCGCATGGGCGGCAACGGCCTCTCCTACGCCGAGGCCGCGCAGGTCGCGGCCTACGTCGAGTCCATCCGCGCGGTCGACCTCCCCGAGAAGGGCGCGGCCACCGACGAGGTGCTCCGCGGCAAGGCGATCTTCGAGCGCGCCGACGTGGCGTGCTCGACCTGCCACAGCGGGGATCGCCTCTCCGACAACGCCCACTACGAGATGTTCGGGCTCGCGGCCGTGAACACGCCGCCGCTCGTCGGGGTCGCGGCCACCGCGCCGTACCTGCACGACGGCTCGGCCGCCACGCTCGGCGCCGTGCTCCTGATGTCCCGCGCCGGCGAGATGGGGGACACCTCGATGCTCTCCGACGCCGAGATGGCCGACCTCGAAGCCTACCTCCGCACGCTCTGAGCGCGCGGGGGCAAGAGGCTCCGGGCGGCCCGGCGTCGCCGCGGACGGCGCCGCCGTCGCTCCCCGAGCGTGACCGTCATTCCCGGACCGAGCCCGCGAAGCGGCTGCTGAGGCGCGGCTGCGCGGCTGACGAGCGGAGCAGGTCGAGACCTGTGACCGAGGAAGACGCGCGGCCGCGGCCAGCAGACGCGAGCGGGCGATGGGAGGGAATGACGGTCACGCTCCATGCGCTCGCTCCGCTCGGTCCCGCGCGCCGCGCGGGGACCGGCCGGCGCGCGGTGGGGGTGTGCGCGGATCACGACGCGCGCCGGCCGCGCTCCGGGCAGCTGCCGCGAGGCGCTTCCGCGCCCGCCTCGCCAGCGCCGAATTCGGGTAGTCGACGTTCCTCGCGATACGATGGCCAGCCCTCCGGTGAGGCGCGCCTCGTCTACGTCGGCGCGCCAATCTCGAGGCTCGGGCTGGAG
This sequence comes from Deltaproteobacteria bacterium, assembly GCA_036676765.1. Classification (GTDB taxonomy): domain Bacteria; phylum Myxococcota_A; class UBA796; order UBA796; family SXON01; genus CAJBVW01. Next base: position 3,824 of record JAKFCH010000399.1, read on the forward strand.
CCGCCGACCGCCCCGGAGGGACGGCGCCGACGCAACGCGGAGCGGTTGCCCGCGTCAGGTTGCGCCTCCCCCCTTGCCCGCCGATGGTTTAGTCTTGTCCGCTCATGCGCACTCCGCTCCCTCTCGCGCCGCCCGGACGCCTGCTCCACGCGCTCACCGAGCCCGGCGGGCTGCGGCGGTGGTGGGATCCGGAGGCCACCCTCCACGAAGGGCGCCTCGGTCCGGGGCTCGACGCGCCGACGCTCGGGCTGCACGTCGCGGGGGATGTCGTGACGTGGGAGGGCGAGGGGATCCGCGCGCGCTTCGACCTCGCCGCGCGGGTGGTCGACCTCACGCTGCCCGAGGGCCAGGGCGCCAGCGCCGACGATCGCGCGGACCTCGAGGCGGGCTGGGCGCTCGCGCTGGCGGGGCTCGCGTGGGCGCTCGCGGAGGAGGGCGCGGTGTCCTGGCGGCGGATGGAGGTGCCCGTGGCGCTCTCCTACGGGGATGCGTGGGGGCGCATCGTCGAGCCGGAGGGGCTCGCGGGTCCGGACGCGTCCGGTGGGGCCGGGCCCGAAGCGCGGCGCGCGGTGCGCATCGCCGGGGTGTGCTACGCCGCGCGGACCGTGGTTTCGGCGGGGCCGCGTGCGGTCGCGCTGGTGTTGGACGAGCCGGACGCGCTCGTCCGGCTGCAGATCGGGCCTGGGGAGTCGGTGAACACCGCGCGCCTCGACCTGACGACGAGAGGGGAGGCGCCGCCGCCGACCGGCTGGGAGCCGTGGTTGGCGCGGCGCTTCGGCATGACATGGGTGACGCAGCTCGGACAGACCGAGGAGGATTGATGGAACCGTCGTACTGGTTGGCGGCGTGGGACGAGGGGCGCACCGCGTTCCACAACGAGGCCGTTCATCCGGCCCTCCTGACGTACGGGGAGTCCTTCCTCGGCGGTGGGGCGCACCACGTCCTCGTTCCGCTCTGCGGCAAGACGGTCGATCTCGCGTGGTTGGCCGCGCGGGGTCACCAGGTCGTGGGCGTCGAGATCGCGGAGAAGGCGATCGCCGCGTTCCACGCGCGCGAGCACCGCGGGCCGACCGTGACGGAGGCCGAGGGCTTCCGCATGTACCGGAGCCCGGGCCTCACGCTGCTGCAAGGGGACGTGTTCGCGCTCACCCCCGAGATCGCGGGGCCGATCGACCGCGTGTGGGATCGCGCCGCGCTCGTCGCGCTCGATCCGGAGCAGCGCGTCCGGTACGTCGAGGTGCTGCGCACCCTGCTGTTGCCCGGGGCGGTCGTGCTGCTCGAGACCTTCGACTACGACCAGGCGCGCAAGCCCGGGCCGCCGCACGCGGTCGCGGAGGCCGAGGTGCGCACGCTCTGGGCGGGCGCGAAGGTCGAGCGGCTCGGCGAGCACGACGCCACCGAGGAGGCCCGCACCCGTGGGTGGGACCTCGATCGGTTCATGGTCAGCACCTGGCGGATCGAGCTCTGATCGCGCCGGCGTGGCCCTACCGGGTCACGTCGACCTCGAACACGCCGTAATCCGACGTGGCCGTGCCGGTGACGGCCGTGGAGCCTTCCACGCGCCGGGGCTTGCCCGTGCCGTCGTCCTCGAGGTCGCCCGCGAGGGCGAGGTCGAGCGTGACGATGCCCTTCACAACGCCCTCCATGGCGAAGTCACCGATGAGCGTGCCCTCGAGCGTGCCGTCGGGGATGTCCCGGAGCGAGAGCTCGAGCGCGGGGGGCGCGTCGGGGTTGGTCTCGTAGAGGACGTCGGGCTGATCGTCGTCCCCGAGGGTGTCCGAGTACTCGTCGAGAGCCATCTTCAGCCGCAGGCCCTTGTTGTCGGACGCCCCCTGGTCCACCTGTCCGGTGATGACCATCGTGCCGGAGGTCTCTCCCGGCTCCTCCTGCGCGTCGATGTTGGCGCTCGAGGCCGCGGCGAAGCCCTGCAGGCCGAGGGCGAGGCCGCGCGCCACCGCGCCGTCGAGCGCGACGTAGGCCAGCTCGGCCTCGGCTTCCGAATTCACACCCTTGCAGGCAAGGAGCCCCACGAGGGGGAGCAAGCGTTTCCAGGTCATGTCGTCCTCCACGGGGTCCATAGCGTGCGCGTGGAGGCGGGTGCCATGTCCGCCCCGCTCACGCCCGCGCGGGCGCGGCCCGGAACGAACCGGACGAGCCTGTGTTTCGTCGCCATTCCGGACCGTTGGGCCCGCGGTTGAACGGGGGTCGGTCCTGTCTACGTTCCATGAGCATGGAGGCAGTCATGGCAGGCTTACCGGTTCGTAGGGGTGGTGGCGGCGGCGCGGGTGCGGGCGGCGGCGGCGAGGTCGATCCGTTCGGCATGGTCCGGGACTCGATGCGCCGGATGCAGAACCTCTTTCGGGACCCGCTCTTCGAGATCGATCCCATCGGCTATCTGGAGGCGGGAGGGATGACGTCCTTCGCGCCGGACTTCGAGGTCCGCGAGACGCAGGACGGCCTCGTGTTCACGGCGGACGTGCCCGGGGTGAAGGAGGACGACCTCGACGTCACCGTGGTCGGCAACCGGCTCCGCATCAACGGGAAGCGCGAGTTCCAGCAGGAGAACCGGGGCGACACCTGGTACACCGCGGAGCGGTCGTACGGCAGCTTCACGCGGTCGTTCATCCTGCCCGAGGGATGCGACACCAACAACGTGAACGCCAACCTCGAGAACGGCGTCTTGACCATCCACCTGGGCAAGCGCGCGGAGTCCCAGCCCCGTCGCATCTCGCTCGGTGGCCAGCAGCAGCGCGCGATCGAGGGCCAGTACAGCCAGGGGCCGTTCCAGCAGAGCCAGCAGGAGGGCCAGAAGCAGCCGGTCACGCAGCAGGCGGGATCACAGCAGCAGGCTCGTGCCCAGCCGCCGGGCACGTCCGGCTACGGCCAGGCGTACACGGGTAGCGGCCCGGTTCCGGAGGCGCGCAGGGAGGGCTACGGCGCCGCCGCCGCCGGTGAAGAGGCGGGTGAGCGGCCGCAGGCCGGTGCCGAACGCACCTTCGGCGCGCAGGGCGGGGAGCCCGGCACGCCGAAGAGCGGAAAGCCCGACAAGGGATGAGCCGCCAAGCGCCGAGGCGCTAGAAGTCATCCTCGGCGATCGGCTGAGGCCCAGGGATGATCCCGGCGATGTCGGGATCTTCCCCATCGGGTCCGACGGTGCGCTTTTCTTTCCCGTCCTTCCGCTCGACGCGGCGGGCTTCTTTGTCGCGCGCCCGTTCTTGTTGTGCCATCTCTTTCTGGCGCTTCGCGAATGTAGTCCCTGACTTTGCCACGACGACCTCCCGCTTCCCGGGAATAAGCACGATTCAATGAATGGAAGATGGTGGATCCGCCCGGGCGGACCCGAGCCCGGGAGGTGGCTGGCACGTTAGATGCCAGGGCCGCCCCCTGGAGCCCCCATGATTCGCCTCACGTCTTATCTCGCTGGCCGCTGGTATGTCGGGTCTGGACGCTTCGTCTCTCTCGTGGACCCCTCGACCGAGGAGGTTCTGGCCGAGGCCTCGAGTGAAGGAGCCGACTTCGGCGCCGCCCTGGACCACGCACGAAACGTCGGCGGGCCGGCCCTCCGCGCCCTCTCGTTCGCCGACCGCGCCCTCCTCCTGAAGGATCTCGCGAAGATCCTCCACGCCCACCGTGAAGAGCTCCTCGATCTCGCGCAGAAGAACGGCGGCAACACCCGCGGGGATGCGAAGTTCGACGTCGACGGTGCGATCGGCACCCTCGCCGCCTACGCCTCGTTCGGCGAGGCCCTCGCCAAGCGGGTGGGGGACCGTCGCTTCCTCACCGACGGGGACATGTTCCCGCTCACGCGCTCGCCGCGCTTCGTCGGGCAGCACGTGTGGGTGCCGCGCACCGGCGTCGCCGTGCACGTGAACGCCTTCAACTTCCCCGCCTGGGGCACCTTCGAGAAGGCCGCCGTGGCCCTGCTCGCGGGCATGCCGATCATCACGAAGCCCGCCACCGCCACCGCGCTGCTCACGTGGCGCATGACCCAGGTGCTCGTCGACTCCGGCCGCCTGCCCGAAGGCAGCTTCCAGCTCGTCGTCGGCTCCACGGGGGATCTGCTGTCGCGCCTCGGGCCCCAGGATCACCTCGCGTTCACCGGCAGCAACGCCACGGGCGCCATGCTGCGCGGCACGCCGGGCTTCGCCTCGAAGTCCGTGCGCGTCACCGTCGAGGCCGACTCGCTCAACGCCGCGGTCGCGGGCCCCGACGTGGAGCCCGGCTCCGACCTCTGGAACACGTTCGTGCGCAACATCGTCACCGACATGACGCAGAAGACGGGCCAGAAGTGCACCGCCATCCGCCGTGTCCTGGTCCCCGCGGCCCACGCCGACGCCCTCCAGGAGGCCCTGGTCGACGCGCTCGCCGGCGTCGTCGTCGGCAACCCGCTCACCGACGGCGTCACCATGGGCCCGGTCAGCACCGCCGCGCAGCAGCGGGATGCCCTGGCCGGCATCCGCGCGCTCTCCGAGCACGCCACCGTCGTGTGCGGCGGGCCCGAGCGGGTCGAAGGCAAGGGCGCGCCCGCGGGCAAGGGCTTCTACGTGGCCCCCACCGTGCTCCGCGCGACGGACCCCGCGAACGCCGGCCCCGTGCACGATCTCGAGGTGTTCGGTCCGGTGGTGACCATCCTCCCGTACGACGGCACGGCCGAGTCCGCGGCCGACCTCGTCGCGCTCGGCCAGGGCTCGCTCGTGGCGAGCGCGGTCTCCGACGATCGCGCGTGGGTCGAGCGCTTCGCCCTCGGTGCCGCGCCCTCGCTCGGGCGGCTCCTCCTGCTCTCGTCGAAGGTCGCCGACCAGGCCACCGCCCCCGGCCTCGTCCTCCCCTCGCTCGTCCACGGCGGCCCCGGCCGCGCCGGCGGCGGCGAGGAGCTCGGCGGCGAACGCGGCCTCCTCTTCTACATGCAGCGCACGGCGCTCCAGGGAGACTCGGCGGTGATCGGGAAGCTGTTCGCGGTGCCTTCGGGTTCGACCGGGTCGTAGGGGGAGAGGATCCGGAATTTCACCACAGAGTTCCCCACCGTCCGGCTGCGCCGGCCGACCCCGAACGATGAAACTCCCCGATCACGTCGCGGGGCTCCGCCCCACACCCGGCTGGGGCCGAGGGCCCCAGACCCCGAGCA
>JAKFCH010000400.1:0-8947 GCA_036676765.1 Deltaproteobacteria bacterium
GGGCCCCTACCTCGGCCCCGAGTTCGTGACCGAGGGCCGGAACCTCATCCTGTCCGGCAAGCCCGGTCGCGGGAAGACGCACCTCGCCATCGCCCTCGCGTACCGCGCGATCCAGAACGGCTTCGAGGCCCGGTTCGTGACGGCCTCCGCCCTGATCGACGAGCTGCACGCCGCGGCGCGTGCCGGCACGCTTCGCGAGGCCACGGCGGCCTACGTCCACCCGCACGTGCTCGTGGTCGACGAGGTTGGCTACCTCCAGTGTGCTGACGACGCAGCCAACGTGCTCTACGGCGTCGTCGACCAGCGGTGCCTCAAGCGCAAGCCGCTCATCTTCACGACCAACAAGCGGCTCAAGGACTGGGGCGCCGTCCTGCACGACGAGGAGCTCGCCGAGGCCCTCCTCGACCGCGTGCTCGAGCGAGGGCAGCACATCAAGATGGGCGGGCTGTCCTGGCGCGTCCGGAATCTCGAACCGGGCGCGATCGACGGTCCCGACGAGTAGTCCGGAAATCCGGAAAGCCCCTCAACCAGTACCAGCGGCCGGGCGCCGCCGTCTTCGGCGATGCACGGTCGCTGGTCGCCCCCGGCAGGGCCCCCAAGCACGCCCCCCGTGCGTGCATCGCCTCCCATCGCTACATTCCAACCCGCCAGAGTTTCCGGATACGGTCCGCCAGAGTTTCTGGACTCCACACCGTTCCCGCGGACTGACCGCGGCGTCGGCCGTCGGCGTACATCCGTTTCGCCCAGTCCAGTCGCTGGGAAACGAGCCGCCCAAGCAGGTAGACACCGGATCGCGCCCTCGGCGCGGCCTCTCGTCGAAGCACGGCCTTCCCCTTTGGCTTTCCTTTCGTCGTCTTCCCGGATCCGCGGAAGACCGGACACGCGCCCATCCGGACGGCAGCCTGATCGCGATCGGTGGGGGTCTCGTCGAACGCGAACTGGAGGAGGCGGTGGGCCATGTGGAGGCCGATCCCCGGAACACCGTCTACCTGCCTACGGAACGTCAGATCCTCGGTGAGCGTGTCGAGCTGTTTCTCCACGTCAGCGAGTTGGCGTGAGAAGAGCTCGATTTGTGCGATCAGCTGATGCACGCGCGGGGCGTCGATGCGCGCGCGCGCCTCGGTCAGCCACGGCGCGTACCCCGCTTGCAGGACCGTGCGGACGCGTTCCCGCATCGCCTTCGTCGCCCCCTTCAGCACCTCGGTCAACTCGGCGTCAGACACACAACTCGTGTGCCAGGCCGTGGGAATCAGCCGCAAGAACGCGAGCACCCAGGCGCGCTTGATGTCGTCGAACAAGGCCTCGAGCGGCGGGAACGCCTCCCGGAGGACGCCGCGCAGGCGCTGGCAGGCGGCTCCCTGTTCCGCCGTGAGCATTTCGTGCAGGCTGCCGAGCACGTCGAGCTGGTCCTGGAGTTCGGAGGGCGGCTTCCAGGATTCCGGGGCGTTGTCCGGGCTCCGCCCGATCGCAACCAGGTGGTCGCCGTCGCGGCCGTCGTCCTTGGCGCCACTGGAGCTCCGCGACTCCGCGAACCGCTTGCCCGCTTCGGATCGACGATGTGAACCACCGCGCCCGCATGGTGGAAGATCTCCACTCATCCGGGAGCCCCCGCCTCGAGCACGACGTGGACCTCAGCGCCGACAGCGAGCGCGCGCACGCGGCTCAAGAGCTCGGTCACACTCGACAGATCGCGACGCGCGCCCATGATCCGCCGGACGGGCCCGTCCTCGACGGCCACCGAACACACCACCTCCGTGGCTCTCCAATCCGCTCCTACATAGATCTTCACTCGCTCCTCCTCGGGTGGAGCACGCTGCTGCGGGTCCTGGGGCAGCCCTATGAAATTCCTCGTGCGACCGACGAATCAAGGCGTCACTACGGCCCTCTGACCCGCAGCAGCACCCACCCCGAAGTCCTCCGGAAGCACTCGAGGTGCGGGGCGGCCGAGGCCGTGGGTGGGTGCCAGCATGCGGAGCGCAGCTACCTCGCTGCGCAGAACCAGTCATAGGGCGGCGCGGGCGCCCCGGGGCACGACGCCGCCCGATCGTGCACGGCCCGCGTCGGTCGGCCCCCTCACGCCCGCCTTGCCGGCGGGCTCGGGGGGCGGGCTACGGCGGTCTCGCGGGCTTGCCGCCCGCGTCGCTGCGAGTCTCGCGACCGACCGCCTCCGCGAGCGGCTTTGCCGCTCCGCGCGCCGCGGGACGACGGAGGGCGGAGCCCGACCCCGAAAGACACCCGGCCCGCGTCCGCGCGGGCGCGCCGGTAGGTACCAACCCCCGGGCGCGCCGGTGTACGTGCCGACCGCCTCCCTACCCCCGCGGCCCCGGCAGCCCCCGGCGCTCCTCGGCCTCGGAGCTGTCCCCGTGGATGGCCTCGCTGATGACGCGCCGCGTCACGTCCTGCAGGTAGGCGTCGAGCGCCTCGGCGAGCGCGAGGTACTCGGGCCACAGCGTCTCGTCCATGAAGCGCTTGGGGGTCCGAAGCATCACGGTCTGCTGGTGCTGGCCGTAGCTCCGGTAGGGGGTGAGCCCGTAGCGGCGGGCGAGCGCGAGGAACACCTTGCGGTGCCACGGGTCGTGGAGGCTGAGCTTGTACTCGACCGGCTTCTCGACCCGCTCCGCCTCGCGCAGCCGCGCCAGGATCCGCTCCCTGGCGTTGGCGGCGGCAGCGCGCTCGCCCGGCGTGGTCGCCCCCGAGTGGAGGGCCTCGATCTTGCGAAGCGTGTCGATCAGCGTCCGTTCGTCCATCTCGCTCCCCCTGCCAATTCTTCGGCCCGAACTCTCACACGACCGGCATGGTCCGCGCTACCAGCCCGCGCGCGTCCCGGAGCAGCCCGGCCGCGAGCTCCGGCGGCACGCCCGGCGCGAGGCTCAAGGCGTGCGCGCGGAGCACGAGCGCCGCGTCGTCCGTGCCGAGCCAACCCCTGGGGACGGCCGTGCCGTAGAGCCACACGGGTGCCTGCTCGGCAGACACCACCGGCACCCCGCCCGCGCGCGCCGCCGCGAGGAGCAGCGCGCTCGCGACCAGCGGCAGCGCCTCGTCCACGTGCCCCCCGCCGAGGAGGGTGTCCGCGGCGTCGAGCTTCCGGGCGGCGAGATCGACTACCGGAGGCGAGGCGGGCCCCGCCTCGCGGACCACGCGCCCCTCCGTGAGGGGGGTGCCGGACATGCGCGCCAGGGCGGACGCGGTCGCCGCGTCGATCGCGGCGATGGGCAGCCCCCCGCCGAGGCTGTCGGCGCGTTCGCTGTCGCCGGGCAGCATCACGCGGAGCACCACGATGAGCCCACCCTGGGCCGCGAGGATGCGCTCCACGCGCGCGCCGAACGCCTGGTCGATCGCGGCGATGGATGCGTGGACGCGCTGATCCTCCTCCGGCACCGCGGGGGTGCGCGAGGCGTCGGAGATCCGCACGTCTTCCACCCCCGGGCCCGAGATCTCCGGGGCGTCCGCCGCCGCCCCCGCCGCCGCCTCGCCTGCCGCGATCTCGGGCGCCCCGACGACACCCCCGGGCTCCTCCCCCGCGGCCTCGGTTGCTACCTCGGTCGCGCCCTCTGTCGCAGTGTCACCGACCGCGTCCGAAGGACGAAGGCCCTCGAGGCTCGCCAGCGCCGCCTCGATGCTCCGCTTGCTGACGCCCACCACGTCCTCGGTGGCGTTCTCGTCGACCACGTTGTCGAACAGCGCCCGCTTGCCGCCGACCAGCTCGGCGACGCGCGCCTCGTAGGCGCCCTCCGCGACGAGGTGGATCACCTGCACCGACTCCTTCTGCCCGAGGCGGTGGATGCGCGCGACCCGCTGATCGAGCACCGCCGGGTTCCACGGAACGTCGAGGTTGACGAGCGCGGTCGCGACCTGGAGGTTGAGCCCCACGCCGCCCGCGTCGGTCGAGAGGAACACCTGCACCGCGGGGTCCTCGACGAAGGCGTCCACGAGCGCGCCGCGCTTCCCGGAGGGGACACCGCCGTGCAGCCGCACCGTCCCCAGACCGAGCCCGCGGGCGACCTCCTCGGCCATCGCGGTCATCCGCTCCCACTGGGAGAACACGACCACCTTTCGCCCGCCCTCGACGCACAGCTCCTCGAGGAGGCGCCCGAGCTCCTCGAGCTTCGGCGAGCCCGTCGACTCCTTGTCCACGAGGCCCGCGGCGTCGCACGCCATGCGCGCCGTCTGCAACAGGCGCATCAGCCGCTCCTGCTCGTCGGGAGTGAGCGGCCGCCGCTGCGCGATGAGGCCGAGCTTTGCGGCGTTCCCCATCGCGTCGTCGTGCAGCGCGCGCTGGCGCTCGTCCAGGGCGAGGTCCCGGCGGGTCTCGACCCGATCGGGGAGCTGGTCGCGCACGAGCGACCGGTCGCGCCGCAGCATCACGCTGGAGAGGCGCCGCCGGAGCTCGCCGAGGTTGCGGTAGCCGAGGACGCGCCCGCTCGCGTCGGTCACGTGGAAGTCGAGCAGGTAGCGCCAGAGCGGCCCCAGCACGCGCGGATCCACGACCTGGAGGAGGCTGTAGAGGTCCTCCAGGCGGTTCTCCAGCGGGGTGCCGGAGAGGACGAACGCGTGGGTGGTCTGCAGCGACTTCACGCACGTCGCCACGCGGGTGCGCCAGTTCTTGAGGCGCTGGGCCTCGTCGAGCACCAGCACGTCGGGCGCGAGGATCTTCTGGACCACGTCGGCGTCGCGCAGGAGCAGCTCGTAGTTCACGATCGTGAACGCGGCGCCCTGGCGGTAGAGCGCGCCCCGCTGCGCCGGCCCGCCGCTGATCACCACCGCGTCCCGGTCGGTGAACTTCCGGATCTCCCGTTGCCACTGCTGCTTCAGCGAGGTGGGGCACACCACGAGGCAGCGCCGCACCTCGCCCTTCGCGAGCAGCCAGGAGCAGGCCGCGATGGCCTGGAGCGTCTTGCCGAGGCCCATGTCGTCGGCGAGCAGCGCGCGCCCGGTGGCCGCGAGGAACGCGACGCCGTCGACCTGATAGGGGTAGAGCCGCGCGCGGACGCCGGGCAGGTGGCTGCCGGCGCGCCGGATCTCGTCGCGGATGGCGGCAGACCGCACGGTGGCCGCCGCGTCGTCCGACACACGACGGATGTGGGCGTGCACGTCGGGGCCGATGGCCGCCTCCGCGCCGAGGTGCGCCTCCGCGGCATGCCACGCCTGGGGCACCGGGCCGCGGAGGAACCCCTCGTCGTCGAAGTGCGCGTGCAGCGCGGGGGTGCGGGGCCCGGAGATCCGCACCCGGGGTGCGTCGGGAACGTCCCACGCGAGGTGCACGACCGGCACCGGCGGCCCGCTGCGCGCGAGCTCGGCGTACCGCTTCCGGCCGCGCTTCTGCAGCCGCTGGAGCACCGCCTCGACGTGCTTGCAGGTGCCGAGGCGGTTCGTCGCGAAGTCGGGGCACGTACAGTGATTGACGCGCTCGCCGGTGGAGCGAATGTCGACGCGGTACCGACGGCCGGGCCCCGCGCGCGCGTCCAGCGACCACGCCTCCCAGCCGCCGAACCAGGCATCCCCCGCGACGTGCTTCACCTGGACCTCGCCGCGGGCGCGGGTGGCGCGCTCCTCCACGGCGGCGTCGGCGGCGTCACGCGCCTGGTGCTCGCTCACGGGCTGGCGCGCCCCGTAGGCGAGCAGCGTGGCCACGGCGTGCTTGCAGACCGGCTCGCCGTCGAACGGGCAGGTGCAGCTCGTGCCGACCTCGCCGTCGTCGAGCGTGACGAGCACGTCGTAGGGCTCGTGGGGGCGCGAACCCTGCACCACGCCGCGGATGGCGGCGTCCTTCCAGGCGATGTCGGTGACACGGTGCTCGCGGAAATAGGCCACGCCGCGCCGGACGATGTCTTCCGAGGCCATCCGCGTGAGCTGTTCGGCGTCGAGGAGGAAGGGATCGTGCGGTTGCATGGCCCCCCGCTTAACGAGGGGCGGGCCCCGCCACAGTGTCCACGTGCAGCGGATCGGCGAGGTCCGGCGGCCCCTCCGGCGCGTGCGCCGCGTCATACGCAATCCGGGCAGCATGGATCGTGGCGCGGTGCGCGTCCGCCCACGCCGCGAGCGCCATGATCGGGTCGAGCAGCGTGCGCCCCGTCTCGGTGAGCGCGTACTCCACCCGCGGCGGAATCGTCGGGTAGGCGGTGCGGGTCACGAGCCCGTCGCGCTCGAGCCCCCGGAGCGTGAGCGTCAACATGCGCTGGGAGATGCCCTCGATCGACCGGCGCAAGGCCGAGAACCGGCGCGGCTCGTCGCGCAGCAGGGCCACGATGAGCACGCTCCACTTGTCGCCGACCCGGTCGAGCACCTCGCGCACGGGGCACTGGGACGGTGACATCGATGTGCCTTCTTGCGGGGGGCCGTGGGACATCGTAGGACTCCAGTCACAAAAGAGAACCCGCGCACTGTCGGGAACCGACACCCCGAAAGTAACCGACGCGCGCGCCCCCTTGCACCTCGGAGTTCCCATGTCCGTCCCGGCCGCTTCCGCCTCCGCCCCCGTGCCCGCCCGCAAGGGCCTCCACATCGGCCTCTGGGTCGTGCAGGTCCTGCTCGCCCTCGCCTTCGGCATGGCCGGCGTCATGAAGATGACCACCCCCATCGCCGACCTCGCCGCGCAGATGGCGTGGACCGGCGAGCTCCCCGGCCTCGTACGCTTCATCGGCGTCAGCGAATTCCTGGGCGCGATCGGCCTGATCCTGCCCTCCGCGCTGCGGATCCAGCCGAAGCTCACCGGTTTCGCCGCCATCGGCCTCGTCGTGGTGATGATCCTCGCCGCCGCCTTCCACACCTCCCGCGGTGAGCCCGGCTTGCCGGTCAACCTCGTCCTCGGCGCCATGGCGGCGTTCGTCGCCTGGGGTCGGCTCCGCGCGGCCCCCATCGCGTCGCGCGGGTAGGTACCGCCATGGCGATCCCGCTCTCGTTGCTCGACCTCTCCCCGATCGTCCGCGGCGGCACCGCCTCGCACGCCCTCCGCAACACGCTCGACCTCGCGCGGCACGCCGAGCGCTGGGGCTACCACCGCTTCTGGCTCGCCGAGCACCACAACATGGCCGGCATCGCGAGCGCGGCCACCGCCGTGGTCATCGCGCACGTGGCCGCCGGCACGTCCACGATCCGCGTCGGCGCGGGCGGCATCATGTTGCCGAACCACTCGCCGCTCGTCATCGCCGAGCAGTTCGGCACCCTCGAGGCGCTCCACCCCGGGCGCATCGATCTCGGCCTGGGGCGGGCGCCCGGCACCGATCAGCGCACCGCGCGCGCCCTGCGTCGCGAGCGCATGGAGGACACGTTCCCCCAGGACGTGGTCGAGCTCCAGGCGTACTTCCGCCCCGCCGTGCCGGGTCAGGCCGTGCGCGCCGTACCCGGGGCCGGCCTCGACGTGCCCATCTGGCTGCTCGGATCGAGCCTGTTCAGCGCGCGCCTCGCCGCGGCCCTCGGCCTGCCCTACGCGTTCGCGGGCCACTTCGCGCCCGACCAGATGCTCGCCGCGTTCGCGCTCTACCGGCGGGAGTTCCGGCCCTCGCCCGCCCGGCTCACCTCCTACGCGATGGGCGCCATCAACGTCTTCGCGGCCGACACCGACGAGGAGGCCGTCCGCCTCTCGACCTCCATGCAGCAGCAATTCGTCCACCTCCAGCGCGGCACCCCGGGCCCGCTCGACCCGCCCGTCGACTCGATGGACGGCCGGTGGACGCCCGCCGAGCAGGCCGGCGTCGAGCACTTCCTGCGCGAGTCCGTCCGCGGCGCCCCGGCGACCGTGCGGCGCGGCCTCGACGACTTCGTCGCGCGCACCGGCGTCGACGAGGTGATGGTGACCTCCCACGTCTACGATCACGCCGCGCGGCTGCGCTCGTTCGAGATCGTGGCCGACGTGTGGCGGGGGCGGGCGTAGTTGCTCGTTCGCGGGCGGCCCGCGCGCCGACGGCGCGCGGACCGGTGCGGGGGGCCGACCCCCCGCAACGCCCCCCGGGATCCGAAACGGACGCTTCTACCTGCGAAGATGGGTTAGGGCCGGCGCCGGGAGCACCTGCATGATCGACCACCTCGGCTTCGACGTCTCGGACTACACCCGCTCGCGCGACTTCTACGTGCGCGCCCTCGCGCCGCTCGGCATGCGCGTGGTGATGGAGGTGACCCCGGAGCAGAGCGGGGGCTGGCAGGGGTGCGGCATCGGCCCCGAGGGCAAGCCGGAGTTCTGGATCGGCACCTCGGGCGAGGGCCTCCACCGCTCCCTCCACGTCGCCTTCGTGGCGGCCGATCGGGCCACGGTCGACGCGTTCCACGCCGCCGCCATCGCCGCGGGCGGCCGGGACAACGGCAAGCCCGGCCTGCGCCCCCACTACCACCCGAACTACTACGCCGCGTTCGTGTTCGACCCGGACGGCCACAACATCGAGGCGGTCTGCCACACGCCGGGTTGAGTCGGGGCGGCGGGGCCTTCGTATCGCGGGCGGGGCCTTCGCAACGCGGGGAACGCGGGAGGGCGCGACGGTGGACAGACGTCGCCTCACGGCCGGTCGTGACGGGGACTTCTGTCCGCTCCCGGGCGCCATCCGCGCCCCGAAAGCCCGCCGTTCGCGTCCCAAGGGGCGGCGAGTCATCGGAAAGCCGGCGTTTCGCCGTTTCGTTCGTCGTCTTTGCGGCGGGGACGAGCCGCGCCGCGCCCGGCGCGCGGACAGAAGTGGCCCCACGGCCGGCCGTGACGGGACTTCTGTCCGCCGAGGGCGTTCCCACAAGGGGGCGCGGGCGGCGGACGTGGCCGGGGGACCTGTCGAACAGGGGGTCGACCTGCGTCCGCGGGGCGGACGTCGCCGGGGGACCTGTCGAACAGGGGGTCGACCTGCGTCCGCGGGGCCCACGGGATCCGCATCCGTGTTCACCTCATGGCCCCTGCCTTGTTTGAGGTGCGTGCTTCAGGTGGACCAATGGACCGCGTCGCCGGGTCGATACGCGCACGTCCAGCGTGGAC
>JAKFCH010000401.1:0-3202 GCA_036676765.1 Deltaproteobacteria bacterium
GGCGCGGAGCGGCCGCGCGGTCCAGCGCCCGGCGGCGGGCCGCCGACGCGCTGACCGAGCGCGGAGCGCGCTGCCGAAGGCGGGCGAAAGCCACCTTCGGCCCGTGGCCGAAGGTGGATCGTACGGCCCAGAGGGCCCCGGCCCCCGCCCCGCGGGGGTCGCGCCCGTCTCTACCCCTCAAAAATCCTCGCCCCGCCCGCCCGGCGGAGGCTCGCGCCGCGTGAGGGCGATGCGGAGGCCGCCGACCGCGTCGTCGGAGATGGTGACCGGGAACCGATCGGCGTTGCCCTGGGGGTCGAGGGGGCCGGGGCGGCCGTCGCCGTCCTCGTCGATCGCCGCCTCGAAATAGACCTTTCCCGCGCCCTCCGCGATGGCCACCACGAACGGGCCCGGGCGATCCAGCTCGGTCATGCCGATGACGTTGGGGCGACCGCCCGCGGCGGCCGCATGATCGCCGTCGAAGGCCGAGACCTTCACGCGCCCGCCCTTCCAGGCGGCGAACACGACCTCGCCCGACACGGCGACCGTGGGGCCCGTCGGGCCGCCCGCTCCCGAGCCCGGCGGCGGCTGCGAGGGGATGCCCGGCGCGGGCTCGTCGGGGATGCCCGGGCGCGGCGAGCCGGGATCCACCGCGGCCGCCGAGCCGGGGGTCGCGGCGACGGGAGAGCCCGGCACCCCCGGCGTGGGCTCGTCGGGCACGCCCGGAGTCGGCGGCACGGGTGCGCCCGCGAGCGGCTGTCCGTCAGGGCCCACGGGCGCGCCCGCGCCACCGGAGGCGTCACCGGGCTGCGCGGCCCCGGGGATTCCTGCGCCCGCGGTCGCGCCACCCGCGCCCGACGGCGCGCCACCCGCGCCACCGGCACCCGACGGCGAGCCCCTCGGCCTGCCCGCCGCCCGATCGGCGTCGGCCGCCGCGGCGGTCGCTTCGGCTTTCTCCAGGATGGGATCCCGTCCGCAGGCGGCGAACCCCCAAACCGTGACGATGGCTACAGCCCAGGCACGCATGATTCGGTATCATACGCGGCAACATGGCCACCGTCCTCTCGCCCCTCGTACGCTCGGTCCGCGTGGCCATGACGCCGCAGATCCTGCTGATGGTGAGCAAGGTCTACATCCCGGTGCTGTTCCCGGTCACGTTCCTCATCGCGCTCACGTCCCTGAACCTCGACCGCGCCCTCGGGTTCGGCACGGGCTTCCTGCCGACGCCGGTGAACTACTACGTGGCCGCCGCCTCGCTGATCGCCGGGCTGCTCGTCGTCGGCATCACCTACGCGGAGCTCGTGTTCCGGGGCGAGGGCAGCCCGTCGCCCACCGCCGGCCGCACGATGAAGCTCGTCCGCACGGGCATCTACGCCTACTGTCGCAACCCGTCGGTGCACGGCAAGCTCCTCGGGGTCCTGTCCGTCGGGTTCGCGCTCAACAGCTTCTCGTTCTGCTTCGTGCTGGTGCCGGCGCTGCTCGCGCTCTCGCTCGTCGAGAAGGTCGTGCGCCAGGAGCCGCAGCTGATCGAGATCTTCGGGGACGATTACCGGCAGTACTGTAAGGACGTCCCCTTGTTCGTTCCCTGGAAGCTCATCTTCTTCTGGCGTAGAGAGTAGGCTCGCCCGAGCCGGCCCCCCGCCGACCGACACCTGGAGTCGCACGCATGGACATCACCCTTCTCAATCCGCCCGAGCAGATGCGCGTATGGGCCGGCATCCCGAAGGCCATGGCCTACGGCGTGTACTGCTTCCCGCCGCTCGGCCTCATGTACATCCAGGCCGCGGTCGAGAAGCGCTCCGGCTTCAAGGCCGAGATCTTCGACCCGGTCGTCGACGATCTCGACTACCCCGAGTTCGAGAACCAGCTCAAGCGCTACCCGCTCGACCTGGTCGGCATCAGCACGTACACGCACTCGTTGCCCGACGTGCAGATGACCATCAACCTCGTGCGCAAGCTCAACCCGGCGGCGAAGATCGTCCTCGGCGGCCCGCACACGACGATGTTCCCCGACTACGCCGTCCAGCTCCAGGACGCCGACGCCATCCTCACCGGTGACGGCGAGGACACCTTCCTCGAGATGGTGCAGCGCTACGACAAGGGCCAGAGCTGGGAGGGCATCGAGGGCCTCTGGTTCAAGGACCAGGGCCAGATCGTCAAGAACAAGGACCGCAAGTCCACCAAGTCGCTCGACGCCTACCCCTGGCCCGACCGCTCGCGCACCCGGTACCAGGACTACTACCTGCCCGGCTGCAAGCAGCCCCTGAACACCACCGCGATCACGTCGCGCGGCTGCCCGCACTCCTGCCCGTTCTGCCTCACCTACAAGAAGCAGTACCGGATGCGGGACATCGACAACATCCTCGACGAGATGGAGCACTGCGTCTCCCTCGGCATCACCGAGACCCACTTCATCGACGACCTGTTCACCCCGAACAGCCAGTGGGTGCTGAAGTTCTGTGACGGCATCGAGCGCCGTGGCCTCAAGTTCAACTGGGGCTACAAGACGACGATCGCCGGCACCACCCGCGAGCAGATCCGCCGCTGCGCCGAGACCGGCTGCACGAAGATCCACTTCGGCGTCGAGTCCGCGAACAACGAGGGCCTCGACAAGTGGGGCAAGCACTGCGACACGGACGACGTGCACCGCGTCTTCAAGTGGTGCCGCGAGGAGGGCGTGCGCAGCGTCGCGTACATCATGCTCGCCGGGCCGCACGAGCGCACGATGGACGACGCCGTCAAGAACATCGACGAGATGATCAAGCTCGACGCCGACTACGCCGTGTTCGCGGTGTTCTCGCCCTACCCGGGCACCGAGTCGTTCGAGGAGGGCGCCAAGCTCGGCCTGTTCCCCGCCGACTGCTGGGACCGCATGATGAAGGACCCGCTCTGCGGCGTGGAGGTCCCCGCCTCGTGGGAGGAGCACCTCACCAAGGCACAGATCCTCGAGCTCCTCAAGATCGCCCACCGCAAGTTCTACCTGCGGCCGAAGTTCGTCGCCCGCGCGGCCAGCCAGCTCGCCTCCGCGGCCGAGCTCAAGCGCCTCACGAACGGCGCGCTCTCGATCCTCAAGCTCGAGCTGCTGAACGCGTCGAGCCGCACCGCGCCGGTCTGATCGGCGGATGATCGTGTGAGGGCCTCCCGGTGCTGCCGGGGGGCCTTCGTCGTTTTGCGGACCACTTCTGGGCGCGCCGGGCCCGCGCGGACGCGGCCCCGTCGGGCT
>JAKFCH010000402.1:0-35171 GCA_036676765.1 Deltaproteobacteria bacterium
CGGCGGCGCCGACGCGCGCGAGGAGGCCGTCGGCCGCGGCGGCGGGACCCCGGCCGGCGCCCAGGAACGCGGTGACGCGCGGGGGCGCGAAGGCGTGGAGCGCGGCGGCGGCGAGGTACCCGAGGAGGAGCGCGGGCGCCGACGCGAGCGCGAGGGTCAGCAGGGCCGCCCCGGCGCCGAGCTCGCCGGCGTGCGGCTCGGAGGGGGGCTCGCCGTACGCGAGCAGCACGACGATGCCGACGCCCACGAGCCCGCCCCACCCGGCGGGGCGCCGCGGCAGGCCCTCCCCGACGTGGCCGAGCACGTGGAGGAGCGCCCCGGCCACGGCGCATTGGGCGAGGCCGAGCACCGCGGGGGATGCGCCGGACAGCACCTGGTCCGCCGCGAGCCAGCCCACTGTCGTCACCGCGCCCGTGGCGACGAGCAGCCCGACGGCGAACCGACGCCCGGCGCGCTGGCGGCTGATGCGCCACGTCGCGAGCCCGACCGGGAGCGTGTGCAGGACGACCGCCCACGCGAGCAGGCCCTCGCCCGCGTGCCCGTGGGCGTCGGGGGAGGCGAGCGCGGCGCCGTCGATGCCCGCGTGGAGGAGCAGGGCCAGCACGGCGAGCGCGCCAGCCGACCGTTCGCCGCCCGGCACGCGGTGCGCGACGACGCCCACCATCGCGCCCCCGCCGAGCGCGAACAGGGCGGGCCACCCCGCCGCGGCGAGCCCGAACGGCAGGACGTGGACGAGCAGGATGCCGCCGACGACCACCTGCACGAGCCCGTCGGCGAACCCCGCGGCCCGTGGCCGCACCCGCAACGCGCGGTCGGCGAGGGGCGCGACCGCCATCGCGAGCAGGCTCAGCAGGAGGGTGGACATCGGCGCGCCAGCGTGCCCCGTCGGGGCCCCCGGTGCAACTACATCGGGGATGCGATTCCAACGGTGTGGACGGGGGCGCGATTGGTCGCGCGCCCGAATCCACTACAGCGGCGTGTACCGCGTCGTGAGCGGGCGCATCGCCTCCACCCGCGGCGCGAGGATCGCCTCGAGGGCCACCGCGCGCGGGTGCTTCGGCTCGTAGAGGTCCGTCTGCTCCGCGGGATCGTTCGCGAGGTCGTAGAGCCAGCGTTGTCCGGTGTTCCAGCGGTAGACGAGCTTCCAGCCGTCGAGCACCACGGACTGCACGGCTCCGAGGCGTCCCACGGCCAGGAAGTCGAGCGCGCGGTCGGCGGGGGCCTCGCCGACAGGCAGGCCGGTGATCGACGCGTCGCCCTCCACCTCGAAGAGCGAGAGCACCGTGGGCGCGAGGTCGACGAGCGACGTGGTGCCCTCCCACGTGCCCGGCACGATGTTCTTGGCCCAGAAGAACGCGATCCCGTCGTTCTCCTCGGCGTTGAGCCCGTAGGCGTGGGTCTGCTCGCCGTGCTCCCAGAACTGCTCGCCGTGGTCGGACCAGAACACGACCAGCGTGTCGTCGAGCCACCCGCCCTGCTCCAGCGCGAGGAAGGCGGTGGTGAGCTGATCGTCCATCCACCGGACCTCGCCGCGATACCGCACGAGGAGGTGCTGCAGGAGGAGGGCGCGCTCCGCCTCGGTCATCGCGGGCCATGCGTCCCCGGCGTCGTAGTGCTCGTCGAAGATCGTGAGGTCGAAATCCACCGGCGCGAGGCCCTCGAGCCCGGCGAGGTAGCTGTCGGGCGGATCGTAGGCGGGGTGCGGCTCCTTCACGTGCAGGTGGAGGTACCAGCGGTCCGTCCCCGCCGCGTCGGCCTCGCGCAGGCGGTCGAGCCCGACGCCGAACACGCTCGTGGTGCGGCGATCGTCCGGGCGCTCCGAGCTCTGGAACCCCACGTCGGTGTTGCGATCCGCCGAGAACCAGCCGTTCGAGGTGACCAGCATCGTCCCCCAGCCGGCGCCCGCGAGGCGCGACGCGAGCGTCGGCGGGAAGTCGGGCGCCCAGGCGTTGTCGGGGTCGTGGAGGTCGGGGGCGTAGCCGGCGTCGATGTTCCCGGCGCCGTGGACGAAGCAGAGGACGGCCGGAAAGGTCCAGTTGGAGCAGCTCCGGTGGGCGTCGAGCGCCACGCCCTCCTCCGCCATGCGATCGAGGAAGGGGGCCAGCCCTGCGCCGCCGTAGCGGGTCAGCAGGTCGCGCCGGAACGTGTCGACGGACACGACGAGGAGGTTCTTCGGCACCGCGCCGTAGAAGCTGGGGAAGGTGTCGGTTTGCGGGCGCTCGCCGCTGTCCGCGCCGGAGTCGACGGGGCTGCCGGAGTCGCCGGGGCCGCCCGGGTCCCGAACGTCGGGCACCGCGGGCGCGGTGCAGGCGACGGCGAGGAGGATCACCCTTCGCCGCGGATCGCCCGGATGGCCGCGGCGCGATCGGTGGCGCCGAACACCGCCGAGCCCGCCACCATCACGTGGGCGCCCGCATCGACGAAGCGCCGGGCGTTCGAGGGCTTCACGCCGCCGTCGACCTCCACGAGCGTCGCGAGCCCGCGCCTGGTGATCGCCTCGCGCACGCGCTCGATCTTCGGGAACACCCGCTCGATGAGCGACTGGCCGCCGAAGCCGGGGTTGACCGTCATGAGCAGCACGAGGTCGAGCTCCTCGAGCACGTAGTCGAGCACGGACTCGGGCGTGTGCGGGTTGAGCACCACCCCGGCCTTCGCGCCCGTCTGCTTGATCGCCTGGATCGACCGGTCGAGGTGCGGGCAGGTCTCCGCGTGGACGCTGATCCAGTCGGCGCCGGCCTTGCGGAAGTCCGCGACGTAGCGGTCCGGCTCCACGATCATCAGGTGCACGTCGATCGGGAGCTTCGTGGCGCGGCGCACGGCCTCGACCACGAGCGGCCCGATGGTGATGTTCGGCACGAAGCGCCCGTCCATCACGTCGACGTGGATCCAGTCGGCCGTCTCGACCGTGCGGATGTCGGCGGCGAGGTTGCCGAAGTCGGCGGAGAGGATGCTCGGGGCGACGAGGGGGCGGTCGGACATGGGCGCTCCTGCGGGCGACGCCCTTTAGCCTGAGACGGCCCCGGCGGCGCGTCTCACGCGCGTCCGGTGGCCGTTCACGGCGTGGCGGGAGGCGCTTCGGCGGCGGCCTCGGGGACCGGCGGGGCGGCCTCGGGGGCGGAGGCGCGGGCGGCCCTCCAGGCGCCGTCGAGCGCGCGCTCCCACGTGTCGGCCCCGTTCATCGCGGCGATCTCGATCTGGAGCATCTGGCCGTCGCGACTGGTGGAACGTCTCGGGGCGCAGTGTACGTCACGATCGTCGCGCTGAACGACGAGGCAGAGCCCCCTCCAATGTCCGCTTTTTCCTTCACAGCCGACCCGGACGTCCGGAATCCTCCCTCGGAGACAGAAATTTGGCGCGCGCGCGTCGACTCGCCCCTCGAAAAGCAGGCTTGGTCCGTGACGCCCGGCTCCGCGACCCGTGGCTACAGCGCAGACACGGACATTCGAGGCGACTCTCCCTCGAAAAGCGGACGTCCGAGGCCGCTCTCTCTCGCGACCCCACCGCGACCCCACCGCGCTCCCCGCCGCTACCCCAGCCTCTCCCCCGGCTTCACGCTGCTCCCGTTCACGAAGTCCACGCCGCGCACCCCCTTCTTGCCGGGGAGCTGCACCTCGAGGAGCTCGAGGGCGCCTTCCCCGCAGGCGACCACCGGCCCGTCGAGGAAGGTGCCGGGATCGCCCTGGCCCGCGACCGGCCGGGCGCGCAGCACCTTGAGCGGCTCGCCGCGGAACGTCGTGACCGTGCCGGGCCACGGCGAGAGCCCGCGCACCTGCCAGTCGAGCTCGCGGGCCGGGCGGGTCCAGTCGAGGCGGGCGTGCTCCTTCGTGAGCATCGGCGCGAGCGTGACCCCGGCGTCGTCTTGCGGAATCGGCCGCGGCTGCTCGGCGAGCGTGCGGAGCAGCAGCGGGGCGCCCAGCTCGGCGAGCCGCACGAACAGGTCCCCGGCAGTCTCGGTGGGCCCGATGGGCGTCTGCTCGACGAGCAGGAGGTCCCCGGTGTCGAGCCCCTCGGCCATCTGCATCGTCGCGACGCCCGTGGTGGCATCCCCCGCGAGCACCGCCCACTGGATCGGCGCGGCGCCGCGCCACCGCGGCAGCAGGCTCGCGTGCACGTTGATGCAGCCGAGGCGCGGCGCCGCGAGCAGCCGTGGCGTCAGGATGCGGCCGTACGCGACGACCACGGCGACGTCGAGCCCGAGGGCCTCCAACGTCTCGGGGAGCTCGCCGGTCTTGACCTTCGCCGGCTGGAGGGTGGGCACGCCCCGGGCGCGCGCGAGCTCGATGGTGGGCGGCGACTGGAGGGTCTGGCCGCGCCCCGCCGGCTTGTCGGGCTGCGCTACGACGAGCGCCACCTCGTGCTCGCTGTCGAGGAGGGCGCGCAGGGTCGGGACGGCGAAGGCGGGGGTGCCGAAGAAGGCGAGCTTCATGCGCGGCCCCTTATTCTACTCGACCAGCAGCTCGTCCCGGCTCCGCACCTTCGTGCGGCGCGACAGGTAGCGGCTCTTCTTCAGGCGCGAGACCTTGTCGAGGATGATCGTGCCCTCGAGGTGGTCCATCTCGTGCTGGACCACGACCGCGTCGTAGTCCTCGAACCAGCCCTGCTGCTGCTTTCCGTGCTCGTCGAGCCACCGGATGAGCACGCGGCGCGGGCGATCCACGTCCTCGTTGAACTCGGGGACGGAGAGGCAGCCCTCCTCCCAGCGGATCTTGTCGCGGCTCGACTCGAGGATCACCGGGTTGATCATCGCGACGAAGCGGGGGCGACGGGGGCGCCCGTTGCCGTCCTCCTCGCGCTTCGCGTTGCCGGGATCCGCCACGATGATCCGGCGGAGATCGCCCACCTGGGGCGCGGCTAGACCGACGCCGGGGGCGGCGTACATGGTCTCGGCGAGATCGGAGATGAACGTGCGGAGCCCGTCGGTGAATTCGTCGGGGCCCACGAGCCGACACTTGCGCGTCAGGACGGGGTTCGGCACGGTGAGGATGTCGAGGACGGCCATGGGCCGATCTTAGCCTCCCCACCCGCTGGTTTCACGTACGAAGGCTCACCGGCCGACGACGCCGCCGCCCGAGGGCTGCGCGATCACCAGCTCAGCGTGGCCGTCTCCCAGGCGCCGACCCCCGCATCTCGCACGACGATCGCGACGCCATCCGCCACGACGAAGCGCTGGAGGCGTGCCGACCCGACCTCCACGCACCGGGCTTCGGCGGCGCCGGGGGCGGCCCGGCAGAGGCGCGCCTCCTCCCCGACGAGGGTGCCCCAGACGACCTCGGCGCTGTCCCAGGCGGGCGCGAGGTGGGGGAAGGGGAGGCCGCCCTCGGGGAGCGCGACCGCGCCGCTCCACGTCACGCCGCCGTCCTCGCTCGACGACGCCGCCACGGTCACGCCGGCCTCGGTGATGCCGAGCATCGCGACGCGAACGACGCCGCCGTCGCGGGTGAGCGCGGGGCGCTCGACGCGCGCACCCTCCCCGAGGAGCCCCACGAGCGTGAGGTTCGTCTCCTCCCCGAGCGCCGCGGCCCCGTCGGTGATCGCGACGGGCACGACGCGAACGTGGCGCGTGTAGCGGCTGTCCGGATCGCCGAAGCTCGTGCCGAACGCGGCCACGAGCCCGGTGTCCGTCGCGACGATCGCGGCGTCGGTCGGGAAGATCGCCCCCGCGAGCACCGGATCGCTCCAGCCGACGCCCTCCGTCCACCCCGCCACCGCGAGGCCGACGCGCCCGTCGACCCCGGCCTCGCCGCCGCCCCGGGGGTTCGCGGGCCACGCGGCCCAGGTCACGCCGTCCCGCTCGGCCAGCGCGGCCGCGAAGAAGGGCGCCACCTCGGCGTCCGGGAACCCCATGTCCGCCCAGGTGTCCCCGGTCCGGGCGAGGCAGCGGGCGACCCACGGCAACATCCCGTCGACCGGCTCCAACGCGAGCTCGCGGAAGCACACCCGCCCTCCCGTCGCCCCGTCGAGCACGGTGGGCGCCTCGGCGGCGTACACCCCCGCGGTCGAGACGGTCGTGCCCGCCTCCCCTCCGACACCCACCCGCACCTCGCTCCGCTGCTCGGGGTCGTCGAGCCACCCCTGCGTCGCGACGAGCGCGCCGTCCGCCGCCACCGACACCTCGCCCGAGCGTGCCGACTGGTCGAAGCCCGGAAACAGCGCCGGGCTCGGGAGGCCCTCGGCCCACGGCAGCGTCACGCCGAGGTGCGCGGCGAGCGCCGGCGCCAGGTCGACCAGCGACACGGTCTCGTCGAGCACCCGCCCGGCATCGACCCCACCCCCGACCACGAACAGCGGCACCTCGCGGCAGCCGGTGCAGGCGTCGCCGTGGTTGCGCCAGCCCGAGTCGTCGTCGTGGCGGTGGCGCCCGTGGTCCGCGATCACGACGAGCAGCAGGCTCTCGGCATAGGCGGGGCGTGCCTTCTGGACGCCCTCCCAGAACGTCGCGAGCTGCTCGTCCACGTCGACCACGCCCTCGGCGTAGTCCTCCGGCTCCCCGTAGTGGCCCGCGCGGTCGACGTCGTGGAGGTTCACGACCGCGAGCCGGGGCGGCAGCGTCTCGACGCGGCGGAGCAGGGCCTCGAGGACCGGGCCGTCCTCGCCGACGGGGAGGCCGGTCTCGGGGTCGGTCACCTCGTCGGCGGCCGCCCCGCGCCCCGCGCCCGGGTAGAGGCTCCGGTCGAGGGGCGCGAGCAGCTCGGTGTTCGAGAGCAGCAGCACCTCCTCCGCGCGGAGGCCGAGCTGGTCGCGCGCCGCCTCGAACAGCGTCGGGAGCGTGGGGCGGTAGAGGCCGGGCCCGATCGCGCGGTCGACCGGGAAGTTGGCGAACGCCTCGACCTGCCCAGTGACGAGCGCGAGGTGGGCCGGGGCGGTGATGGTGACGCCGTCGTTCCGGGCCGCGCGGACCACGGTGGCGTCGGGCGCGACAGTGGCCCAGGTCTCGGCGGCAAAGGCCTCGCCGGTGGTGCCGGTCACGTCCGAGCGGGTCGTGCTCGTGAACTCGTCCGTCCGCACGCCGTCGAGCACGATCACGATCACCGAAGGAGGGGAGGGCGCCTCGGTAGCGCCGGGGTCGGTACACCCGAGGAGGGCCCCCAGCATCGGGAACATCGACGAAACCGGGAGGGCGCGCGCCCGCATCGCTCTCTCCTGGGTGTGCGCCCGCATACGCGACAGGTGGGGAGGTGCCCTGTACCCTCGGGTGCAGTGTAGCTTGAAGATCCCCGCCGCACTCGGTAGAGGGCGCGCACTCGTCCCAGGCAGCCATGTATTTCGGTCGGATCCCTCGTTTCAGCCCAAGCTTCTCGCCCGCCGAGGCGCTGATCGCCGCGCGTTTCCTCGCCGTTCCTCCGGAGGACGAGCCCGCGGTCCGTGGCTTCGAGAAGGAGTTCGCCTCGTACATCGGCGCGAAGCACGCGATCATGACCCCGAGCGCGCGCTACGCGTTCTACCTCCTGCTCCGCGCGATGGGCATCGGCCCGGGGGACGAGGTCATCATCCCCGGCCTCACCTACTTCGCGATCCCGTCCATGGCGGTCACCGCGGGCGTGCGCCCCGTGTTCGCCGACATCGGGCTCACCACCCACGTGCTCGACCCCGCCGAGTTCGAGAAGGCGATCACCCCGAAGACGAAGGCCGTGGTGCCGACGCACCTCTACGGCACCCCCTGCGACATGGACGCCATCAACGCCATCGCCAGGAAGCACGGCGTGAAGGTCATCGAGGACTGTGCCCAGTCCACCGGCGCAAAGTACAAGGGCGTCCGCGTCGGCAACCTCGGGGACGCCGCCTACTACACCTTCGGCCTCACCAAGAACATCACGACGCTCTCGGGCGCGATGATCACGACGAACGACGACGCCATCGCCGCCTACGTCCGCAACGAGATCGACACGTCGACGCCCGCCGACTTCAAGAAGGCGAGGAAGGAGGCGGTGACCGGCCTGGCGATGATGGTCGCCACCCACCCGCTCGTGTACCCGTTCACGCTCCACCAGGCGATCCGCCTCGGCGGCCTGCTCGGGAAGGACCCGATCCACGACCGCTTCGGCGAGCCCGAGGTGCTCTACGCCGAGGTCCCGAAGAGCTTCCGGACCAACCGCCCGCGCGCCGTGCAGGCCGCCGTCGGGATGAAGCAGATCGAGCGCATCGAGGCGCTCAACGGCGCCCGCGTCCGCAACGGGCGCTACCTCGACGAGCACCTCGCGAACGTGCCCGGCCTCACGGTGCCGACCTACCCCACGGGTGCCGAGCCCATCTACATGAGCTTCGTCGTGCACCACCAGAAGCGCAACGCGCTCATGCGCGCGCTGCTCAAGCGCGGGGTGGACACGACGTTCGGCTACATGAACGACTGCTCGGACCACAAGTTGTTCCCGGCCTACCGGCGGCTCTGCCAGAACGCGGCGACGGTCAAGCGCGAGCAGGTCCACCTCCCGGTGCACCCGAACCTCGACACGAACGATCTCGACCACATGGTCGAGGCCGTGCGCTCGGCCTGCCTCGAGGTCAGCCGGTGAACAAGGGCGGCGCCTTGCTCAAGAGCGGGGTGGGCGCGGCCCGCTATCGCCTCACCGGGCATCGCATGCCGCTCTCGGTCACCCTGCTCGTGACGACGCGCTGCAACGCGCTGTGCACCTACTGCGCGCTGCCACTGCAGCGTCGTCCCGAGCTCGACACGAAGCAGATGATGGAGCTCGTCGACGCGATGGCCGCCGCGGGCGCGGTGCGCGTCGGCATCGGCGGGGGGGAGCCCCTCGTGCGGGACGACATCGCCGCCATCGTCGAGCGGTGCACCGCCCACGGCATGTGGACCACGCTCGAGACGAACGGCTACCGCTACCCCGCGCTCGCCGACGCCCTCACCGGGCTCGGGCGGCTGATGATCTCGCTCGACGGAGGCGAGGCCGCGCACGACCAGAACCGCGAGCCCGGCGCGTGGGGCAAGGCGATGGCGGCCATCGAGGAGGCGTCGCGACGCGGCGTCGACCTCCACACGATCACCACGCTCACCCGCCACAACCTCGATCAGGTCGACGTGGTGCTCGATCTCGCCGACCGGTACGGCTTCGTGGCCGACTTCCAGGTCCTCCAGCGCCGGCCCTACCTCGGCCCCGCGCGCGCGGCCGAGCTCGCCCCGGAGGACGCCGCCCTCCGTAAGTGCCTACGCGGGCTCCTCGAGGCCCGCCTCGCCGGCCGTCGCGTCGGCCCGAGCGAGAAGTACCTCCGCTACCTGCTCGCGTGGAAGGACTACGCCCGCCCCACCTCCCTGGCGCCGCAGGAGGACCTCCACTGCATGGCCGGCCAGCTCTACTGCGCCGTGATGCCGGATGGCACGGTCACCCCCTGCTCGCTGCTGGCGGGCGGCTTCGTGGGCCGCAACGTGCGCGACGGCGGGTTCGTCGCCGCGTTCGACCATCTGCGCGACAACCCGTGCCGAGCCTGCACCTCGACGGCTCTCACGGAGTACAACTACCTCTACAATCTCAACGCTCCGACGCTGGTGGAGTGGGCGAAGTCGCTTCGCTCCCCCCCGGCGCCGGGCTCCGGCGTCCCCCGCCGAGGTGCCGCATGAAGCTCAAGATCCCCGGCTACGCCCGCATCGCCGAGGCCTTCGTCACCCGGCGCGTGCCCGTCTACGCGCACTTCGGCATCACCCACCGCTGCAACCTGACCTGCAAGATGTGCGGCATCTGGCGGTACGGAAACCGCAAGGAGGAGCTGGAGATCCCGCAGATCGAGGAGATGGCCGCGAAGATGGCCCGCCTCGGCGTCGTGCAGCTCTCCATCGGCGGCGGCGAGCCCTACGCGTGCAACTACCTCGAGGAGGCCGCCAAGCGCTTCGTCGACGTGGGGCTCAACGTGCGCGTGCTCACGAACGGCGTGGGTGTCAGCGAGGAGCGCCTCAAGAAGACG
The DNA here is from genome assembly GCA_036676765.1 of Deltaproteobacteria bacterium. Lineage (GTDB taxonomy): Bacteria > Myxococcota_A > UBA796 > UBA796 > SXON01 > CAJBVW01. The sequence continues at coordinate 9,907 of JAKFCH010000402.1, forward strand.
GTCGACTACGGCGTCAACAACTTCTCGATCTCGCTCGACTCGCTCTACCCCGCGCGCTTCGACTACATCTGCGAGATGGACGGCAGCTGGGACATGGCCGTGAAGTCCATGACCACCGTCGGCAAGCTGCTCGACGGCACCAGCGGCATGCCGACGATCAACTGCGTGGTGTCCAACCTCAACCTCGAAGAGCTGCCGGACCTCGTTCGGTTCGCCCGCGAGCTCGGCTTCCACATCAGCTTCCTCCCGGTCGAGCTCCTCGCCGACGCGAAGGCCGGCGTGCGCAACTGGGAGGCCCGGTTCATCCGCTACCGCCCGGAGATGGGGCTCAACACGACCGACTCGGCCGACGACGTGCTCGCCCGCATCGACACCGCGTACGACACGCTCATCGAGATGAAGAACGCGGGTTGGCCCATCCTCAACTCGACGCCCTACCTCGAAGCGTCGCGCATGTACCTCAAGACGGGGCGCTTCCCCGCCGAGGGCTGCGACGCCGGCCGGCTCTACTTCAGCGTGTCGCCGAACGGCCAGTTCGCCATCTGCCACCGCACCGAGCACCAGCACAAGCACATCCTCGACCCCGAATTCGAGACCTACTTCAAGTCGATCGAGTACGAACGCAAGCGGATGCTGGAGGCGGGGAGCTGCGAGGGGTGCATGCGCGCGTGCTGGATCGACACGAGCTTCATGTTCCGCACGATGGAGGGCTTCTTCGAGACCGCCCGCACCGTGCTCACCCACGAGATCAAGTCCCCCGCGACCTGGGACGAGGCGCGGCTCTGGGCCCGCCACGAGGCGATCGACATCGTGCCGAACGCGGCGCACGGGGATCAGCCGGCGGTCGCGAAGTAGGGCTCGGGGCGGGTTTTCTTGGGGCAGGGGGCACGGCCCCCCGCAACGCCCCGGCGGGGGCCTGCCCCCGCGCCCTGGCGCGTACGCGCGTGTCCTCGGGATGCGCTTCGCGACGGAGACGGATAGCCCCGCGCACGCGTGGGTGTCGGCTTGATCGCCTTTCCGATCGTCCTGTTGGGCTGTTCGTTCGGTGCTCCCGAGGTGGCCGCCGTTCCGGCGCCCGTCGGCGCGGAGGTCGTCGCTCCGGTGCCCGACCGTGCCGAGCAGCCCGTCGTCGCGTCGGCGCCGGCGTCCCCCTCGCTCGTGGAGGTGCGGGCGAAGTTGCGCACGACCATCTTCCAGGAAGGCACCGCCAACGTGCCACCCACCCCACCCGAGGGGGAGCTCGAGCTCGTGCGCTACCCGGCGCCCCTCGGGGACAACGCCGCCTACGTGACCCCGGTCCGGCCGGGCGCGAAGCGGCCCGCGGTCCTGTGGGTCCAGGGCGGGTTCAACTGGGGGATCGACGAGAGCGCGTGGGACCTCGTCCCACGGGCCAACGACCAGTCGGCACGCCAGATCCGCTCGGCGGGCATCGTGCAGATGTACGCGAGCCTCCGCGGGTGGAACGGAAACCCGGGGCAGCCCGAGTGTTTGCTCGGCGAGGTCGATGACCTCATCGCCGCCGGCAAGTGGCTGGCTGCGCGTCCGGACGTCGACCCGGAGCGGATCTACGTGGCCGGGCACAGCACCGGGGGCACGCTCGCGGTGCTCGTCGCCGAGTCCTCCTCGGTGTTTCGCGCCGCGGTGGCGTTCGGACCGATCGCCGACGTTCGGCACTACGGGGTCTGTCTCCCGGAGGACGCGCCGCAGGACGAGTGGTTCGCCCGCGCCCCGTACGCACACGTCAACCGGCTGACCACCCCGACGTGGATCGTGGAAGGCGCCGACGGGGGCAACGACGACAGCATCCAGCTCCTGATGGCGAGTGTCGGCGCGGCCCCCGTGACGTACGCCCTGGTCCCCGGTCGCACGCACTTCACGGTGCTGTCCCCCGGCGTGGAGCAGCTCGCCGCGGCGATCCTGGCGGACACCGGGACCACGCCGGCGCTGGACATGAGCACCGGGTCGATCCTCGCGCGGAACTGATCCGGACAGATTCTGGCCGTGGCCGGCGATGCATTCCCGGGAGACAACGGCTAAGCCCCCGGACCCATGACGAACGTCCTCGCCATCGCCCGCCGGGAGCTCGGGGCGTACTTCGACTCGCCGCTCGCGTACTTCGTCGTGCCCGTCTACGTCGTGCTCGTCGGCGGCTTCGCGCTCTGGTTCGACGACCTGTTCGCCAACGGCACCGTGTCCCTGCGCGGGGTGTTCTTCTGGGCGGCCGTGTTCCTCGTGCTCCTCGTGCCCGCCATCACGATGCGCCTGTTCGCGGAGGAGCGTCGCACCGGTAGCCTCGAGATCCTCGTCACCCTGCCGATCACCGAGGGGGAGCTCGTGGCAGGGAAGTACCTCGCCGCCATGGGCCTCGTGGCGGTGGCCATCGCAACCACGATCCCGTACGCGCTCACGCTTGCGTGGCTGGGCACCCCCGCGATCGCCGCGGCCGATGCCCCGCCGATGCTCGTCCGCGTGTTCACCGAGACCGGCCTCGACTTCGGCCCCGCGATCTGCGGCTACCTCGGCCTCCTGCTGCTCGGCGGGGCGCTCGCCGCCATCGGCACCGCGGCGTCGTCGCTCACGAGCAACCAGATCGTCGCGTTCCTGCTCGCGCTCGTGGTGGGGATGTTCCCGTACGCGATGGGCTTCTTCCTCGAGAAGGTGCCGAACGCCATCCTCCCGCTCGTGCAGTACCTCGCGTTCGAGACCCACTTCAACAACCTCGCCCGTGGCGTGATCGACACCCGCAACCTGCTGTTCTGGGGGTCGGTGGCCGCGGCGTCGCTCCACCTCGCGGTGTTCAGCCTCGAACGGCGCCGGCTCTCGTGACCGCGCGCAACAACCTCCTCGCGAACAGCTGGCTCCAGCTCGCGCTGGTGCTGATCGTCGTCGTGCTCGCCAACCTGTGGGGATCCCAGCACTTCGCCCGCCTCGACGTGACGCAGGACCGGCTCCACAGCCTCGACGAGTCCTCCAAGCGGCTGGTCGCCTCGCTCGATCGGCCGATCGTGGTCAAGGCGTGGCTGTCGAAGGGCCTCTCGGCGCCCTACAACAACCACGAGCAGATCATCCGCGACAAGCTAGACGAGCTGATGGCCTACTCGGGCGGCCGGATGAAGATCACCGTGGTCGATCCGGGCACGGACCCCGAGCTCCTCGCCGAGGCGCAGAAGTACGGGCTCACCCCGCTCGAGCAGAAGGTCACCGAGTCCAACCGCGCCGAGCTGCGGCGCATCTGGCTCGGCGCGGTGCTGCTCTACGTCGACAAGCAGGAGGTCCTGCCGGCCCTGACCGACCTCTCCGCGCTGGAGTACGACCTCGCCTCGGCCATCCACCGCCTGAAGCAGAAGCCGAAGGACGCCCCGGTCCTCGCCTGGACCACCGGCAACGGCGAGCCCGACCTCGTCAAGCCCGAGGGCCCGCTCCGCGAGATGATGGAGCAGCTCTCCCGCAAATTCGTGCTCCAGCCGCTCGCGCTCGGTGGGGCGGGCGCCATCCCCGAGGAGGTCGACGCGCTCCTGGTCCTCGGCCCGCAGAAGCCGCTCTCCGACCGCGCGATCTACCAGGTCGACCAGTTCCTCATGCGGGGCGGCGCCGCGGCGATCTTCGTCACCCACACCCGCCCGGATCTGCGCACCTACCGCGCGACCCGCACGAGCTCCGGCCTCGAGCCGCTGCTCGGCCACTACGGCATCCGCGCCAACCGCGACATCGTGATGGACCGCGTGCAGAACGGCGTGATGCGGTTCCCCGTGCGCGTCGGCAACCGGCAGAGCACGCGGGAGGTCAACTACGCGCTCATCCCCCGGGTGACCGACCTCTCCCGACGCAACGTGCTGGTGAGCGGCCTCGACGGGATGTTGTTCCCGTTCACGTCCTCGCTCCAGGTGGCCGAGGCGCTCGACCCCGGCGTCGAGGCCGAGGTGCTCGCGCGCACGTCGGCCTCCTCGGGCTCGGTACAGGACCTCAAGACGGTCGATCCCACCCAGCTCACCGGGGTGCTCTCCAGCGAGAAGCGCGGGCCGTTCCCCGTGCTCGTCACGCTCACGGGCCCGTTGCGGTCCTTCTTCGAGACCCGCCCGACGCCGCTCCCGGATCCGGACGCCCCCCCGATGACGGAGAACGACAACGTCGAGGAGCCCGCGCTGCTCGTCGAGGGGGCCCCCACCCGGCTCGTCGTCGGCGGGTCGGCCGACTTCGTAGCCAACAACCTGACGTTCATGCTGAACCTGTGCGATTGGCTCGTGCAGGACGAGTCGCTCATCGGCATCCGCAGCAAGACGGCCACCCTGCCGACCCTCACGGCCACCTCCCCGAGCGAGCAGCTCGCGTGGAAGGGGTTCAACCTGCTCGCGGGCCCGCTCGCCCTCCTCGCCTTCGGCGCCTCGCGCCAGGTGTGGTTCCGCCGCCGCGCGCGCCGCTCCGGGGGGGAGGCGTGAGGCTCACCCGTCGCAGCGTCGTGCTGCTCGCCATGGTCGCCCTGCTCGCGGTCCTCAACGTGTGGAGCGCGGGCGCGCCGCCCGTGATCGAGGCCCTCCCGTCGCTCCCCGCCGTGCCGGCGGACAGCGTGGCGGTCGTGCAGATCTCCACCCCCATCGAGAAGCTTCGCCTGGAGCGCGTGTCGACCGACGCGAGCTCGCCCGACTTCGGCAAGTGGCGCATCGTCACGCCCCTCGACTTCCCGGCCGACGCCGCGCAGCTCCAGGCCGTGCTCGCCACGTTTGCGGAGGGCCTCCCGATGGACGCCCTCGTCGACGGCGGCAACCACGAGGACTACGGCGTGGACGACCAGAACGGCCTCCTCGTCGAGCTCTACGTCACCGGGCAGGACCTCCCCGCCGCGTCGGTGGTCGTCGGGAAGACCGCCGCGGGCCCGTCCACCTTCGTACGCCTCCCCGGTGCCGAGGTCGTCTACCGCGCCGATGTCGGCGGTCGCGCCCGGTACGCGCGCCCCGCCGCCGCGTGGCGGGACAAGCTCGCCCTCGACCTCGACGCGACCCGGGTGGTCGGCCTCACGCTCACCCGCGGCACGGAGGTGCTCCGGTTCACGCGCGGCGCTTCCTCCTCGGAGCCCGTGGGCGCGAGCGCCGCGCCGGGGGCATGGCGGCTCTCGGGGGCCTCGCTTCCAGCGGGGGTCGGCGTCGACACCGAGACGGTCGACGGCACCATCCGCGCCCTCGCCCGCATCCGCGCAGCCGAGATCCACAACCGGGACTACAGCGCCGGCTTCGACGCGCCGCTCGCCCAGGCCACCCTCACCCTGGACGACGGCTCCACGCACGAGATCACGCTCGGGAGCCGCGCCTCCGACAGCGCCGCCTACGTGCGGGTGTCCGGGCGCGACGAGGTGTTCCGCACCGCCCCCGTCATCGGTCGCGCGCTGACCCAGCCCCTCGACGCCTTCCGCGACCGCCGCATCCTGCGCTTCGAGCCCGAGGCCGTGGCGTCGGTCGCCTTCGTCGACCGCGGGCTCACCGTCGTCCTCGAACAATCCGCCGACGGCGCGGCCTGGGCCATCACCCAGCCCCAGAACATGGACGCCGATCAGAAGCAGGCGCTGTTCACGGTCGGCACGCTCGCGACGTTCCGGGCGGCCGCCATCCCCGCCGACACGCGGTTCGACCCCACGGGCTCCCGGTTCGAGGTGCGCTTCCGGGACGGCCGTTCGGTCGCCCTGGAGCTGGGCCAGTCGGAGCGGGATGCCGAGGATCGCCCCCTGGTTCGCGTCCGCGCGACCGGCCGCGAAGGGGTCTACCAGGTGCCCGAGGCGCTGATCGTCGAGCTCAGGAAGGCATTCGGGCGCGGCTGACGCGCTCGTGTCGAATGGACCGGGCCGCCGCGCGTACCAAGCCGTACGGTCGATCCCCATCCCGGAGGACCTCATGCTCCGCTCGCTGCTCCCCCCCGCGCTCGCGCTCCTCCTCCTCCCCGCCGCCGCGTTCGCCGCCCCCGTCGACGCCGCCCCCGTCGATGCGGCGGCCGTCGGCCCGATCACGCTCGAGGCCGGCCTCTCCTCCGAGGCGCCCGATCAAGCCGAGCGCTCGGCCCGTCGGTCGAGCGGCGGCCGGTCCAACAAGGGGGAGGCCAGGAAGAGCGGTGGATCGCGTCCGAGCCCCAGCGGCAGTCGGGGTGGTACCGGTGCCAGCCGTGGTGGCGGGTCGGACAGCCGCGAGAGCGGTGACCGTCGTGAAGGCGCGAGCCGTGGCCCCTCGTCGGCGCCGCCGCCGCGCTCGGGCGGCTCGGAGCGGGGCGGCGCCGAGCGTAGCGACGCCGGGCGTGACGAGCGCTCCGGCGAGCGCGATGGGAGCCGCGGGGCCGAGGGCAGCCGCTCGGGTCGCACCGAGGGCAGCCGCGGCGAGGCGTCCCGGTCATCCGACGGGCGCTCGGGCGAGCGCGGCGTGCGCACCTACGAGGGCGTCCGCCCCTCGGTCACGACCACCCGCCGCGTGACCGCCGGCACGCCGGGCGCCGCGTCCGCGCGTCCGTCGTCCTCGGGCTCGCGGGAAGCGGGCTCGCGTGAAGCGGCGGCGGGCCCGTCCAACTTCCGTGGCGTCTCGTCGGACCGCACCGCGGTGTCCCGCGGCGAGTCCGCCAGCCGCGGCCAGTCCTTCGGCCGTGGGGAAGCCACCAGCCGGAGCGGGGAGGCCAGCCGCGCCGACGGGCGTGACCGCCACGAGAGCGCCTCCACCGAACGCCACGGGCGCGGGGGCTCGGCGGCCGAGCGCGCCACCTACGGCAGCCGCTCCTCGGCGGACCGCCACCACGAGGCCGTGCGCTCCGCGCGCTCGACCGCCTCCCACCACCGCTCGGCGGCCACCTACCACCGCGCGACGGCCGCGCGGCACCACGCGTGGTCCTCCGCGCGGCACAACCGCCACGGCCGCTGGTACCACCCGACCGGCTGGTTCCGGCCCTACCGCCCCGGCCACGCCTACTGGTACCACGGCGTCTTCGTGTACGGCCCGTCGCCCTGGCACCACGGGCACCACCACACCGTCATCGTCGAGCGCGACGGCGGCGGTGGCGGCGGGGAGCGCGCGGCCGAGGCCCCGGCGCCCGTGCGCAAGGTCGACCGCGCGCGCACCTTCGCGGTCGGCATCCGCGGCGGCTCCTACATGGGCGGCTACAACGTGGGTGGCGGCGGCTTCGGAGATGCCGGGCTCGGCATCGCGGCCCGTTACCGCCCGGTCGAGTCGGTGGGGCTCGAAGTGTCCTGGATGCACCACGACCAGACGTGGGACGAGGGCAGCGAGCGCGTCTACCAGCCCCTCCAGGCCTCCGTGCAGCTCTTCGGCATGCCCTGGACCAAGGTGAACCCCTACGTGCTCGCCGGTGTCACCGTGACCGGCCGCCACGTCGAGGATCGCCTCGGCCCCACCACCGTCTCCGAGGACAGCACCCTCTGGGGCCCCCACGGCGGCGTGGGGCTCGAGCTCGGGCTCGGCAAGAAGGCGTCGGTCAACTTCGACGTTCGGTACACCGGGTACCTGAACAAGCCCGTCGACGACCTGACGATCCCGGGTGCGGTGCAGGGGAACATGGGGTTGAACTTCTACTTCTGAACCGCAGGGCTACGATGTAGATGCCAAGCGGGTTGTAGAGGTGCGCGTCCTACTCCGTAGGACCCTGGGACCCCCGATTCGGCCCGGGTGTCCTACGGGCGCCCTACGGGCGGAGGGCGGGCTTATGTGGGCCACCCCATTGGGGGCTACCCCCGGCCCTGGATCGCATGAGGCGTGGTGCCTCCCAGGGCAGCGCCGCGCCCGCGCGGGCGCCGCCCAGCCTCCTGTCCACAGGACGGCGACGTGCCGAAACTCGGGATTCGGGCGAGGCGCCTCGGGAGCCGCTTGGCCCAGAAATAAAAGGTGACGAGATCATGACGAGCCTGTGACCGAACGGTAAGGACGGCGACCCCCGCCTGACCGAGCATGGTGTACATTGCCGACGGATCGGCACCCGTGGTAGACCCCCGGATCGAGCGGGGTTCCGATTGTTGGACATGATGACGCCGGAGATGATGACGGCATCGGCTCAGGTGGGCTTTACGACGACGGCGTTCTTTTTCGCAATCCGGATGATCGCCAACCAGGTACGCCTCAATCGCGAGCATGCGAAGGAACAGAATGAGCGCTTTACGAAACAGGCGGAGGTAGAGCACCTCCGAATCACCGCGAACATTGAGGCCCAGCATGAACGCGTGCTCGGGTTGCTCGACGGGGAGCGCGAAGAGCTCAAGCGGGTGCGTGCCGAGGCGGCACAGGAAGCCATCGGGCTTCGAGCGGAGCTGCAGATTCTTCGGGCTGAGGCCGCGAAGGAGATCGGCGCGGCGCGTGCAGACGCGGATCGCTACCGCTTGGAGCTCCAAGCAGCCCAGGAGCGCAGCTCAATTAAGCTGGAAGAAAGCCACCAACGCGAACATCAGGTTAGGAAGGATGCGGAAGATCATCAGCGCGCACTTCGCGAGCAGGAGGCGCGCCACCATGAGCGAGATCGGGAGTTTCGGCAGGAGCAGGACAAGCGCGTCCAGACCCTCGGGCCGACATTGTCGAAGCTCGTAATTCTGCTCGAGGCTCGAGGCTCGGCGCTCGCTGATCCCGAGGATCCTCACCGCGCGGGGGACCGGTCCGCCGGCGAACGAACGGGGGCTGGTTTGGTTCTTATAGAAACGCCGGGCGGCAAAAAGAACCCGGAAGGAACTGGATAATGTCAGACGCAGCACTTTACTACGGACTCGGGCTGTCCATCGTAGGGTCAGCGATAATCGTCGTCACCGGCTGGTCCGTCGTGGACGAGATGCGAGGGCGACGCCCTTCCGTTTTCCGCACCATCGCCCGAAGGGCAAAGCGCTACCCGCTCGTCCTCGCTTCCATGGGAATCTCCCTCGCCTTCTTTGTCACGGGCTTCGCCTCGTACGCAGCCTCATCGGGCGGGTACGAGCTGCGCCTCGCTTCGATGGATCGTCAAGAGTCGCTCTCGACGCTCGGCGAAATGGTGGACGAGTCCGCGTTCTCCGGGGCCGAGATCGTAAGCATTTGCGCGCGTTGCGATGCACTAGAGCCGCTCATTGCCGGCCTTCAAGAGGTCGTAAAGACGCGACAGGTCCGCATCCGTTACCTCGTGCCCCCAGAAATGCCTGCCTCCACCCGGGTCACCCTCGGAGAGGCGCTACTCAAGATCTCGAACTCGACGGGGTCGACCATCACCTGCAAGGTGCTGGCGAGGGACATGTTGATCGCTCCTCGTATGTTCGCCCTCTTGAACGAAGCCGAAGGGCAGCGGCACTCGTTCGCGAGCACGGTTGTGCTTTCCGATGCTTATGCGCCGTTGATGCTGCCTGGTTTCGACGCCGCAAGCGCTGCTGTGGACGAGTTCGAGAAGATGTGGTCGGACGACTTGGTCGACTGCGTGGGCACGACGGTGAAGACCGTGGTTCCTGCGCAAGTTCCAGGGATCGAGGACACGGCAGCGGAGCGTGCCTTGTCGTCTAATCCATAGAAACGACTGGCCGATGGGCCGCTGTATCTGCGGCGCGCCCGCCTCGAAGTCTTCACTTTGTACGCCGGATGGGAAGCACCTGCCCCGCCAGCGCCGCAACCGTGCTCCCGAGGCCCGCCCGCACGGCGGCAGCCCGGAGGTCGTCCCCCGTCGGCCGCCTGTAGTACTTGAGGGCCACGGTGGGCCCGTGCCCGATGAGGGCGCTCTCTGTTGCGGGGTCGGTCCCGGACCGGAAGAGCGCATCGACGACGGCGCGACGGACCCCATGCGGCGTGAAGGGCTGGACCTTCGCCTCCTTGCAAGCCGTCTGCAGGTAGATGCCGAGGTTGCGGACCGAGCGCACGGCCCCGCCCATGACGCGATCGTCCTCGATGGCGTCGGCGAGAGCTTCGCCAACTAGGGCGCCGATGCGACTGTCGAGCACCAAGCGGCGCCATCCCTCAAGCTCCGCCTGCAGTTCGGCCGTCACCGGCACCCGGCGGATGTGGCCGCCCTTCCCTCGGAAGCGGATCTCCCCGGCCTCCAGGTCGACATCCCGCCAGCAGAGCTCCGCGAGCTCACCGATCCGGCAGCCCGTGCCCCACAGCACCACGAGGGCGATCCGCGGCCACACCGGCGCGTCTCGGCGGGCGCGCCTGCCGGAGCCCTGCCCGAGCACCTCGATCACGCGCTGGATCTCCTCGGGGCTCGGGGTCCTCCCCTCGCGTCGTGGCACGACCTTGATGGTCAGGCGGGGGAGGTCCCGAGCCGGAACGATCCCGTGCTCGCGGCCCCAGGTCCACGCCATCGCGAGCGCCGTGAGCTCCTGCTGCACATAGTAGGTCGAGGCGTTCTCAGCGCGCATCCGCGCGTCCCGGTACCGCGCGAGAGTGTCGCGCTCGATCCGGTCGGTCTGCACGTGCTCGAGGTGGCCGAGGAGGTGCTCCGCCCGGTAGCGGTAGGACACCAGGCTCCCGGGCGCGAGGTCGGCCCGCGCCTCTTGCTCGGCGATCCACGCGTCGAGGAGCGCCTTCACCGTCCCCGCGGGCGACGGGCGCGAGCGTGCGCCGGTGCACCCGCGGGCGACCGCGTCGATGGCAGCGGCGGACACGTCCTCCGTCCGCATCCGGCCCATGGGGTAGGTCTTCAGCTTCCGGGCGACGTACCACTCGATGCGCCACCGCCAGCGGCCCTCCGCGTCGGGCGGGTCCGCCATCGCGCGAACGGTGTGCTTCCCGACGTGGATGGGGTCGGGGCGCTTAGGACCTTGGGGCTTGCGGGGCATCGCAGCATCCTACGATCGCGGACGGGTGCCGCGGCGGGGAGAGAGGGGCTTGGAGGGGGCGCGGAGAACCGGCGTGGAAGGGGCCGGCGGCGCCTCGTCATCCCCAGGCAGAGGCCCGGCGGGCATGGCGGAGACGACATCGCCCCAACGATAGAGCGGCTGGGTCGGCCCGCGGCGCGCGCGGACGTGCCCCTCGACCCACTCTCGGACGCGATCGGTTCGGCCGGGGACCAGGCGCACGACCTCGGCGAGGGTGAGCAGGGCGTCGGCGCCGAGCTGGCGCCGCGCGGACGTCGGCCCGTCACCGGCCGCTGCTTCGAGCAGGCGACGAAGCGCGGAGGCGAGCGTCGCCGTGTCCAGTGTCTCGGGCTCCGCCCCGTCGCTCGTCATGATGTTCATGGCAGGCTCCCCGCGCGTCCGGCATCCACCCGCTCCACGCGCGCCATGGGCGCATCCCGGACCATGCGGCGGGCGACCTCCACAGCGACGGCGGCAGCGAGCGCCGGGTGCTGGTGCTTCCGGGCGCGGTGACGCTGGTGGAGTTCCTTCCCCCCGAGTCCGCGCGCCCACCGTTCGGCGTGCTTCGGACCGTGGGCGGCGAGGTGCCGGAGGTCGACAGCTTCGTCGGGCAGTCGTGCGGGGAGCCAGGCCGCGCACGTCGCGTCGCTGAGCGCGTCGAGCCCGGTTTCCAGGTCGGCTCCGTCCTCGTAGTGCCAATCCGCGAGCGTGCGATCCGCTGCCCTCGCCAGCGTAGCGGCAAGCGCGCGGAGCTCGACCAGGTCCCGGTGGAGCAGGACGGCGAGGCGCGGAGGGTGGGAGCGACGGCGCCTCACGACTTACCGCCATCGGAGCGCGGCTTAACGGCCATGGGCTGAAGCACCGGGTACTCCGCCGTCACCCTCAAGGCGCCGGCCCGGGTCACGTGACAGCGACACAAACCCCGCCAGCCAAGCAGAGCCGTCGTCGAGGGGCACCCATCTCTCCAGCAGCACCGCTTCGTTCCGTCCCCGACGCCGTGCTCTGCGAGCCAAGCGAGGCGACGTGCGTAGGTGGCTCGGCCAGAGGGGGTGCACGGGATGACCGTGTGGGGCAACGTGAGAGGGGCCTGCTGGGTGGAGAAGCCGCCAGGGTCGGCGGACAAGGTTGTTTGGCTCATGGGGCTCGACCCGCAGCGCGTCTAAGGACGCCAAGCGTGCGGAGGATCCCGTCGGCGTGCTCGACATGCCCCTTGCTCCGGAGGTCATCGGCGACAGCGATGCAGAGCTCGACAGCACGGTCGAGGCCAGGGCGCAGCTCGTGCATCTCGGGTGTGATCCACGGGTCGGTGACGATGCGGGTGGCGAGGTCACCCCCGAGGGTCACTGCGGCCACGAACCGGGCAGGGTCACGGCGGGCCGCATCCGTCAGGTCGAAGGTCGGGCAGGGTGCGAGGATGACGTCGGTGGTGGTGCTCTTTCCCCCCTCCGGTGGCAAGAGGGTACCCAAGGGCCCGGGTGGCACGGAGATTCCGCAGAGGTCGCAGGCGTGGCCGCCCTCCTCCTCGTCGACGATGGCGATTCCGACGCAGCCGCGGAGGGTGTCAAACCGGCAGCCCTTGGGAGGGGGCCTCACGCGCCCATCCACGACTCGTCCCCGCCGTCGTCGAGGGTGGGGAGGTCGAGGTCGTCGCCGTCATCCTCGGGCGGGTCGGTGAGCGTGAGGGAGCGGCCCTCCTCGATGCCTGCGGCGAGGGCGAGAAGCGTCTCGGGCGAACCCGCGTACATGCGTCCGATGTGGGTGACCAAGGCGCCGATGGCCTTCACGACCGGATCGGGGTCGCGCGCGACGATCGGCACCGGGGGCGCCAGTTCGGGGACGGGCAGGATTTCGACTGGAGGACGTCCTTCCTTCGACCACCGGGCGTGCTCCGCGAGCCGATCTGCGTAGAAGACGAGCATCGCCGCCGGCCCGCTCTCCAGCGACTCTTTCAACGCGCCAACGGATGCCTCGGCCTTGCCTGCTTCGGCGAGGTCCGCGGTGACATCGGCACCGGCCTCCATGCCGACGACGATGCGCGGCAGGAGCGAGCGGAGGCGGGCGAGTGGAGCCAGGGCCCCGGAGGTGTCCATGTCGGCCGTCGCGACGAGCGTGTCACCGATCCACGTCCGAAGGGTGGGCCAATGCCCGGAGCCGTCCCAATCCGGGTCCCCACCGGCAAGGTGGGCGGGGACCTCCGCGAGCGCGGGCGGGAGGGGCTCGACGGCGCCGGTCAGCTCGGGGCAGCGCGCGAGGGCCTCGTCGACGATCTGGCGGGCGCCCTCCTCGTCAGCACCGATGGCCCATTGGGCGAGGGTTACGGCCTCGTCGTGGGAGGCCACCAAGACCCGGAGCGGGTGCCCCTTTCGGTAGCCCGCCATGTTGTCGGCGAAGGTCTCGTCGAAGGCGTCGGGCATGATGCTGCCGTCGTCGACGTCGCCTTGCAGACGCACCCGCTCCAACGCGTCCATGCTCGCGTCGACGGTGGCCTCCGAGAAAGCGAGGGCCGCGCCGTCCTTGCAGTCGTAGAGGCGCCGGTCGTCGTCCAGCCGGTGATCCGTGAGGACGAGGTGGGCGGTCAAGGGAAAGCGGAAGCGGGGGGGGATGGGGACAGGCATCGGGCCTCCATGTTGCTGCATGCAACATCGGCCTACGGTAGCGCATGGTGTTGCTCAGTGCAACATTGTTCGTCTCACAATTTCGACCGCTCCGCCATCACGGTTGTCGCCCAGGGGTGGTAACGCACAAGCCATTGCGGCAACTCGTTGTCGACGAAGGCCTTTAGGTGGGGCGGAAGGCGGTCATACACCCGGGCCAGATCGACGATCGCTTGGTGCCCATGCGACGCGGCAGGATCAAGAAGGAGGGCGGCAGCGCCAGCTACCTGCGCCCGCTGCGATGGATCCTTCCAGTCCACCCAGTCCGTGCGGGTGCCGCGGGGGCGCAGTTCGATGGCCAGCTCGTAACCACAGGCTTCCGCCCACTGCACCGCGACTTCGATGCTCGGCCTTCTGTGCCCCTGCTCGAAGTTTGTGATGGTCGACCGCTTCATGTCGACCGCGACAGCGATTTCCTCCTGCGTAAGGCCCGCATCTTGCCGGATGGAGCGGAGCGACAGGGCCAAGTCCCGATAGACATCGCGAGGTTCGTGCGACTTCTGGACGATGGCCATGTTGAGGAGCCACTGCATCCTGCGGAGACGCTGAACCTGGAGCTCGACATCATGAAGTAGGAGTTCCGAGGCGTTTTCGGACAAGAGCGCCTCGGCATCGCCCATGAGCCGCCCACGAACGAGTTTGCCCCACTTCGTTTCCACAGGCAGCATCAGCTCCGTCCCCGGAGGCACGCTCGGTGACTCCCCTGCCATGACGGGGCGGAGAAGGCGCGCCACGATCAAGTAGGAGTCCAAGGCCTCCCGAAGCGCCTCGGTGGCCCGCTCACCCTCTCCCGGGTGCGGACCGGAGGTTCGTTCGATGACAACGAGCTCAAAAGACTCCACGGCCAGCGGTAGCAGCGTGTCGGCAACCTTCAGGGCCGCATGAACCGAACGTACCCACTCCGCAACGGCTTCGTTCATTTGCTCTCCGCAGAACCCGTACCCTGTTGCTGACCGCAACCTCATGATATGTTGCTGTGAGAAACGTGGTGACGAATGGAGTCCTTCGGTCAGTACCTCCGAGCCGCGCGCATCGATGCCGGCTTCACCGCCGCTCGGCTCGCTGCTGAGTGCCATCGGCTCAATCCTCGAATCTCCGGCATCTCTCGCGTTGCGATCACCCTCTGGGAGGGCGAGCGCGGGAAGCGCGTGACCTCCATGGCTCAGTTCGACCTTCTCGCGGAGGCCCTGAACTTGAGCGCGGAGGCTCGTATCCGCGCCTTGACTCTCGCTCGGGCCCGCGTTGAAGCCGCGGCCGCCTAGGCCGTGCGCGCTCATCTCCGCACGCGCCCGATCACGATCAGCGTACCGGTCGGTAGCACAGCGGTACGCAACGGCCCGACCGTGCGCACTGGCGCCTCGTCTACCTCGACGGGCACACACGCGGCGATCCAGCCATTCAAGGTCGGGGCGTCGGTCTGCATGTTCGTTCGCATCGGTTCTTCTCGGGGTGGCACAAGCAGAGTCGCCCGCCCCTCTGTCATGGGCAACCGCCAGTCCATGACACGCACGCCCCTTCCCGCATCGAGGTTCTGAATGTCCCAAGCCCTGCCCTGCGACGGTTCCGGCCGCCGCGCCCTCGAAGAGATCCAGGCCGCCCACCCCGAGGCCACCGACGGCTGGGTGGCGCGGGTGTGCGGTGTCGACGCCTCCCTTGTCTCCCGTTGGAGGTCCGGTGAGCGTGCGATGCCCGTGTGGGCGCTCGCCAAGCTGATCAAGAAGACGATGGACGCGAGCACCGCCCTCGGGGACCTTGCCTCGATCGCTGGCTGCGAGATCGTGAAGGTCCCCGGCGCTGCGGGTGGCGGGCGAGACCTCCTCCGCCAAGCTGCCGGCCTCTCCGGCTCCGTCGGGCGCCTCGCGGCTGATGTCGCGGACGCCACCGACCCCGAGAGCGACGGCGGCGAGGCTCTCACGGGTGGTGAGCGTGCCGGCCTCGTGGCCGAGATCGACGCCGCCATGGCCCGCCTCGCGCAGCTCAAGGCGGACGTGCAGGCCCGCCCCCGGGCGGTGGCGTGATGCACCACAACGACGCCATCTCCGAGCCAGAGCAGGCCGACGTGCTGTGGGCCGACCTGTTCCCCGCTGCGCCGGCCGCCCGCCAGTGGGCCGTTGCTCTCCATGGCCCGATCCGGTCCACCCGGCAGATCGCCGCCGGCATCGACGACGCGGCCGACGACCTCGGCACTGCGACCACCCCGTCGGCCCGGTGGGACGCCATCTCCCGCTGGGTGCGGGCGCTCTTCGAACGTGAGCTCGACGCCCAGCTTCGGGCGGGCGTTCACGGGTGGCACCTCCCCAAGTTCGGGGCCTTCGCGTGGACGGTGACCGACGAGGAGCTGATCGGGCGCGCGGGCGCCGAGTGGCGGACGTGGTTGGTCCTGTTCGCGGGTGAGCCTGACGGCATGCGGAGCGTGTCGTGAGGGTGCTCGGCCTGGATCCCGGGAAGGACGGCGCGGGCGTCATCCTCGACGGCACCGAGGTCGTCGACTCGTGGCTCACCAAGGAGCTGCTGGTCGGCGGGAAGTACGCGCCCGATCGGATGGCCGGGTGCCTTCGCTCCCTGCTCGCTCGACACGGGCGGTTCGGCGCCGCTCTGGAGCTCGCCGCCGGTCGCGGTGGAGAGGGGCGGGGCTCCGCTCGGGTGATCGGCGAGGGCTGGGGCCTGTGGCGTGGCATCCTCGCCGCGCTTGAAGTGCCGGTCATCACCCCCGCGGCCACCACGTGGACGGGTGTGGTGCTCAAGGACGCGCCTGGCGACGACCCCAAGGCCCGCTCCATCCACGTTGCCCTCTCGCGCCTCCCGACCCTCGACCTGACCCCCGGGAAGCACCGGAAGCCGCACGACGGCCTCGCGCAGGCCGGGTGCATGGCGATCTACGGGCAGATGCGGGGGCTCGCGTGAGCCTCTTCGGCGCCCGCCCCGAGATCGCCGACAAGGGATTCGCCGGTCACGTGCTCGCGCGGGACCACGTGCTCGTGAAGGGCCTGGATGGCGATGGCCGACCCTTGGGTGTGGCCTGCTCCCCTGACGGCAAGGCGCTCCCGAAGGCGGGGCTCGTCGTCCTCGAGGTGGACACGTGGCCGCGGCTCGCGGCGCTCGTCAAGCGGTATCGGGCGGGAGGGAAATCGTGAGCTGGCTTCGGGAGGCGTCGGACGTGGCCGTCCCCTCAGTGGCGGTCGCCCTCGGCTACTCCATCGAGAAGCGCGCGGGTGTGCACGGCATCCGTCCCTGCCCGTCCTGTGGCGCCGAGAAGACGAGTGGCGGGGACCGGCGCCCCCCGATCGGGCTCACCCTCGGGTGGAAGTGCCATGCGTGCTCGATGAGCGGCAACGGCATCGGCCTCGTGTGCCTACGCCTCTTCGGCAGCATCCTCCCCGCTGGCGATCCCCGTTGGCCTGACGTGCGCTCGTGGTTCGCGGCACAGGGTTGGTGCTCCGCGTCGGGCCGTGAGGGAGGCCCGCCGCCGGTGCGGCCCTCTCCTCCGCCCCCCATCGCGGCAGCGCCTCCGCGCGTCCAGATCCCCGAGGGCGAGGTCGGATCCTTCTGGACCGGCTGCGGCTCGCTCGTCGACAGCCTGCTCGACCCGACCTCCCGGGGCGTCGAGGCGGCCGCGTTCCTCCGCGCCCGCGGCTACGCCCGCTACGCCTACGAGATCCGAGAGGACGACCTCGCGCGCATCACCCCCGACCCGATGGACGCGCGGGACTCGTTCCCCGCATGGTGGCCCCTCGGACGTGCGCGCACCTGGCGCCTCGTCACCCGCGGCTGGACCGCAGATGGGCGCGCCGCCAACCTGCACGGGCGAGCGATCGGCACCCCGCCGACGGCCACCGACCGCGACACGGGGAAAGAACACGACCTCCCGAAGACGCTGTGGGCGAAGGGGGCGGACAGCACCCGCCTCCTGTTCGCGGACCGCGAGGGCCTCGCGCTGCTTCGGGGGGAGGCGCACCCTGACCTCTTCGCAGTCGTCATCTGCGAGGGCATCACCGACTGGCTCTCCGCCTCCGCCTGGCTCGCCCGGAAGCAGCAATCGCACGCAAGGCGCGGGGCGGCGACGGGTGAGTCGGTAGCACGGATTGCGGTGCTCGGTGCCGCCAGCGGCGGCTTCCCGGCGCTCGCGGACATCCGATGGCCTGACCGGCCCTTGGACGTTGTCGCGACCGTCGACGAGGACGATGCGGGCGACGCCTACCTTCTTCAGATCGTCGAGGCGATGGGCGCGCGGCCCGTTCGCCGGTTGTCCGTGTCCGCGTTGGTAGGGGGGGCTTGATGGCGAAGCACAGAGACATCGCCGACGTGGTCGCGGACGACGGGGACCTCGGGAAGGGCCTCGTGAATGCGACTCCCGTGGATGCGGACGCGTTGCGAGCGAGGGTGGATGCGGCGAGGGAGCGGCGGCGTGCCGAGAAGAAGGCGCCCGCGCCCTCCGACAACACGCCACCCGCTCCCAACGGCGAAGGGGTCGACCTCGTGGCGATGCTCGACCGGGCCGTGCGGCGCGTGACCGCAGGCGACCTCGGAGAGCAGGGGAGGGTGCTCGAGGAGCTCCTCTCGCCCGACTTCCTCGACAGCGCCGCCCGGCAGACCGACCGCGGCGACATCCGCCAGCGGCTTCGGGCCCTTCGTGTCCGCGGCTTCACCGAGGACGCCAAGCGCATCGAGAAGGCGCTGGACCGCGAGATCGAGCGGGTCGACAACGGGCGGGCCGAGAGGGCCGCCGCAGACGACACGGCACGGCGCCGCAAGGTCGCACGCGAGATCGCCGAGCGTGCGGCCGCTGCCGCCCTCGAAGAGGACTGGCCCATCGATCGGCGCGGGCCGCACCCGGCCGTGGTGCTCGGGCTGGACACGACCAAGGAGGGCCGGCCCAAGGCGTGCCACTCCAACGCGTTCAAGATCATCCGCGACGACCCGCGATGGGGTCCCCGGCTTCGGCTGAACAAGCTCGGGGACCGTGTCGAGCTGCACGAGAAGGATGTCCCGTCAGACACCCTCTTCACCACCCAGGCGGTGGAGTGGCTCGCCGACAACTACGCCGTGCAGTTCGGTCCCGAGACCGTGCGGCCGGTGCTCTTTGCGGTGGCAGAACTCCACGGCTACAGCCCGGTCGTCGACTACCTCGAAGGGCTCCCGGCTTGGGACGGCACCCCGCGCATCGCCAAGGTGCTCACCGAGGTCCTCGGTTGCCCCGACAACGCGCTTCACCAGAAGTTCATCCGTCGGATGCTGATCTCGGCGGTGGCGCGAGCCCTGGACCCCGGCTGCAAGGTGGACACGGCCCTCGTGTTGATCGGCGACCAAGGGGCCCGGAAGTCGACCTTCTTTCAGGCGCTCTTCACGCACTCGTGGTTCGGGAGTTCGCCCATCCCCATCGGGGACAAGAACGCGCCGATCCAGCTCCGTTCGACGTGGGGCTACGAGGCGGCGGAGATGGAGAGCCTGTCCAAGGCGACGGCGGAGGGCGTCAAGCAGTTCCTCTCGGAGCAGCGCGACCTCTTCCGGCACATCTACGAGAAGAGCGCGAAGGCGTGGCCGCGGCACTCGATCATGGTCGCGACGACCAACAAGGTGCAGTTCCTCGTCGATCCGACCGGATCGCGTCGCTTCTGGCCCATCGAGATCCCCGAGGGCAAGCGCGTCGACGTGGCGCTCCTGACCGGGCTGCGCAGCCTCCTGTGGGCCGAGGCGCTCGCGGCATACCGGATCGCGACGGTCGCCATCGCCGCCGGCACCCTCCCCGGTGAGGACGCCCGCTGGTGGCTCGAGCCCTACGAGGAAGGGGAGCGAGCGACCGAGGCGGAGCGTTTCGAGGTCACCGACGTGTGGGAGGACGTGGTCACCAACTGGGCCTACACCCAGGTCGTGCCCTTCTCGACCGCCGACGTGCTCGGGAAGGCCCTCGACTTCGAGCTCGACCGGATGGACAAGCAGTCGGAATGGCGGATCGGGGGCATCCTCACCCGCAACGGCTTCCGTTCCTACTCCGAACTCGACAAGAACCGAGGTCGGTACGTGCGGAAGTGGAAGCAGCCCAAGGCCCGCTCGATCATCGCGGCGCCCGTGGATGCTTCCTTCGTCCAGATGACGAGAGAGGGAATCCCAGCCTGAACGCCGAATGTCGGTATGTCGGTTGCCACTGTCGGTAACCGACACAGGAAAGGGCGCGATCTACCTGCGTTGTCGGTTCGTCGGTTCCGCGCGCGCGTACACGTAGGGGGCTCCTCTGTTCTGCGAGGGGGCATGTTCCCTCCTACCACCACTCTCTCGGCCCCTTTCTGGACTGTCCTCCTCACACATACGACCTCTTTTGAACCGACAAACCGACATTAGAGGAAGGAGGCTGGTTTTCCTATGTCGGATACCGACAGACCTAACCGACAACCGACACGGCGCCTTCGAGGCCGACAAAGCGACGCGAGGGCCCCGGTTCGGTCGCTTTTCGCCTTGACGAGGGCCGAAGGGGTCGATTTTAGGGGGCCCGAGGGTCGGGTGTCGGGTTTTTGACCCCACCGGGGGTGGCCCCTTGTCCGCCAGCACACACGCACCGTCGCAAAAAAGCCGGAATTGGCAGTCGCCTCGGTAGGGTCCGCACGAGGAGGCCCCTATGCCGAGGCAGAAGGCCGGCGAGACCGAGGAAGCCACCGCGGCGCCCGCCCGGCTGGCGCGCGTCGAGGCGGTGCTGGCGAGCACGAAGCCGTGGAGCCGACACGTAGAGGACGCGCTCGCGACGGAGCTGCACGTGACGGTGGAGACCATCCGGCGCGACCGGCGGACGGTCCTCGCAGCGATGCGGCTGCAGCTTGGCGAGGACCTCGAAGACCGGCGCGCGCTCATGGCCTCGCGGCTGGACACCGTCGCCGACAGCGCCGTCACCGCCGGCCGGCATGGGGCAGCGGTGGCCGCCCTCCGCTCGCTGGCCACGCTGCAGGGCCTCGACATCCCCCCGCCCCGCCCCGAGGAGCCCGACACCGAGGCCGAGCCCGAGGACCCGCTGGAGGCCCTGGCGTTGCGCCTGCGTGACACCCACCGGCTCCGCAAGTCGGCGGAGCGGGATGGGTCCTACGTGGCCGCCCAGAGCCTCCTGAAGCTGGAGGCGGAGATCCTCGCGCAGTCCACCGCCGAGAAGCGGACCCGAGAGGAGGCCCGCCGCAAGCATGCCACCGACGAGGAGCTGGTCGCGGCCTACGCTGCCGAGCTCGCGGCGCTGCCGTGGGCGATCTGGCACCGGGTCAGCGAGGCCGTGACGGCGGCACGCGGCGAGGGGTAGCCCGTGGTCCCCGCTCCGCACCGCCCGCTGCGCTCGCCGGGCGGGATGCTCGCCGACCGTGCTCGGGCGCGGCCCCTCGACTACTTCCGGTGGAACGCACCGCAACGGCGATGGCTCGGGCTGAACCCGCGCATCAAGCTCTTCCGAGCGGGCAACCAGGCCATCGGGAAGAGCACGGCGGCGCTCGCCGAGATCGTGTGGCGCTGCGAGGGGAAGCACCCATACCACCCGGTCAAGGTGCCGCCGGTCACCATCGTGGTGTGCTGCACGACCGCGAAGCAGTCGATCGCGATCCAGAAGAAGCTCCACGCGCTCCTCCCGCTGGACCAGATCGACGCGCGCACGAACTTCGACAAGAAGAACGGCTTCGGCGCGAACATGCCGATGGTGCTGTGGAAGAACGGGTCGACGATCCTGTTCTTCACCAGCGAGGCCGGGCCCTCGTCCGTGCAGGGCGACTCCATCGACTACGTCGCCATCGACGAGCTCTGCACGCACGAGATGTACGTCGAGCTGGAGCGCCGCATCCTGATGACGGGCGGGCAGATGGGGCTCTCGCTTACCCCCGTGAACAACCCGGCGAAGTGGCTCGAGGAGCTGGTCGCCGCGGGTGTCGTCGAGGAGGTGCACGCCCCGCTCACCCTGGAGATGGTGCGGTATGCGGACGGCGGCTACCGCTTCATCCCCGACCACCTCGGGCGGCCCGTCCGGTGCGATCAGGCGTGGATCGATCACCAGTTCAAGATCACCGCCGCGGCCGTCGCCGACGTGCGGCTCAACGGGGCTTGGGAGTCCAAGCCGCAAGGCGCCTGGTTCGGCCCGATCTGGAACGAGGCGGTGCACGTCAACGAGCGCGCGCAGTTCGACATCGAGGTCGGCCCGGTGCTGTGGTACCTCGGCATCGACTACGCCAGCGCCGACCGGCCCATGGGGCTCGTGGCATCGCTCGTCGCGGTCCAGGTCTCGGCCGACGAGGAGGGCGCGCAGCGGGAGCACATCATCGTCGAGGACATGGTCGCCCTGCCGGGCACCGCCACGATCGACATGTTCGCGGCCGACATCCTCGCCATGCTCACGAGGAACGGGCTCAAGTGGCGCAACCTCAAGGCGGCGTACGGCGACAACCCGGTCAAGACGCGCTTTGAGTTCAAGTCAAACCTCGACCTCTCGCGGAAGATCGCCCACCGGCTGAAGATCCCGAGCGCCGCCCTCAACCCCAAGATCCTCGGCGCGAAGGAAGGCAAGGCGTCGTCAGGCTCCCGCGATCAGGGGTGCCGGTACCTGTACGAGGTCATCGCCTCGAATCGCTTCCTCATCCGCAAGCGGTGCCAGGCGATGGGCGAAGCGATCGAGACGTGGGACTACGGCAACCAGCACCCGGCGAAGGACCGGATCGACACCCTCCGCTACGCCCTCAAGGACTACGTCTTCAGCACCGCCAGCAACCCGCACGCGAAGAAGCGGATCCTCGTGGGGGCTCGGGGCGCCGGTAGGGTCGCCGCATGAGCGACGCCCACCTGATGCCCCACGTCGTCCCGGGCCCGGGGGACGCGTACGAGATGATGCGGTGGGAGCACTCCCGCCTCCGTCGGCGCCTGCTCAACGGGCAGTGGGAACCCGACCTGATCACGCGCCTCGTGCTCGAGGTGGGCGGGGACCGGACCAGCGCATGGGGCAAGGCGAAGACCGTCTCGATGCCGCACGCGCAGATCTCGCGCGAGCTCTCCGCGCTCTACATGCGCGAGCCCGCGGTGCGCGCGGAGAAGGGCGACCTCATCTTCGGGCAGCTCGCGAAGTCCATCAAGGGCTCCGGCCTGTGGGCGCAGGCGACGTCGTTCCAAACCCACGTCATCGGCCTGCGCGAGGCGTGCTGGCGCCCGACCGCGTTCCGTGACGGCCGCATCCGGTACCGCCCCGTGTGGCCCGACATGCTCCTCTGCCAGGCGGACGGGGACACTCCCGACCAGCCCGTCGAGATGAAAGAGCTCCGCTACCGGGACGGCTTCGGGTGGTGCTGGGACATCCTCTCGGTCGCATCGCCCATGAACCCGGTGTACCGCGTCGAGCGGGCGAACGGTGCCGACGTGTCGGCCGAGGTGCTCAAGGGCGACTTCTCGGGGAAGCGGTACCCCCATCGGTTCAACGACGGGGCTCCCTTCCTGCCGCTCGTGATGTACCACGCCGAATCCCTCGGGGATCAGCTCTGGCATTGGCAGCACGGCATCGAGACCGTGGAGGCCTCGCTCGATCTGGCGGTCGGGTACACGATGCTCGGCCACATCCTGAAGGATGCGTCGTGGCCACAGCGGTACACGGTCGGGTGCTCCCCCGCGGGGATGGACTCGGACTCGGAGTCCTCGAGCATCGTCACCGACCCCGCGAGCGTGCTCCGCCTCGTGAAGGATGCGGACTACGAAGGCCAGCCCCTCGTCGGGCAGTGGATCGCCGGCGCCGACCCCGAGAAGTTCGAGGCCGTGCTGGCGTCCCTCTGCAACCGCATCGCGATCGAGGCCGGGCTCCCCGCCTCCGACATCCAGAAGATGGGAGGCACGGCCCGTTCCGGGTACGCGATCTCGCTCTCCAACGAGGGCAAGCGCGTCGCCGCCCGGAAGTTCGCCCCGTCGTTCAAGGTGGCGGACGAACGTCTGATCTCCATCTCGGCAGCGATGCTGAACCGCGCGATGGGGACACGGCTCCCCGAACTCGGGTACACCGTCACCTACCAGGACCTCCCGCTCTCCCCGGACGAGCTGGCGTCGCGCCGCACGAACATCCTGGAAATGCGCACGGCAAAGCTCATCTCGCGGCGCGACGCCTACATGGAGCTCCACCCCGGGCTCACGCCCGCGCAGACCGACGCCGAGCTGGCGGCCATCGACGCCGAGGAAGCCGCAGCGCCGTCGGCATCCGCGCCCGCCGACACCGACACCGACACCCCGGCGCCCGCGGCTGTCGAGCCCGCCGCCGTCCCCGATCCTGCCGTCGCAGTGGCGGACACGGCGCTCAACGGCGCCCAGGGCGTGGCCCTCCTCGGCGTGCTGAAGGATGTCTCTGCCGGCGTGCTCGCCCCGTCCGCGGCCAAGCGCGCCCTGCGCATCATGAACCCGGCCGCCGATCCGGCGGAGATCGACCTCATGGTCGACGAGTCTGCGGCGTTCAAGCCTGCCGTCCCTGTCGTTCCCGTCGCCGCCTAGAGCATCCTGAGGAGGAGCACCATGACCGAACCCGAGACCCCCGCCCCCACGGCCGCCGAGGGGGGCAGCCCCCCGGACCCCGCGATCGTTGTCGCTGACGTGGAGGCGCCCGTCGAGCCGCCCGTGGCTGAGCCGGCCCCTGTGACCCCGGACCCGGCTGCCGCACTCGCCGAGGCCCGCGCGGAGGTCGAGCGCCTGACCGCCGAGTCGGCCGCGAAGGACTTCGCCCACGCCGTCGAGCGTGCGGGCGTCACGGACCCCGACGCCCCCGACATCATCGAGCACCTCTACAGCAAGGTGAAGGCGCCCGAGGGTGGCGAGAAGCCGACGCTGGGCGCGTGGCTCGCGGACCGCGCCAATCTCCCGAAGGCGGTGCTGGCCTACCTTCCGGCCGTCGTCGTCGTCGGCGACCCGGCCGCGCCCCCGCCGGTGGATCTGCCTGACGCGAACGGCGGCGCCCGGCCGGCCCCCGCTGGGTCGCAGTTCTCGGCCACCGCCATCGTCTCGATGATCGGCAACCCGGAGGCGTACGCCGCGAACCGGGACGCGATCATGGTGCGCATAGGCGGGAAGCCCGGAGCACCGCTCCGGTAAGGGCGTGGGGCGCCGGTAGGGCTCGGTGTGCGGCGAGAAGCAGCACACCCCCTCTGGAGACGCCCACATGGCCGGTGAGACCACCTTCGCAGCCCTCTCTGACGTGTCCGTCAGCGCCACGCTCCACGCCGAGCTCGCGCTCAAGCTCGCGGACCGCGCCGACCTCATGGGCCACCCGGCGCTGTCGTACATCGGCAGCATCACCGGCACCGGCTCCAACGTGAAGAAGGGCGGGATCTGGGGTGGCGGCGCGGACCGCATGTCCGGCGTCGCCGACGGTGTGGCGGTGGGGAACACGGCGCCGACGAACGGCAGCGTCTCCGTCACCGTGGCGCGCCAGGCGCTCAAGCGCAGCGCCACCGACCTCGCCGCGATGACCTGGGCGTTCCAGAACCCGGCCACCCTCGTCCAGCAGCTCTCCACCGACATGGTGACCAGCGCCCGGATGCGGTTCACCGAGCTTGTGACCGCCCTCGTTGGCGGCTTCACGGCCTACGCCGGCTCGACCGGCGTGGCCTTCTCCGTGACCAACCAGTTCACGGCAATGGGCATCCTCCAGCTCGCGTCGGCGCCCGGCCCGTTCGTCGAGGTCCTCCACCCGATCCAGCTCAACCACCTGCAGACCAGCCTCCGCTCGGAGACCGGCGCTCTCCAGTTCATCCCGGCGACCCCCGAGATGATGGCGATCAAGGGCCAGGGCTACGCCGGGCGCTTCCTCAACATCGACATCTACGTGAGCTCGCTCGTTCCCGAGGCCAACGCCGCGGCCGACCGCG
>JAKFCH010000403.1:0-5404 GCA_036676765.1 Deltaproteobacteria bacterium
CGCCGGTGGCGCCTGCCGCCCCCGCCCGTGCCGCGTCGGTAGCGCCCGCGGCCCCCGCTCGGGCCGCCGCCCCCGCCCCCGATCTCACCGCGATCCTCCTCGAGGTCGTCGCCGACAAGACCGGGTACCCGGCCGAGATGCTCAACCTCGAGATGAACCTCGAGGCCGACCTCGGCATCGACTCGATCAAGCGTGTCGAGATCCTCTCGGCGCTCCGCGAGAAGGCGCCCGAGACCCCCGAGGTCGACGCCGACCGCATGGCCGCGCTCAAGACGCTCGGCCAGATCGTCGCGCTCTTCGGCGAGGCGGGCGTCGGTTCGTCCGCACCCAAGGCCGCAGCGCCCGCGAAGGCCGCCCACGCCGCGCCCCCGAACGCCGGCGGCGCCGACCCGACGCGCCTCCTCCTCGAGGTTGTCGCCGAGAAGACCGGCTACCCCGTCGAGATGCTCAACCTCGACATGAACCTCGAGGCCGACCTCGGCATCGACTCGATCAAGCGCGTCGAGATCCTCTCGGCCATCCGCGAGAAGGCTCCGGAGATGCCCGAGGTCGACGCCGACTCGATGGCCGCGCTCAAGACGCTCGGCCAGATCGTGTCGTACCTCGGCATCGGGAGCCCCGCGGCCCCGAGCGCGGCCCCCTCGGCAACCCCGAGCGCCGCCCCGATGGACTCCACCCGCCTCCTCCTCGAGGTGGTCGGCGAGAAGACCGGGTACCCCGTCGAGATGCTCAACCTCGACATGAACCTCGAGGCCGACCTCGGCATCGACTCCATCAAGCGCGTCGAGATCCTCTCGGCGCTCCGCGAGCGGGCCCCGAACACCCCCGAGGTCGACGCCGACTCGATGGCCGCGCTCAAGACGCTCGGCCAGATCGTCACGTTCCTCGGCGACTCGGGCATCGCCGCCCCCGCCGTGGGAGGACGCCCCCTCCCTTTTGATGGTGGGGAGGCGCGATTCGAGCTGTCGCTCCTCCCCGCGCTTCGTCAAGAGGTCTTCGTGCTGCCGATCGCCGCGGGCTCCGCGGTGAACGTCGGCCCGCTCGCCCTCGTCCCGGACGACCGGGGCGTGGCCGAGCTCCTGGCCGCGCGCCTCGTCGCGCGCGGGGTGGACGCCGTGGTGCGCCCCCTCGCGGCGCTCGACGGCACGCGCGGCGTCGTGTTCCTCGCCGGGTTGTCGAACGTGCCCGACGTGGCCGCGGCGGTGGCGGTCTCGAAGGAGGCCTTCCGCGCCGCGAAGAAGGCCGCGCTGGGTACGGCGTGGGTCACGGTGACCGCGACCGGCGGTGACTTCGGGCTCGCGGGCGCCGATCGCCCCCGCTCCGTGCTCGCCGGGATCGCCGGCTTCACCAAGACCGCGGCGCTGGAGCACCCCGGCGCCTTCGTTCGCGCGATCGACCTCCCCGAGAACCTCGATGCTGCCGCGATGGCCACGCTGATCGACTTCGAGATCGGCCACTCCGGGCCGGTCGAGGTCGGCGTCTTCGAGGGGAGCCGCGTGACCCTCGAGGCGCGCGACGTGGACATCGCCCAGGTGGCCCCGACCTTCGACCGGAGCGACGTGTTCGTCGTGAGCGGCGGTGCGCGCGGGGTCACCGCGGCGTGCCTGCTCACGCTGGCGCGGACGTGCCAACCGACGTTCGTGCTGCTCGGCCGCTCCCGCATCGACGAGCCCGAGGCGCCGTCGGTCGCGTCCGCGAAGGACGAGGCCGGCATCAAGAAGGCGCTGTTCGGCCTGGAGAAGGGCCTGACCCCCGCGGTGCTCGGCCGCAAGGCCGCCGCGGTGCTCGGCGCGCGCGAGGCGCGGGCCAACATCGCGGCGCTGGAGGCGGCGGGCTCCACCGTCCGCTACCTCGCGGTGGACGTGCAGGACGGCGCCGCGCTCGACGCGGCGTTCACCCGGGTGCGGGCCGACTTCGGGCCGATCACCGGCCTCGTGCACGGCGCCGGCGTCATCCAGGACAAGCGCATCGCCGAGAAGCCGGACGCGTCGTTCGACGCCGTCTACGACACCAAGATCGCGGGCGTCTTCGCGATGCTCGCGGCCACGTCGAACGATCCGCTGAAGGCCATCTGCCTGTTCTCGTCGGTGGCGGCGCGGGGCGGCAACGTCGGGCAGTGCGACTACGCCATGGCGAACGAGGCGCTCAACCGCCTCGCCGCGGGCGAGCAGCGCCGTCGGCCGGGCTGCGTGGTGAAGTCGATCGGCTGGGGCCCCTGGGCAGGAGGGATGGTCACGCCGGCGCTCGCGAAGCAATTCGCGGCCATGGGCGTGCCCCTGCTCCCGATCGACGTGGGCGCGCAGATGTTCGTCGCGGAGCTCGCCACGCCCGGCGCGGTCGAGATCGTCGTCGGCGGGATGCTCCAGCCGGCCGACGGCGCGAAGGCGTCGAAGCCCGCGCCGCCGACCGTGAAGGCCACGGCGACGACCGCGCCGGTCGCGGCCACCTCGGGCACCTTCTCCCGCGTCGTCCAGGCGCGGGCCTACCCCTTCCTGCGCGACCACGCGATCGCGGGCAGCCCGGTGTTCCCGGTCGTGCTCGCGCTCGAGTGGTTCGTGCAGCTCGCCCAGGAGCTGCGCCCGGGCATGGTCGCCGTCGCGTGCCGGGATCTGAAGGTGCTCAAGGGCATCACCCTCCCCGCGTTCGAAGGCGCGGGCGACACCTTCGAGGTCCGCGCGACCGAGACGGCGCCCAACCAGCTCTCGATGGAGATCAAGTCCGCGGGCGGCCCCGCCCACTACCGCGCCACCGTCGAGCTCTCCGCGCGCGCGCCCGCCGGGCCCCCCGCACCGACCCCCGCGACCCTGCACGCCTACGAGCACGCCCTCGCCGAGGTGTACGGCACCTTCCTCTTCCACGGCCCCGGCTTCCAGGTGATCCGCGCGATCACCGGCGCGTCGAAGTCGGGTCCGGAGGCGGGCATGGAGGCCACGCTCACCGGCACGCACGAGATGAACTGGCCCGTCAATGGCTGGAAGACCGACCTCGCCTCCTTCGACGGCGGCCTCCAGCTCGCGCTGCTCTGGAACCGCCTCCACACCGACGCCGCCGCGCTCCCCACCGCGATCGGCGCCTGGCTCTCCTACGGCGCCCCTGCCGCCGGCGCCGTGCGCTGCGTGCTCACCGGGCGCAAGACCAACGGCCGCGCCGTCTCGTCGGACCTCGCGTTCGTCGACAGCACCGGCACCGTGTTCGCCGAGCTCCGGGGGGTCGAGACCCACGCCCTCCCCAGCGGCTCCTTCCCCGCGCCGATCCGCGCCGAGGCCTAGTCCAGATGTCCGCTCCCATCGCCATCGTCGGGCAGGCATGCGTCCTGCCCGGCGCGCTCGACGTCGGCACCTTCGCCGACAACGTGTACGCCGGCCGCGACCTCGTCACCGACGCCCCCGCGGGCCGTTGGGGCCTGCCGCACGCCGACGTGACCGGCGAGGGGCGCGACCGCACCTACTCCTCCGCCGGGGGCTACGTCACCGGCTTCGACCGCGTATGGGATCCCGCCGGGTTCGCCCTCCCCGCCGCTGACCTCGCCGGGCTCGATCCGCTCGTGCACTGGCTCGCGCACGTCGGGCGCGGGGCCCTCCGCGACGCCGGCCTCGACATCGGCGACACCTCCAGCCGGGGCGCGCTCGCCCGGTGCGGCGCGGTGTTCGGCAACCTCTCCTTCCCGTCGGAGGGCATGGCCCGCTGGGGCGAGCACGTGGTCCTCGCGGCCAACGGCCGCCCGGCGCCCGCCGCCGATCCGCGCGACCGCTTCATGTCCGGCCTCCCGGCCGACCTGCTCTCCCGCGCCCTCGGCCTCGGCGCCCCCTGCTTCGCGCTCGACGCCGCCTGCGCCTCGTCGCTCTACGCGATCCGCCTCGCGTGCGACGCCCTGAACGCCGGCCGCGCCGACCTGATGCTCGCGGGCGCGGTGCAGCGCGCGGACAGCCTGTTCCTGCACATCGGCTTCTGCGCGCTCGGCGCGATGAGCCACCTCGGCCAGAGCCGCCCCTTCCACCGCGGGGCCGACGGCCTCGTGCCCGCCGAGGGCGCCGCGCTCGTCGTGCTCAAGCGCCTCGACGACGCCGTGCGCGATGGCGACCGCATCCTCGGCGTCGTCCGCGGGGTCGGGCTCTCGAACGACGCCCGCGCCCGCAACCTCCTCGCCCCCTCCGAAGAGGGCCAGATCCGCGCACTGCGCGCCGCCTACGCCGCCTCGGGCGTCTCGCCCGCCGAGATCCAGCTCGTCGAGTGCCACGCCACCGGCACGCCGACCGGCGACCGCACCGAGATCGGCACGCTCTCCGCCGTCTTCGGCGCGTCCCACGCCGACGGCCCGAAGCTCCCCATCGGCTCGCTGAAGTCGATGGTCGGCCACCTCATCACCGCCGCCGGGGTGGCCGGGCTCCAGAAGGTGCTCGCCGGCTTCGCGCGCCAGTCCCTGCCGCCAACCCTGCATGCCGACGCTCCCATCGCCGCGCTCGAAGGTGCGCCGTTCCGCCTCGTGGTCGCGCCCGAACCGTGGGACGCCCCGGTCCGCCGCGCCGCGGTGAGCGCGTTCGGGTTCGGGGGCAACAACGCCCACCTGATCGTGGAGGAGCACGTCCCCGGCGCGCCCGTGCGCGTGGCGGTCACGACGCCCCGGTCGATGCCCTCCCCCGCCAAGGTCGCCATCGTCGGGATCGCAGTGGCCGCCGGCACCGGGGACGACCGCGCCGCCTTCGCCCGTGACCTCTGGGCCGGCACCGGCACCCCGCGTCGTGACAAGGTGACGCTCGGCCTCACCGGCCTCCGCTTCCCGCCGAACGACCTCGGGATGTCGCTCCCGCAGCAGACGCTGCTGATGCGCGTGGCGCTGGACGCCGTGGCGGAAGCCGCCGTGCCGATGCCGCGCGAGGGCACCGGCATCTACGTCGGCATGGGCGCCGACGTGGCGGTGTCCGGCTACGGCCTCCGCTGGCGCATCGGCGCCCGCACCGGCGCGACCGGCAAAGCACTCGACGCCCTCCGCGACGCCGTGATCCCCGCGCTCCGCCCCGAGAACGTGATCGGCACCATGCCGAACATCCCCGCCAACCGCCTGAGCGTCCAGCTCGACGCCGGCGGCCCCGGCTTCACGCTCTCCGCGGAGGAGCTCTCCGGCATCCACGCCCTCGGCGCCGCCGTCGACGCGCTCACCGGCGGCGACATCGACGTGGCGCTGGTCGGCGCGGTCGATTTCGCCTGCGATCTGCGCCACGCCGCCGCGATCGAGGCCCTCGCCCCCGGCTCCATGCCGGGTGACGCCGCCGTCGCCTTCGTGCTCGTCCGCCTCGCGGACGCCGAGGCCGCCGGCCGCCGCGTGTGGGCCGTGCTCGACGGCATCGAGACGGTCGGCGCCGCCGCCCCTCCCCTCCCCTCGGGCCGCCTCGGCGACGCCACCGCC
>JAKFCH010000404.1:0-14865 GCA_036676765.1 Deltaproteobacteria bacterium
AGCGCGGCGCCGGGCGGCCCCCGTCGAGCAGCTCCAGGCCGATGAGCTCGGGACCGGCGATGCGTCCGTCGGCGGCGAACCGCGCGGCGCGCGCGAGGCCCTGGGTGTCCACCTCGGTCCAGGCGACGGATCCGCTGCGCCCCTCGAGGAGCGAGTTGCGGTCGGCGACCGCGCGCACCACGTCGATCGACCACCCGGAGAGGGCGACCACGGCGGCGTCCCAACGGGGGCGATCGGCCGCGGCCACGAGCAGGGCCTCCTCGACGAGCGCGGCGAGGCGACGGGCCCGTCCGGCCTCGGCGGTGCCCCACGGCACCGACACGGCGAGCACGGAGCGGAAGGGGCGCTCGGCGAGGACCCGCGCGCCCGGGTCCTGGCGGAGCCAGTCCTCGACCCAGGGATCCCAGCCGACGATGGCATCGACCTCCCCCGCCTGGAGCGCGGGGAACAGCGCGTCGGTGCCGAGCTCGACCACGGTGGCGCCGACACCGGCGCCCCACGTCGCCCAGTCCATCGCGGGGGTGGAGCCCGGCGCGAGCCCCACCTTTCGGCCGCGGAGCGCGTCGAGGGAGAGCACGCCGCGCCCGACGACGGCGATGCGGCCGAGCTCTCCGGGGGCGGCCACGGCGCGCACGTCGGTGCGCCCGTCCAACATCTGGATCGCGGGGACCTCGCACGTGAAGAAGGCGTCCAACGCGCCGCTCGCGACGTCGTCCCCCTGGGTCTTGCCGCTCGCGTAGCCCTCGAGCGCGAGGGTGAGCCCGTGCTTCTCGACGAGGTCGGGGCGGGCCTGGAGCACGGCGAGGACGTGTGCGTGCACCGGCGTGAGGGTGGAGATGCCGAAGCGGAGCGTGGCCTCCGTGGGGGCGGCCGGCGGCCCCGAGATCGGGGTGGTCGGCTCGAACACCTCCTGCGCGATCTGCTCCGCCATCCGGCGGTGGCCCGGCGCGTTCGGATGGAACACGTGCCCGGCCTGGAACAGGGCGGGCTCGCGGGTGCGCGCCCACCGCGCGTCGACGTCGATGACACGGAAGCCCCGCTCCGCGCCGAGCGCGGCGGCGGCCTCCCGGTAGGCGGGGGTCACGTACCGCTCGACCAGCTCCGGCTCGGAGCGGTTGATCGGCATGTTCACCCAGATGAACTCGGGCGCGAGGTCGTCGAGGGTGGCGAGGTTCGCGAGGAAGTCCGGGAGGCTCACGCGCGGCACGAGCCCCGCGGCCTCGTCCTCGGGGAGCTTGCCGTAGAGGGGCTCGGTCCCGGCGGTCCGCGCCACGTACCGGTCGTTGGCGTGGCGCACGAGCGAGAGGAGCACCTCGCGGGTGAGCAGGTAGGTCTCGAAGCCGAACAGGACGCGGTTCGCGGCGCGCACGGCGGGCCCCGAGACGCGCGCGCGGTCGGGCAGGTACTCGGGCCCCGGATCGTTGTTGAAGCCGGCGATGACCACGTCGGGCGCGTAGGCGAGGCCGACCTCCCGGAGGAATTCGACGCCCTGGTAGGTGGTCCAGCCGGGCGTGGCCCCGTTGAGCACCGTGAGCCGCGGCACGAGCTCCCCGAGCACGCTCGACCACACCTCGTCCCCCTCGACCCCGTGGCCGAAGTTCGAGGAGTCGCCGAGGACGAGCACCCGGAGCTCGCCGGCGGGCTTCTCCCGCGGCACGGTCACCTCGCGCAGCCCGTCCGCGTTGGTGGTGATGCGTCCGCCGCCCTTCACGTTGTCGAAGTCACGGAGGTTCGGCCGGACCACCCAGTGGAGGATGGGATGCGGCCGGAAGTAGGTCACCATGTCGTAGGCGAGCCACGCGCGGACCCCCACCTCGGCCACCCCGGCCGCGAGCACCATCGCCACCCACGGGGCCCACCAACGCGCGCCGCGCCGGCGCCACGCGGCGAGGGCGATCACGTAGACGTCCACGAACACGCACGCCGCGAACGCGAAGAGCACCATCGCGTTCTCCGGCGCGTAGGGCGACGCCGGATCGATGAGCGGCCCCTTCTTCCAGCCCGGCGCCACCGTCTGGCGGAAGACCCACGCGAGCCCGACGATCGCGAGGTTCATCCCGACGAGGAGGGCGAGGGCGAACAGGGCGCGACGGTGCTTCACGCGGCGAGCTTAGCGCACCCGCCCTCCGGCGAGGACGAGGGCGCGGGTCAGTTGTCCAGCCGCACGGCGTCGACGATGGCGGCGTAGGCGGGATCGGCGCGCATCGTGTCGACGAAGAGGCGCTTCATCGCGGGGGAGAGGCCGCACTCCTCGACGATCCGCTTGTTCGCCTGCCGCGTGAGGCGCGCCTGGCGCTCGTGGAGCGTCTGGAGGTTCGGGCCGATGCGGCTCTCCATGTGCTGGAACAGGGCGTCCCGCTCCTGCTTGGGGATGTCGGCGTAGATCGTGGACTCGTCCAGCGCCTTGCGCCAGTAGACGAGCCGGTAGTCGGACGAGCGGCCGTGCGGGAACGCGGCCTGCACGGCGAGCCGGAAGAGCAGCCTGTTGTCGCGCGGCAGCGTGTCGAGGACGGCCGCGGACAACTTCGCGAGGTTGAGCGAGGTGGCCATGTGGCGCGACTCGTCGAGGCGGTGGAGGTGCGAGATCATGCGGATGGCCGCGTGCCCCTCCTCGTTCGACGCGATGCTGTTCTCGAAGGGCTTGAAGCCGTGGGTCTTCATGCCCCGCGCGAGGAAGAACAACGTCGGGAAGTTCGAGCCCAGGAGGTAGGTCGCTGCGGCGCCCAGCGCGTGGCGGGAGAGGCGGTTCAGCGTGGGGCTCGAGAAGCCGGACGCGCCCATCGACAACAGCGGCGTGTCGCGGGTCTTGAAGTACCGGGCACGGATGCCCTCGAGCACGACGCAGAAGGCCTCGATGTGGTCGGTCTCCTCGAAGCTCTCGCGCCGCTCGAGCTCGCAGACCGAGGGGAGGATGTCGCCGTACTCCTTCACCGCGAAGTTGTTGAGCACGATGATCTGCCGCTCGCCCTGGCACACGGCAGAGTAGTCGAGCGCCCACTGGAGGTGGTTCCACGCCAGCTTCTGCTCGTGGGTGAACCGGTGCTGCCAGACCGGGTGACTGGCGGCATCACACACGTCGAAGTCGTCGGGGACCCACTTCTCGCCCCAGACGGTCTCGTCGCGGAACGCCGCCACGGCCTTCGAGAGGAGCGTGCCGTGCTTCTCGTACTGGTCGTACGAGTGGCGGGTCGCCATGTCGCAGTAGAGGGCGAGCTCGTTCAGCGCGGTGCCGGTTCCGGCCATGGAGACCTCGGGTCCTCCCCATGATCCGTCCGGTCCGGCAGGGCGTCAAGCGCCCCGGCGGGCCCCGTTCACCCGGGGGCCCGCCGGGCCGCGCCCGGTCAGTCGCTGCCCGGAATGCAGTCTTCCAAGGCGCGGTGCGCGGGATCGCGGGCGCCGAGGCGCGCCGCCGCCGCGAGGGCCTCGCGGGCCCCCGGACGATCGCCCACCCACAAGGCGCACGCGGCCCCGCCGAGCCACCCGAAGGCGGAGCGCGGATCCTGCGCGCGCGCGTGGTCCGCCGAGCGCTGGGCGGCCTCCACCTGCGCGTCGAGGAGCTCGAGGGCCGCCTGCATGGTGGCGAGCTCGGCATCCCCCGGGTGGCGGCGGAGCGCCTCGATCACGATGACGAGCGCCCGATCGACCGCGCCGTTCGCGACGAGCTCCAGCGTCAGGAGGCGCCACGGTCCGGCACCGGCGGCGGGCCCGGCCCGCTCGAGCTCGCCGACGATGCGCTCGATCTCGCCGTCGGCGATGCGCGCGCAGATCAGGCCCGACCACGCGACGAGGTCGGACGGATCGGCGGCCACGGCCTCGACCGAGGTGCGCCGCAGGCTGGCCGGCTCCTCGCGCCGCACGAGCCCGCGCAGGATGCGCCGGGCCTGCACCTGGAGCGGCTCCCCGTCCGGCGCGTGCGCGAGGAGCGTGGCGGCGACCGTCGTGTCCCAATCCCCGTTCATCGCGAGCACGCGCGCGATGGCGAGGGCCTCGGCGCGCTCGCCCATGTGGTGCGCGACGATGAGCCGCGCCCGGGTCGCCGTCGGCTCGGGGAACACCCCCGCGAGCCGGAGGGCATCCCCCTCGGCCGCGAGCGCGCAGAGCCGCCGCACCGCGTCGAGCTGGGCCCGGGGCAAGGCGAGGCGCGCGGCGGAGAGCGGCATGTCCCGCGGCGCGGTCGCCAGCAGGCGCGACGCGGCGACACGCACCGCGTCGGAGTCTTCGGGGGCCGCGTCGAGGAGCCCCTCCTCGAGGAGCGCGGGGTTCTCGGAGCAGAAGCCCACGAGCGCGAGGCCGCCGCCGCTCCCGTCGAGGTGCGCACGGCGCGTGGCGCTCCCGAACTGGAAGGTGTCGCAGAGCGCGCCCACGGTCTCGCCGTTTCCGAGGAGATCCGCGAGGCCCCGCGACGCGGTGTGCCACGGGGCCCGCGCGCGCGCGTTCGCCTCGAGGGCCTGGGCCCGGAGGGCATCCCGCTCCGCGCCGTTGGTCCGCTGGGCGAGCATCCAGCAGAGGGTGCCGAGCGCCAGCCAGCCGTCGGTGTTGCGGGGCATCCGGAGGAGCCGGCCGGCGATCGCGCCGAGCGCCCACCGGTCCACCTCTCCCTCGTCGGCCGCGCGCACGACGTCCCACACGTGTCCTTGCGCGAGGAGCCGATCGGCCCACGCGGCCGCGCTCCAGGCGACGAGGGCCGGGTGGGGCGCCGGGATCGCCGCCGGGGGGCCCTCGGGCTCGTCCAAGGCGCGGAGCACCTCGTTCGCGGACGCGGGCCGCGCCCCCGGCTCCGGCGCCCACAGGGCCTGGAGCACCTCGGCGATGCGGCCGCCGAGGCGGTTCACCGAGCGGTCACCCAGCATCCAGCGGGCGAGGGCGCCGAGCGCGGCGAGGTCGGTGGCGGCCGAGCCGACGCCATTCGTGCGCGGGGGGCCGCAGCCGTCGAGGAGCGCCTCCTCGAGCCCCGCGACCCGGGCCCGACCCTCGACGAGCAGGATCTTGGACGGCTTCAGGTCGCGGTGGACCACCCCGGCGGAGTGGAGCGCCGAGAGCTCGGTGGCGACGTGGGCGACGACGGCCTCGATGAACCCGGCGCCGAAGTTCACGTCCCCCCGGAGGGTGGAGAGCGCCACGCCGGGGAGCCGTCGGAGCGCCACGTACGGCCCCTCTGTGCCGACGCCGAAGGCGAGGAGACGCCCCGGCTCGACGCGCGCCCACACCTGGGCCTCGTGGTGCACGAGCGGCCGGAACGGCGGGAGCAGCCCCTGCCCGCCGAAGAACGCGGACCGGGGGTCGGTCAGCGGGGTGGCGCGCTCGGCGCACTTCACGATGGCGTCGACGCCGTCGACCCAGCCGTCGAACGCGCCTCCGCTGCCGTCGCCGCAGCCCGTGAGCTGTACGTGGGCGTGGCGCCTCATCGCGCGCCCCCCGAGGTCGGCCGCGACGTGATCGGGGGCCGGCCGGGCACCAGGTCGGCCTCGAGCACCCGCCACGCCTGGCTCCGGAGCACATCGTCCGCGGCCCACGCGCGCCGCTGCGTCGGGACGCGCTGCGCCGGCGACCGATCCGGCATGTCCGGGGTCGGGGGCCAGAGCTGCGCGATCACGGTGTGATGCGGCCCGTGACGGCTCAGGTCCGTCGCGTCGGCTACGATGCGCGGGCTCCACGCGGGCTCGCGCGACCACCACGACGCCGGCGGGAGGTTGGCCCGCCCCGCACCCGTGCCCGCCGCCGCGGGCGCCTCTCCCGCGCGAATCGGCTCCCGATCCTCGCCCGACTTCGCCCGCCCACGCGGCGGCAGCGCGTCCTGCACCTGCCGGGCGAGGCAGGCCTCCACCGTCCGCGCCACCCCGGCCGCGCAGCCGGCCTCCGCCCCCCGCGTGGCGCCGCGCAGATCGTGCGTGGCCGCCGCCAGCAGCAAGGTCCCCACCGCGCGCGCGACGTCCCCCGCCGGCGCGATCGTGTCGGCGCCCGCCACCCGGCGCCCCTCGGCCACCTTCCAGGCCCGCCGCAGCGTGACCAGCAATGCCTCCGCGGGCGCCCCCGACCCCACGTCCGCGCCCGATGCCAGTGTCCCCGTCCCCCACCCCGACTCGACGGTCAAAGACGTACGTACCACCTGTGTGTCCTGCGGAATGACAGCCTCCGTTCATTCCATGAGGCTACCACGACGATGGCTCAAAAAGCAGCTTGTGAGCGGCAAAAGGCGACACTTCGAAACACGAGTCCGAGGCTCGATCCGCCCGGCGTCGGCCCCCCCGGGGGGCCTTACGCGAGACCTACAAGCGCCCCTCCAGCCTCCGCAATGCGACCAGGGCGTCCTGCCAGGCCGCGCGCGACCGCTCCCACTCCACGCGGGCGGCGTCGAGCTCCTTGATCGCGGTGATCACGTCCTTCTGGAGGGCGCGCCCCTCGCCGAGCCGGGCCTGTTCGGCCGCGAGGGTCTCCTCGGCGAGGCGGACGTTGAGCGCCGCGAGGTCGATGTAGCGGGAGGCCGCCTCGAGGGTGCGCACCTGCGCGCGCGCCTGCTGGGCGAGGGAGCCCTCCAGCGTGACCACGTCGATCTCGGCGGAGGCCGCCTCCGCTTGCGCCTGCCCGAGCGCGCCGCGGTCCGCGCGGTTGTAGAGCGGCATCGTGAGCGTCGCGCCGATCGACCACTCGGGGAGGTCGCCGCGGCCGAGCTCGTCGAACGATCCGGAGAGGTCCGACTCGTAGCCGCGGAGGCCGTACGAGGCGTTGGCGGCGAGCGCGGGGAGCAGGCCGTGGCGCGCGCCGACGAGCGCGGTGCGCCGCGTGTCGAGCATCACCCGCGCGGCGAGGAGCTGTGGGTTTCCCTGGAGCACCCGATCGACGACGGCGTCCGCGTCGAGCGCGACCGGGGCGGGCTCCTCGGGGACGGAGACCACGTCCACCACCTGGCCCGGGGCCTCGCCCATCAGGAGCAGGAGGGCGTCCTGCGCGGCGGCGTGGGCGGACTGTGCGTCGATGAGCGCGCGCTCGGCCTGCACCTTGGCGGCCTCCGCGCGGGTGGACTCCACCGGCGCGAGCCGCCCGCCCTCGACCAGGGCCATCACGACGCGGTGCTGCTCGTCGGAGATCGACAACGTCTGCTCCGCGATGGCCACGAGCGCCTTCTGCGTGCGGACGTTCCAGTAGGCGGTCGCCGTGTTCGCGAGCGCGTCCTGCCGGGTCGACTGGCGGGAGGCCTCGGCGGCGGAGCGCGCGCCCTTCGCCGCGCGGACGCCCTGGAGGTTCCACGCGAACCGGTGCCCTTCGAGCAGCGCCTGCGACACGGTGAACACCAGGCTCGACTGGTACTGCGGATCGCCGGTGAACTCGAGCCCGCTGTCCTGGAGCCGGTAGAAGAACTTGTTCTGCGAGCTCGAGAAGTCCACGCCGACCGCGGTGCCGGTGGGGAGGGCCTGGGTGATCCCGGCCGACGTGCGCCACCCGCTCGTGTCGGCGAAGAAGTTGCCGAACTCGGCGGTGCCCTCGCTGGTGCTCGAGAAGTAGGACGTGCCCGCGGTGAGCTTCGGCTCGAACGGCGCGCGCGCCGCGAGCACGGCGCCGTCGGCCGCGTTCACGTCCGCCTGGGCCCCGCGCATGGTCGGGTTGTGGTTCGCGGCGACCTCGAGCGCCTCCTCGTAGGTGAGGACGAGCGGCGCCGCGTCGGCGACGCCGATGATCGGGAAGAGCGGGAGGAGCAGGATCATGAGGGCCTCTTCCGCGAACGGGGCCACGCGTAGGCGAGCCACCGGCCGCCCGCGGCGCGGAGATCGTCGAGCACGGCGTAGAGATACGGGACGAAGAAGAGCGTGAGCACCGTCGCGACGATCATCCCGGAGAGGATGACGCGGCCGAGCGGCGCGTAGGGGATGCCGATGAACGTGGCGTTCCCCACCGCCATCGGCACGACGCCGACCGCGGCGGTGAGCGCCGTCATGAGGATCGGCCGGAGGCGCATGCGCACGGCCTGGCGGAGCGCGGTCTCGCGGTCGA
This sequence comes from Deltaproteobacteria bacterium, assembly GCA_036676765.1. Taxonomy (GTDB): domain Bacteria; phylum Myxococcota_A; class UBA796; order UBA796; family SXON01; genus CAJBVW01. The sequence goes on from JAKFCH010000404.1 coordinate 7,987, forward strand.
CGCCCGCCGCGCGCTGCTCGGTCACGACGTCCACGAGCACGATGCCGTTGTTCACGACGATGCCGATGAGGATGATCATGCCGACGCCGGCCATCACGTCGAAGGACGTGCCGGAGATCCAGAGCCCCCAGTACACGCCGAGCATCGCCATCGGCACGGTCATGATGACCGTGAGCGGCAACAGGAAGCTCTCGAAGAGCACGCCCATGATGAGGAACACGAACACCACGGAGAGGAGCAGGGCGAGGTTGCGGGCATTGTCGCTCGCCTGCTGGTCCGCCCAGCCGCTGCCGCGGTCCGTGCCGTAGCCCCGCGGCCAGTCCATCCCCGCGAGGGCCTGCTCGACGCCGGCATAGGCCGTCTCCTTCTCGGTGCCGGGCGCGAGATCGGCCGTGAGCCCGAGGGCGGTCCGGCGGTCCTCCCGGTTGATGGAGCCCCACCCCGTCCCGACACCCGACTCGACGAGGCTGCGGAGCGGCACCGCGCGCTGCGCCGTCGGCGAGCCCACCTGGAAGTCGAGGAGCTGATCGACGCTCGACCGATCCTCGAGGCCGAAGCGCGCGAACACGCGCACCTCCTTCTCGCCCGAGTACCAGGGCGGCAGCGGCGCGCCGCGCATCGCGAACGAAACCAGCCGCCCCACCATCGCCGCGCTCACGCCGTAGCGGGCCGAGGCCTCCCGGTTGATGACGAGCCGCATCTCGTCGCCCCCCGCGCTCTCGGTGTCGGTGTGCACGCCGAGGATGCCCTCGACGGTGCGGATGCGACGCCGCGCCTCCTCCGAGAGCTTCGCCAGGACCTCGGTGTCCTCCCCCACGAGGCGCACCTGGATCGTCGCGTTGCGGCTCCCCTCGCCCTCCGACCATCCGACCGACGGGAGCACGCCCGGCAGGTCCGGCAGCGCCTTCTCGACCTCGGCGAGCACCGCCTCGCGCGGCAGCTCCCCCTCCTCGGTGAGGTAGACGTAGAGCCGCCCGTTGCTGCTCGACGCGCTCATCCGCGTCCGGTACACGCGCACGCCCCAGCGCGCCTCGTTCTCCTCGACCATCGCCTCGAAGGCCTGGATGGTCTCCAGCCGCTCGCCGTAGGTGAACGCCGGCGGCACCTCGAAGCGCACGGTGAAGTCGTTGAGGTTCCCGTCCGCGCTGTCGCTGCACCCGACCGAGCGCGCCGGCACCACGATGGTGAGGAGCACCACGGCGAGGACGCCGATGAAGGTCTCCACCTTGTTGCGGAGCAGGGCGGCGACGCCGCGGTCCACGCGGTCCGTCAGGACGCGGATCCACTTCGAGTCCGCCGCGATCTCCTTGCCGCCGAGCCACACCGTCGAGAGCGGCGTGAACAGGAGCGTGATGATCAGGCTGCCGATCTGGATGAACACGACGGGCAGCCCGAGGGCGCCCATGAAGAAGGAGAAGCTCGCGTCCTCGCTCATGAGGATGACGGGGAGGAAGACGACGACGCTCGTGAGCGTGGAGAGCGTGATGGGGAGCAGCACCTCGCCGGTGCCCTCGATCGCGGCGGTGCGCGGATCCTGGCCCTCCTGGCGGCGCCGGAAGATGGTCTCGACCACAACCACGGCGTTGTCGACGACCATCCCCACCGCGAGCATCAACCCCAGCATCGACAGGAGGTTGAGGGAGTCCCCGCGGAAGTAGAGCACCGTCACGGTGAGGAGGAGGGAGGCCGGGATGGTCGCCGCGATGAGCGCGGTGATGCGCCACTGGCGGAGGAACACGATGAGCACGAGCACGGCGAGCACGCCGCCCTCGATCGCGCTCTCCTGGAGGGTGTCGACCGACTCCTGGATGAGCTGCCCCTGGTCGAAGAACACGGGGAAGGAGAAGCCCTTCATCCGCGGATCCGCCTCGATCTCCGCGAAGGCCGCGCGGATCTCCTCGCAGATCTCCACGGTGTTGGCCGACGACTCCTTGTTGATCGCGATCGCGGCGCCTTCCTTGCCGTCGATGCGGTTGATGTCGGCGGTGGCGGTGGTGCGGTACTCGACCGAGGCCACGTCGGAGAGGGTGAGGTTGGCGGCGACCGGCCAGGTCTCGATGTCCTCGAGCGACTCGAACCGCGCGAGGGCGCGGACGTACCGGACCTGCCCCCGATCGGTGAGCTGCCCGCTGGCGAGCTGGAAGTTGTCGCCGCCGAGGCGCTCCATGAGCCCGACGAGATCGACCCCGTGGCTCATCAGGGCCTCGCGGTCGAAGTCGATCCACACGATCGCCTCGTCCACCCCCCACACGTCGACGCGCCCGACGCCCGGGATGCGCTCGATGCGCTTCTGGACGACGCGGGTGACGAGGTAGTGCAGATCCTCCACGCCCTCGGGCACCGAGATGCCGGCCCAGATCACCGGCTCGTCGGTCGGATCGAAGCGCCAGATGAACGAGCGCTCGACATCGTCCGGGAGGCCCGGCATGGCGCGCTCGAGCCGGTCGGTGACGGCGTTGTACGCCTCGTCCATGTCGATGGAGGAGTGGAACTCGAGCGAGAGGCTCGCGTTGTCCGACCGCGACTCGCTCTCGAGCTTCTTGAGCCCGGGCACGGTCGCCACCTGCTCCTCGATCGGCTTGACGATGCGCGACTCGGTCTCCATCGGCGTGGAGTCCTGGTACGGGATCCACACCCACAAAAACGGCGGGCTGAAGCCCGACGGCATCATCTGCAGCGGGATGCGCACGGTGGCGATGATCCCCACGACGAGCACCACCAGGAAGGCGGTGACGACGGTGACCGGGCGGGTCACCGAGAAGCGGGGGATCCAGTCCCGAGCGGGCATGCGCCGAGCCGGTAACGCGGTCGACCGGGCGGCGGGGAACCGGCCGGAAGGGCTGCGACAAGGTGCGACGGGACGGTCGGCGGAAGGGGCCTACGGGTAGGCCGGCAACACGTACACCTTCCCGGCGTCGTCCGCGGCGGCGTCGTTGCCGGTGGCGGCGACCGCGAAGTCGGCTCGCCCGTCCCCGTCAAGGTCGAGGACCTCGCTGATGGCGGCGCCGAAGCGATCTCCCGCCGCCGCGCCGGTCCAGCTCGCGTCCTGGTCCTCCGGGAACGTGTAGGTGCCGGGCGCCGCGCCGCCCGCGAGCAGGTAGACGACCCCCTCGCCAGCGGAGCCGGCCGTGGTGGCGCCGCCCAGGAGGTCCGCCACGCCGTCCTCCGTGACATCGGCGAGGCGCACGCCCGTGCCGAGGCCGCCGTCCCCGCGCACGAGCCAGGTGGCGGTCGCCGCCGACTCGGCTCCGGAGAGGCTGCCGTTCGTGTAGACGAGCACGCCTCCGCCGTCCGTCTCGTACCCGTCGTAGCGGCCCATGCCGAGGGCGAGGTCATCCGCGCCGTCGTCGTCGAAGTCCCCGGTCGACACCGCCTGGGGACTGGAGCCCAGGGCGTCGAACGTGGCCGACCCGCGGATGTATGTCGACGTGACACTGGTGATCACGGTGCCGGCAGTGCCGTCGTCCGCGCGCGACAGGGCGCCGGTCACGACGTGGCAGCGGCCTCCGCCGTTGTTGTCGCACGCGACGAGGTCGTCGTAGCCGTCGTTGTCGAGGTCCGCGAGCGTGACCGAGAGGCCCAGTTGGTAGTACGGCGCCGCGCCCGTGACGTAGAAGCTGGACTCCGACGCCTCGAGGCTGCCGCTCCAGTACACGTCGGAATGGAAGCTGACGTAGACCCTTCCCCTGTAGTAGTACTCGGAGGGGTCGCTGCTGGCGAGGTCGGTGAGGCCATCCCCGTCGAAGTCGCCCGCCGACACCGAGGTGCCGAAGCGCCCGCCGACGTATCCCAGGAGGTGGCCGTCGTCATAGGACCACGGGTAGCTGGAGGATGCCAGACCGGCCTCGTCCAGCACCCACACGACGCCCCCGTCGTCATAGCCGGAGGCCCCGATTGCCAGCTCCGCAACGCCGTCACCGTCGGGATCCCCGAGGAGCGCGACGGAGGAGCCGAACTCGTGTCCAGCGGCGCCGCGGATATAGAGGCGTCCCCGGTCGAGCCGCACGTCCACGCCCGCCGTGTCGGCGTCGTGGAACGCCACGAGCCCACCATCGGAGTCCCGTCGGGGCGCGGCGATGACGAGCTCGTTGTCGCCGTCCCCATCGAGGTCGGGGAACACGTGCACCCCGCCGGACCCGGCGGAGTCGTCCTCCGACTCGCCGAGCACGGTCCAACCGGACTCCGCGTCCGCCGACATCTCGTCGCGGAGCCCGTCGCAGTCGTTGTCGGCGGCGTCGTAGGCCACCTCCGCGGAACCGGGGCTCGACGTGGGGTCGGCGTCGTCACAGTCCGTGGCGTCTGTCGTGTACCCGTCGACGGGGCTGCACAGGTACACGCCGCTCGCGCCGTCGCCGTAGCCGTCCCCGTCGATGTCGGGGTGGTACGTCGTGGTGACGCCGTCGTCCACGACGCCGTCACAGTCCTGGTCGACGCCGTCGCACGCCTCGGGCTCGCCGGGGTGGACGGCGGCAGCGCGATCGTCGCAGTCCGCGCCGCCACCTGAGGCGGCGTCGTACCCGTCGGCGTCGGCGTCGTGGTCGGAGCCACCGGAGCAGTCCTGGTCGACGCCGTCGTACCAGACCTCCTCGGCAGCGGGGTGGATCGTGGCGTCCGTGTCGTCACAGTCCGCGCCGCCACCGGACGCAGCGTCGTACCCGTCCGCGTCGGCGTCGTGGTCGGAGCCGCCGGAGCAGTCCTGGTCGACGTCGTCGTACCAGGCGTCCTCGGCGTCCGGGTTCACGGACGCGTCCGTGTCGTCACAATCCGCGCCGCCGCCCGAGGCGGCGTCGTACCCGTCGGCGTCCGCGTCGTGGTCGGAGCCGCCGGAGCAGTCCTGGTCGATCTCGTCGTACCAGGTCTCCTCGGCATCCGGGTTCACGGACGCGTCCGTGTCTTCACAATCGGCGCCGCCGCCCGAGGCGGCGTCGTACCCGTCGGCGTCCGCGTCGTGGTCGGAGCCGCCGGAACAGTCCTGGTCGACGTCGTCGTACCAGGCCTCCTCGGCGTCCGGGTGGATCGTGGCGTCGGCGTCGTCGCAGTCGGCGCCCCAACCGGAGGAAGCGTCGTACCCGTCCGCATCCGCGTCGTGGTCGGACCCGCCGGAGCAGTCCTGGTCGACGTCGTCGTACCAGATCTGTTCGGCGTCGGGGTGGATCGTGGCGTCGGCGTCGTCGCAGTCGGCGCCGCCACCGGAGGTAGCGTCGTGCCCGTCGGCATCCGCGTCGTGGTCGGACCCGCCGGAGCAGTCCTGGTCGGCGTCGTCGTACCAGATCTCCTCGGCGTCGGGGTGGATCGTGGCGTCGGCGTCGTCGCAGTCGTCGGGCCCCACGTAGCCGTCGTCGTCCTCGTCGCCTGCGACCTCTGCGCTGAGCGCGACGATCAGCTCGCCCTCGTCGGGGTCGTTGGAGCCGAGCGAAAGTTGGCCCTCGTACGCACTGCGGAGCTCGGACGCGAACCCCACGTTCACGGTCGATGACTCCCCCGGTGCGAGCCGGAAGGAGATGACATCGACGCTGAAGCCGACCCCGGACACGGCGAGTCCGCCCGCGAGCTCGGCCTCGCCCTCGTTGCGGAGTGTGAACGTCCGGCTGAGCGAGTCTCCGGGGAGGGCCACGCCCAGGTCGAGATCCATCGCGTCGACCGCGATGTCGGGCACGCCGGGCTCGTCCATCGGACCCTCGGGCGCCGCCGTGTCGTCGATGCCCGAGCTCGTTGGCGAGCAACCAGCCATCACCAGCAGCAAAATCGGCATGCGGGACGATACCTTGCGGGACTACACGGGGTCAAGCACTTTGCCCGCGAGGACGCCGGTTAGGCCTGAATCGGCGCTCCTCGATCGCCGATCACGGCACCAGGCGCAAATCCACCCAGCTGGTCATGTCACACCCGAGGTCCCCGAGTGACGCGCCACCTGCCGTGGAGGTCATTCGGCTTGTAGTCCCACGGGATATCCGCGTCCTCGCCGGGGTCGTTGTACAGGTAGAAGTGGTTCCCGTCCGCCGAGAAGCTGTCCTGGCTGCCACACAACGTGCGCGCGATCGACTCGGTGAAGCACGTGTCGAGGTCGACCACGGCCGCGAGGTCCTCGTGAGTAGCGGACCCCGACGGTGGCGACGCTCTCCCCCACTCACTCGAAGCGCGTGGCGGTGTGCCAGGTCTCCGCCCAGGGGTTCCGCCGCGCCTCCGAACCGGAATGCCGGGCGCGAGGTCGGCCGGTCGGGGCTACGCTGGAGCAGGCCCGCGCGACGATGCGCATGGCCCTCGGAGGACCCTCATGAAGTTGTTCCTGCTCCTGACGCTCTCCCTCCCGCTCGGCTGCTCGCTGGGGGTTGAGGCCGACGATGGCGACGTGACCGACGTCGAGGACGTCTCGGACGAGGAGACCGGCGAAGAGGACGACGAGGACGAAGAAGACGAGGAGGACGAAGAGGAGGCCACCACCGGCCCGGGCGTGCTCGGCGACGAGACCGGCCTCGAGGCGATGTGCCGGCGCTTCTTCGAGTGCGGCGGCGCCCTCTACGAGAACGAGGAGGAGTGCATCCAGGAGTCGTACGATTACTGGGGCGAATGCAGCGCCGTGGTGGACGCGCTCGACGCGCTCGGCGCCTGTGTCGCCGACGTGGAGTGCAGCGAGTACAACCCGGACAGCTACCACCCCGGGGCCATCGGGTGTGGGGACGAGTTCGAGGAGCTCGGCGCGGCGGACTGCCGGTAGACGGCGCGGCTCCCGCGCGAGGGGACCGGAGGGCGCCGCGGGCGCGCCGGGCTCCGAGCGTAACGCCGGGCTCGACCGCCCGCGTGCGGTCGGCCCGCGCGCGGCGGGCCGACGGAGCGGTCCTACCGCGACCCCGTAGGGCACCGACCCCGCGTCCGCGCGGG
>JAKFCH010000405.1:0-8865 GCA_036676765.1 Deltaproteobacteria bacterium
GAGCGCCCCCCCGACGCGCGCCCCAACGCCCGCACCGAGGCGCGCAACCGCGCGATCGCCGAGGGCCGCCTCGGCGTGCCCGGTGGCCCCACCACCATGCCGGTCCGTCCCGCCGCGCGCGCCCTCGCGCCCGCCCCGTCCGGCCGCGGCGACGTGCCCCCCGTCCGCGGCGACCGCCTCGAAGGCCGCAACGTCGTCTACGAGGCCCTCGTCCGCGGGCGCCGCACCGTCCGCACCGTGTGGATGGACATAGGCGCGAAGTCCGACGACAAGATCGACCAGATCCTCGCCATGGCGGGCGACCGCGTCCAACGCGTCGAGCGCACCCAGCTCGACCGTATGAGCCTCACCGGCGTGCACAACGGCGTCATCGCCGAGGCCGACGAGATCGTCGAGCCCACCGTCCGCCAGCTCCTCGGCGCGCCCGAGCCGTTCCTCGTGCTCGTCGACGAGGTCCAATACGAGCACAACCTCGGCGCGGTGCTCCGCAGCGCGCTCGGCGCGGGCGTCGACGGCGTCATCATCCCCACCCAGCGCGGCAAGGGCCTCACCCCCGTCGTCCAGCGCGTGAGCATGGGCGGTGCCGAGGCCGTCCCCGTCGTGCGCGCGGGCATCTCCGCGTCGCTCGCCGAGATCCACCGGGCCGGCGTGCGCATCATCGGCGCCGACATGAACGGCACCGCGCCGTGGGACCTCGATCTCACCGGCCCCATCGCGTTCGTGCTCGGCGGCGAGGACAAGGGGCTGACCGCCCCCGTCCGCAAGCGCTGCGACGCCATCGCCGGCATCCCGCTCGCGGGCAACCTCCAGTCGCTCAACGTGAGCGTCACGGCGGGCATCCTGCTGTTCGAGCGCGTGCGCCAGATGGCCGAGCTCGCCAAGCGTTCGAAGGGGTAGGGGACACCGGGCGCCCCGACGGACGATCAGCGCGTGACGACCTCGACGGTGTCGGTCATCTCGCACGGTTGGTAGCCGTCGGGCAGCGTCGGATCCTGGTCCGACACCTCGATCGTGGTCAGGTCCTCGATCGGGAGCCCGTACAGGACGAACGCCTCGGCCTTGGTAGCCGCGATGGCCGTCTCGTCCGGGGCGTCCTTGGGGATCCAGACGCTGAAGCAGCGCCACAGGTTCGGGGTGTGGAACAGCGTCTCGAACGAGCGCGGGGCGTCGTCGTAGACGTACTGCGTCCAGACCCTGCGGTGGGTCTCCTCGAACAGCGAGGTGTCCTGGGGCACTTTCTGTGACACCCCGCGCTCGGCCCGAACGTTCGCCGCGAGCGTGCCGCCGTTCGCGGTCACCCAGTCGCACGACGCCTGGTCGTGCCGATCGTCACAGGCGGGGACGTGCCAACGCACGAGGTAGACGTTGGGATTGGCGTCGAGCTCGTGCTTCTCGATGTCCTCCGCCGCTTCGAGGCAGGCCACCCGCCCCGCCGGCCCCCGCAGGCAGGTCGACGCGCGGATGGCGAACGCGGTGGTGGGCCCCGACTTCGCCCCCACGGCCTCATGGGCCTCGGCCTCCTTGAGGCAGCCGATCACGTCCCCGAGGTGGCACGCGGTGTAGTAGGACCGCTGCGCGAGCTTGGGGTTGGGCTTCCCGGCCGCGCGGCCGTCCGCCCAGAAATCCCCCATCGTCACGCACGCGGCGAGCGTTCCCCCCATGCCCGTCAGCAGGTCGGGAGACGCCTGCGCGCACGCCTGGGTGCACGCCTTCAGATCCATCGGATCGCACCCCGGCGAGTCGTGCCCGAACACCGGCGCCCACGCCGTCCGCATCTCGATGATCGGCGCGGCTTCGGCCGCGCGGGCGTCCGCGGGCCCGACGACACAGAGGAGGACGAGGAGGAGCCGCACGAGTTGCATGTGTAGTCCAAGTGTAGGTGGGACCTAGCTCGGACCCGGCAGGAGGCCGCCCGGTTGGGAGGGAAGCTACGAACGTCGACGGGAAGCGACAAAAAGCCGCTGAGGACGTGCTCGTCGCCACTCCGAGCGTGCTTAAGTCCGCGCTTATGAAATGGACACGCGGCTACCGGAGTGGAAACACGATCGATCGGCGGGGTGAGAGCGCGGGCGGCGGGCGCGGGGGCGGCTCGATGGGCCTGTTCCTGCTCGCGGCGCGCCTCCTGCCGCGCCTGGGTTGGAAGGGCATGCTGCTCCTCGTGGTGGCGGGCGCCCTGTTCTACTTCCTGGGGGGCGGCGCGCTCCTCACGGGCGGGGCGCCGGTGGCCTCGCGGACGACCACCGCGGGCACCGACGACCAGGCCTCGTTCGTGTCCTTCGTGCTCGACGACGCCCAGACGAGCTGGGCGCGCATGTTCTCCGAGCGGGGCGCCACCTACGAGCCCGCCGAGCTGGTCCTCTACACGGGTGGCACGAATTCGGCGTGCGGCTACGGGGTCGCCGAGGTCGGGCCGTTCTATTGCCCGAGTGACACCCGGGTGTACATCGACCTCTCGTTCTACGACGAGCTCTCCCAGCGCTTCGGGGCCCCCGGTGACTTCGCCCAGGCCTACGTCATCGCCCACGAGATCGGCCACCACGTGCAGCGGCAGCGCGGCGAGCTCGGCAGCACGGCGAACACCCGCGAGGGCAACGCCGCGTCGGTGCGCCAGGAGCTCCAGGCCGACTGCTACGCCGGGGTGTGGGCGCGCTCGGCGGGGGACCGCGGCCTGCTCGAGCCCGGCGATGTCGAGGAGGGCATCGGGGCCGCCGCCGCCGTCGGTGACGATCGCCTCCAGAAGGCGCAGAAGGGCCAGGTGAGCCCCGAGACCTTCACGCACGGCTCCGCCGCTCAGCGCACCGAGTGGTTCCGGCGCGGCTACACCGCGGGCAAGCCCGAAGCGTGCGAGCAGGCCGCCTGAAGCGGGCGCGGGCGCCGGGCGCGGTCCTTCGCGCCCCCGTCCGTCAGTAGGCGACCGCCTTCAACACGTTCGCCGGCGAGGGATCGCGCTCCCATGCCGCGATGACGTCGAGGGCGGGCGAGCGGCCGGCCTCGACCTTCGCGCGGAGGGGATCGAGCAGCGCCACGTCCTCCCCGATCTCGGCGAGGCCCGCGGCGGCGATGGTGACGAGCTCCCGGGCCCACTCGGCGGCAGAGTGCCCGCCGTAGACGGCTGCGAGGCCCCCGCGCGCGGCCGCGAGCTGGCGCTCCTCGTGGGTGCCCGGCGTGGCGGCGAAGCGCCCGGCGAGCACGGTGGCGTCCGAGAGGGCGCGCGTGCCGTACAACAGCCCGGTCCAGAGCGCGATGAAGGCCACCGAGAGGTCGATGTCGACGGCGTCGGCGCCGCGGATCTCGATCGTGCGCTTGACGCGCACCTCGGGGAACACGCTGGTCTGGTGGAGCGTCCAGTCGTCCGCGGTCGGGAAGAGGCCCTCGATGCCGTGGTCCATCCACTGGCGGAAGGTCACGCCGTTGGCGGGGCGCCACACGCCGCCCGGCATGTAGAACATCATCGGCGTGTCGAGGAGGTAGTCGACCCACCCGGCGTGCGTGTAGCCGGCGCGCACTGCGGCGGGGAACCCGGTTCGAGCGGGGTCGGTGCGGGTCCAGACGTAGCCGCGGTACGACGCGTAGCCGGTGAGCTTGCCCTCGGAGAGCGGCGAGTTGGCGAAGATCGCGGTGTTCAGCGGCCCGAGCGCGAGCGCGACGTGGAACTTGCGCGCGCAGTCGGCCTCGTCGGAGAAGTCGAAGTTGGCCTGCACGGAGCAGGTGCCCTTCATCATCCAGTGCGCGAGCTCGCCGTGCTGGGGCAGGTAGTCGCGCATCACGCCGTAGCGGCCCTTCGGCACGAACTTGATGTCGCTGATGCGCGCGTAGGGGGTCAGCCCGCAGGAGATCCACCGCAGATCGTGACCCTCGGCGATCTCGTAGAGGAGGGCGCGGTTCCTGCGGACCTCGGCGTCCAGATCCGCGAGGCGACGGAACGGCGCCCCGGAGAGCTCCACCTGGCCGCCGGGCTCGAGGGTGATGCTCGCGCCCTCGCCCGCGCACTCGACCGGGTAGTCGCCCTCGTACTTCTTCTTCCAGCCGGTGCGCGCCGAGATCTGCTCGACCACCCAGCGAATCCCGTCCTCGTCGTGGTAGTCGACGGCGCGGCCGTCGCTCCGCACGACCGCCCGCTCGTATTCCCCGCCGACGAGCCATCGCTCTCGTGGGGCGCCATAGGAGTGGTAGGCGGACAGGAGCGCGGGTAGGGTGAGACGGTCGGGCACGCGTGGTTCTCGAAGTGAGCGCCCCGTCACTCGCCTTCATCCCTCCGTCAAGCGCGGATATAGTAGCGATCGAGGTCATGACGACATGTTGCTCCGGACGCTGCTCCTCGCCCACGTCACGGCGTGCATCCCCGTGCTCACGAGCCCCCCGGGCTCGGGCACGGAGGGCGGGGCCTGGGTCGCACCCGAGAACAGCTGGGCCCAATGCGACGGGCCGCCGACGGGCCTCGAAGGGGAGGGGCTCGCGGTGGGCGAGGTCGCGCCCGACTTCCGCCTCGTCGACCAGTTCGGGGCCGAGGTGTCGTTGTGGCAGTTCCACGGCTGCAACGTGGTGCTCGACTTCTCGACCGGCTGGTGCGGCCCGTGCCAGGACCTCGCGCAGGAGGCGCAGGCCATCGCCGACGAGTACCGGGCCAACGGCGTCGTCTACCTCACGATCATGCCCCAGGACATCGAGGGGGACGTGCCGGATCAGGCCTTCCTCGCCGAGTGGGGCGAGACCTTCGACCTCGCCGAGCCCATCCTCGCGGACGCCGAGGGCTACACCTACCTGCTCGTGACGGGGGACCGCGGGTTCCCCGCCGTGCTCCTCGTGGGGGCCGACGGCACTGTGGTCGCGGACATCTACCCGATCAGCGACTCGACCATCCGCGCCGCCATCGAGAGCGCGATCTAGGTCGCGGTCCCGGGCGGCGCCCTCGTTCCCCCCGACTACTCGACGCGCTGGAGGATGTGGAAGCCCCGGGGGGACTCGATCACCCCGCTCGCGGCGCCGATGTCGAGGTCGAACGCCGCGGTGTCGAGCGCCGGCGCGAGCTGCCCGCGGCCGAACCAGCCGAGGTCGCCCGCGTCCTCCTTCAGCGGGCTGTCGGAGTACTTGCGCACCACCTCGGGCCACGCCGTGCCCGACGCGAGGAGCGCCGCCGCCTCTTCGGCGCGGGCCTTCGCCACCTCCTTCGACCGGCTCACGCCCGTGGGGGCGCGCTCGGCGCCGGACCAGGTCACGAGCAGGTGGCGTGCGTGCACCTCTACCAGCGGGTCCCGACGGATGACGTGGTAGCCGAACGGCGTCTCCACGATCTCGGAGAGCTTGCCGACCGCGAGCCCCTTCACCGCGGCCTCGAACGGCGCGACCATCGTGCCCTCCATGAACCCGCCCAGCGAGCCGCCGCGGGGGCCGGTGGAGTCGTCCGACCAGGCCTTGGCGGTCTCCTCGAAGTCGGCGCCGGCGAGCAGCTTGCCGCGCACCTCCTCGGCGCGGGCCCTCGCCTCCTCGCGGGAGCGGGTCACGTTCGGGAGCGCGCTCACGGCGCCCGCGTAGGAGACGAGCACGTGGCTCGCGGCCATGCGGGTCGTGTTCGGGGAGGGCACCCGGGGGAGCGCCTCGACCGGCGTTGGCGTCGGCGCGGTGACGGCCCCGACGGGCGGCACGTTCGGGAGCTCGGGCGGGACCTCGGGCGCATCCCCCGAGCAGGCCGCGAGCCCGGCGAGGAGGAGGCCGATGCCCGCCGCGGAGAGCGCGCGTCGGCTCATTCGACGAGGTCCGTGGCGCCGCGCGGCGCGAGCTTGGCGTTGTCGAAGCCGTAGGTGAGCACGCCGGTCAGCGACGTGTACGACGTGTCGAGGAGCGGCTGATCCAGCGGCTCGTAGAAGAAATCGTCCACGCGCAGGCAGCCGCCGACCACGAACTCGTCGTAGTCCTCGTCGGGGCCGTCGGCGTTCTCGGTGGTCACCGTCACGTCGCGCACCACCACGAGCATGCTCTCGTAGCGCTCGGCGAGGGAGCCCCCGGTGCCGATGTCGCAGGGGTCCACCTCGAGGGGCGCGGGCACCGCGGCGGTGCCGGTGACGGTCACGGTGGGGGAGGTGAGCTCGGTCAGCCCGTAGTACTCGTCGTAGGTGCCGGACACGCGCACCACGTCACCGACGGCGACGACGTTGTCACCGAAGTCGTACACATAGAGACCGCCGTACTCGGCGAGCGTAGCGTCCTGCACGGCGAAGCCCTGGCCTTCGCGCACCGCGGTCACGACCACGCCGTCCACGGCCACGAGCGCCCCCTCGGCGGGGTGGTCGGCGTGGGCGGGATCCCGGAGCGCGTCGACGGTGGTGCTGCACGCGCCGTCGGCGCTGGCCTCGTCGGGGCAGGCGTCGCACACGTCCCCGATGCCGTCGGCGTCGCGATCCGCCTGGTCCACGTTGCCCTCGCGCGGGCAGTTGTCGTCGGCGTCCCCGACGCCGTCCCCGTCGATGTCACCGGCGGCGCTCTCGCACTCGGCCTCCGAGGTGAGGGGGCATTCGTCGCAGCTGTCGCCCTCGCCGTCCCCGTCCTCGTCCCACTGGTTGGGATCGTACACGTCGGGGCAGAGGTCGGAGGCGTCGGCGATGCCGTCCCCATCGCTGTCCCCGGAGGTGGGCGCGGACAGATCGCAGCTCGCGCGCTCGTCCGAGCAGGTGAACAGCGGGAACAGCTCGCCCGCGTACTCGAGGCCCGACGGCATGGTCTCGGCACCGAGGGCGGCGGTCAGGGTGGTCTCGATCGCGGCGAGGGAGTCGGCGTCCTCTCCGCTGTCGCCGTCCTGCACGCAGATGGAGCGGGAGGCGCCGCACACGTCGAGCGGCTCGCAATACGACGCGTTCGCCGCGAGGGGGGTGATGTAGTCGGTGAGGCCGTAGCGAGCATCGCCCTCGACGACGACGAGGCGTACGTCGGCGGCGTCGGCGGTGATGATGCGCCGGTAGGGGGTGCGCGACCACTCGAAGACGGCGATGTCGGCCCGGAAGCCCGCATCGAGCTGCCCGAGCACGCCATCGGCCCCGACGGCGCGCGCGGCGTCGGTCGTCGACTTCTCCCACAGGCGCACGTCGGAGATCGGGTTGCCCTTGCTCGCGAGCCAGTCGGCGGCACACGCGAGCTCCCCCGTCGGCGCCATCGAGCCCGAGGGCGTCCAGTCCGTGCCGATCGCCCAGGGCACGCCGAGGCGGTCGGCGATCTCGATGGGGGTGGTGGTGCCGTACAGCGCGAGGTTCGAGCGGGGTGACCACACGATGCCGGTGCCGTCGGCCGCCATCTGGGCGAGCTGCGCGGTCGTCGCGTCGGTGTCGTGCACGTAGAACTGGCCGGGCCCGACCATCCCGGCGTCGAACATGTGCTCGATCTCGTCGCGCACCGAGCCGTCCTTGCCCTCCGCCACGTGGAAGAGCGCGGCGTCGAGCGAGCCGGAGGCGAGGTCGGCGGTGTACTCGGCGCCGTCCCCGCTGCTGATCACGTCGGTCACGGTGCTGGAGCTGTACTCGATGTCGTAGCCGGAGAGCTCGCTCGCGCCGGAGCCCTCGTCGAGGTTGCGCACGAGCACGTCGAGGCACGACGAGTCGCCGCTCGAGCCCACGGCCGAGGTGGTGCCGTGCACGATCTCGCGGGCCTCGGCCCACTTCATGACCTCGCACTGGTAGGCGTCGTAGATCGCGTCGTAGGCGGTCTTGTAGTCCCAGTACCGGTCGTCGCTCCGCCACTCGTAGCGGTCCTCGAACTCGGGGCCGACCTGCCAGGGGGGCAGCACGTTGTACTGGAGGTGGTTGTGGGCGTCGATGAGGCCCGGGGAGATGATGCCCTCGGTGCAGATCACCTCGGCGCCCGTGGTGTCACAGTCGGCGCCGGCGCAGGAGATGGTGCCGGACGCGCGGGAGTAGACGACGTGGCCGGCCACCGGGCCGTCGGGCACGAGCACGACGCCGGAGAGCGCCACGGTGTCCCCGCCGCCGGCTTGCGGCGTGCAGGCCGGGACGTCCGGGCCCTCGATGTCGCCCTCGACGGGATCGACGGTGTCGTCGGTGTCCCCGGTGTCGGCGGTGTCACCGGTGCCGGTGTCCCCCGTATCGTCGTCGGGCAAGGCGCCCTTGTCGGAGGTGCTGGTGCATGCCGCGAGGGCCAGCCAGAGGAACATGGGGACTCCGAAGGGGCGGTGCCTTAACCTGCGCCGATGATCGACGCGTGGCTCGACTCGGTAGTGCTCCTCCAGACCGGCCCCTCCTTGTGCGCGGGGGTGGTCGTGGCGGAGGCCGAGGACACCGCGGTCGCCGAGCTCCCCACCCCGACGAGCGAGGGTGGGGTGACGACGCGCATCGTCGCGACCGCCTACCACTGCGTCGCCACCGGGCTCGCCCCGCGCGTGAAATACCGGGGGGGCGAGGCCCACACCGGCCGCGTCGTCGCCCGCGATCCCGCGCACGATCTCGCGCTCGTCGAGGTCGAGGTGCCCGCCGGGGTCGCCGGCCTGCCGCTGCGGACCGAACCCGTCACCATCGGCGACACCGTCTACGCCCTCGGCCACCCCTTCGGCCAGGCCACCGGCGGCAAGCTCTCGAACCTCCTCGTGTGGAGCGCGGCGCGCGGCATGGTGAGCGGCGTCGGGCCGTGGCTCATCCAGACGGACACCGCCATGAACCCCGGCAACTCGGGTGGGCCGCTCGTCGACGAGCAGGGGCGCGTGGTCGGCATCGTGTCGCGGAAGATCAAGTCGGAGGGGATCGGCTTTGCCGCCAAGGCCGACCGCATCGCCGCGATGGAGGCCGGAGCCACCGCGTGACGTTCATGCGGAGGATCTCGTCGATCGCGGTCATCTCGGGGGCCTGGGCGCGCGCGCGCTCGCCGTCC
>JAKFCH010000406.1:0-2884 GCA_036676765.1 Deltaproteobacteria bacterium
GCCGGCGGCGGCGGACCGCGCGAGCGGCGCGCGGAGCGCGCCCCCGTAGGGGGCCGCCGGCGGTCCGCCGCCGGACCGCCCGTACGCCTTAGAGGATCGACGCCACGAACGTGATCGTGGTCGACTGGTCCAGCTTCTGGAAGCCCTCGACCGGCTGGTTGTCGAACGTCAGGTTGTGCGACAGCTTCAAGCTGAACCGGTCGGCGAGCTTGGCGGTGAGCGAGGCCTGGTTGAGCAGCCGGAGGTCGATGGGCGTGATCACGTTCTCGTAGGCCTCGACCTTCTCGGTGAAGCTCACGTTCTCGCTGAAGTTGTGGGTGATCCCGATCATCGCGCGCGCGGCGAGGATGTACGCCTCGTTGGGATCGACCCCCACGATGAAGTCCTCGCGGGCCCCGTCGATACCGAGCTCGGCGACGAGGTTGGTGGCCTCGGTCTCGACCAGGATGCGGGAGTAGCCGACCTGAGCGTGGGTCCGGTTGTCGTAGCCCGCGAACGGATCGATGAGGGCGCCGGCCAGGAGGTAGAGGCTGTCGCGATCGCCGACGAAGCGGTCGTAGCGGGCGTCCGCCCACAACTTCCGGCTGGTCTCGGCCCAGCCCGCGGCACGCTCGGTGTCGTCGAGGTGGCCGTCCTCGTTGGTGTCGAGCACGCTCCGGCCGAGGGCCGCGCCGAGATCGAGGGTGAGCTTGTTGCGCAGCCACCGGTGGTCGCCGTCGAGCGAGGCGATGAGCGCGTAGTTCTGCGTGTTGCCGGTGGTGAGCGATCCGCCGAGCTCGGCGGCGAGGTGGCTCTCGGGGGTTTCGAACTTCTGGCCCGGCTTGTCGGTGCCTGCGAACGCGGGATCTGCAGCGTGGGCGAGCGTGGCGAGCAGAACGAGAGGGGACATCGAGGCTCCGTCAGGGGTGGGTGGTGGCGCGGCGAGCATACGCCATCCGACCGCCTCGGAACGTAGCAAATTCCCTATGTTTGTAATCGGTTGGCCGCTCGTCGGCGGTCGAACCGGGCGGTCGCTCAGCCACCCTCCTCCTCGTCCTCCCAGGGCTCGGCCGGCACGTCCACCTCGGGGAGCGGATCGGGGTCGGGGAGGGGCCAGTGCTCCCCCCAGAGCGTGCGCCCGCCGCAGACGGACAGGGTCTGGCCGGTGATGTAGCCGCCCCCGGGCGAGGCGAGGAACGCCACGAGCCACGCGATCTCCTCCGAGGTGCCGAGGCGCTTGAGCGGCACCGCCGACTGGAGCTGGCGCGCCCACGCGAGGCCGGCCGGGTAGCGCTTGAGCCCGCTCGACGCGATGTACCCGGGGGCGATGGCGTTCACGAGGATGTTCTTGTGCGCCCACTCCACCGCGAGGGTGCGGGTCATCGCCTCGACCCCGGCGCGGGCCGCCACCGAGTGGGTCATGCCGGCAAAACCGCGGTGGGTGAGCATGGTGATGTTCACGACGCGCCCGCCGTGCTCGAGCATCCACCCGTCCGCGACGGCACGGGTCACGTTCCACGTGCCGGTCAGGTTGGTCGCGACCACGGCATCCCATCCCCTGGGCGTGATGGTCTCGGCGGGGGCGAAGAATTGGCCGCCCCCGTTGTTGACGAGCAGGTCGATGCGGCCGTGGCGCGCCAGTGTCTCTGCGACGAGGGCGGCGACGCTGTCACGATCGCGGATGTCGGCCACGAGCCCGGTGACGGGGCGGCCGAGCTCGGCCGAGAGCCCGGCGGCGGCGGGCTCGATGTTGGCGGCCTTGCGGGAGGCGATGACCACGGTGGCGCCGAGCGATCCGAGCTCGCGCGCGATGGCGGCGCCGATGCCGGTGCCGCCGCCGGTGACGAGGGCCACCCGGCCGGCGAGGAGGTCGTCACGGAACAGGGCGCTCGATCGGGGCGGGAGGGGCGACATCGGGGCTCCGGGGCAGGCCTTGCTAACCGGTCGCGGGTGGCGTCCGGACGGGGCCCTGGGCGGTGCGCTGGGGTAGACTCCCGGCCTGATTGTTCCGGACGCGCGACTTGGGCAGGGAGAGGACGTGAGCGGCTACTACTACTCCCGGGAAGCGGGCGACGAAGGGCAGATCCTCACCGGCGAGGGCGTGGCGCCCGGTGTCGGGCTCGACACCCTCCTCGATCGCGAGCGGCCGCCGCTCCGCGCCGCCCTCGCCATCGGCTCCGCGATTGCGGACGTGTTGTGCATCGCCGTGGAAGATCGCCTCATCCACGGGGACATCCGCCCCGCGCACGTGAAGATCGACGCGCGCGGGACCGTGTCGATCGAGGGCTACGGCGTGGCCCGGCGCACCACCAAGGCGCCGGAGGGCAAGCCCGATTCCCACGCGGTCGACGTGTACGGCCTCGGCGTCATCCTCCACTCGATCCTCTCGCCCGAGCCGCTCGGCAACCTCCCGCGGGATCCCGACGGCCACGACGACGAGGTGGTGTCGCGCGTGTTGTCGATGGACTTCCGCCAGGTCCAGGGCAAGCGCTGGCTCGAGGACGTCCGCAAGTTCCTCTGCCAGATCCTCGCCTGGGCGCCGGCGGATCGGCCCGCGGCGCTCGACGCCGCCAACGTGCTCGCCTCCGTGGCCGGGCAGTGCCCGGGAGAGACGTTGGAGGCCTGGGCCCTCCGCGCCACCGCCACGTCCCCCTCCCGGAACGCGCCGATGGCCGCGGCCGCCGCGCGCCGCCCGGCCCCGGAAGAAGAGGATCTCGGCGGCCCCGTCGCGTTGTCGGGCCCGCTCGCGAAGGGCGGCGCGCGCCAGGCGCCGGCCGCGAAGGGCGAGAGCACCGCTTTCTGGAGCCGCGAGAAGATCGCGGCCATGCTCGCCGAGGACGACGACGAGGACGACGCGCCCCCGCCCGTCCGTCGCCAGGCCTCCCCGCCGCCCGCCGCGCCCCCC
>JAKFCH010000407.1:0-15040 GCA_036676765.1 Deltaproteobacteria bacterium
GGCGCGCGCGGCGCGCGCAACGCCGTCTGCGTTCACTGGATCGCGCTCGCGGCCTGCTTCGCGGCGCTGGTGGTGACCGCGCGGGTCTGGGGGGATCCGGGAGGGCGCATCCTCGGCCACGTCTACGGAGAGGGACCGTCGCATCTCTGGCTGCAATGGGCCCTGGAGACCCGGGCCGGTCCCGAGGTCATGGCCTACGACGACCTGCTGGTCGGGGAGACGTTGAACCTCGTCTTCACCGATCCGCTCACCCACCTGCCGGTCGCGCTCCTCGCGCGCTTCGTCGGGATGGTGACCGCGTTCAACGTCGTCGTGACCGCCTATGTCGCCGCGGCCGGCCTCGGCGTGGGCGCCTGCGCGCGCCGGCTCGGCGCCCCGCTCCCCGTCGCGGTGCTCGCGGCGGTGGCGGCCACCTTCGACCCGGCCCTGCACGACTTCCTCGCGGGCGGGCGCTACGACTCCGTCGCCACGGTCATGGTCGCCATCACGGCGTGGGCGCTGCTCGCCACCCTCCAGGATGGCGGAATGCGGAGCGCGGGGCTCCTCGCGCTCGCCGGGGGGGCCCTCGCATGGGCGGGTCCGAACCCCAGCGTCGTGGGCGCGATCGTCCTGGCGCCCCTGGCGGGGCACGGCTTCGCCCGTGGGGGCCGACGGAAGGAGCTGCTCGTCGCCTTCGCCGGTGCGTCCCTGCTCGCCGCCCCCTGGATGATCACGTTCCTCGCCCGCGCGCCCGAGAGCGGCGATCGCTTCACCAACCAGGCGGCCGAGGCGCCGTTGTTCGAGGTCGTGGACGTCGACGAGGCGGTCCGCCGGCGCTCGGTCCACACCGACGCGTTGAAGCTCGGCTCGGGACTCGTGTCCGCATGGGCCCCCCCGGACACGGCCCGGGTGACACAGCACCCCGGCGTCGCGGCCGCGCCCATCTGCGGCCAGGCCTACGCGGGGGGACCGAGAGGCCACCTGCTCTGGATCCCGCTCCTCGCCGCCGTGGTCCTCGCCGTGCGGCGGCCCCGCGCCGGTGCCGTCGCGCTGGCCACGCTGGGCGTATTGTGGTTCCTGTCGACCGGACATGGGCTCATCCACACCCCCGGGATCCCCCTCGGCCAGCACCGGGTGCTCGTGCCGAGCGCGGCTGCGTTCGTGAGCGCCCTGGGCATGCCGGGACTGTTCCGCAACTATGGCCTGTTCGGGCTGATCGCGGGGCTCGCGGGCGTCGCCGTCTGCGCCACCGTCCCGCTCGCCGGGCGATGGAGGGCGTTGTTCGTCGTCGCCGGGGCCACGGAGGCGCTCACCCGCGGGGCCACGGGGCTCCTGGCGCCCGCCCTCGACATCCGCCCGCCCCCTGACCTGCTGAGCGCGCTCGAGAGCGCGGACGGCGGGGTGCTGGTCATCCCCCGGGGCCTCGGGATTCCGAGCCTGCTCCAGGTCTTCCACGGCCGCCCGTCGTTCGAGGCGCACAACGCCTCGGGCCACTGCTGGGCCCGGCCCGCGTGGGCCGCGCCGCTCCTCCAGGACCTCGAGGGCCGGGCGCCGGCCTCCGCGGACATCGCCCCGCTGCGCGAAGGGGGCGTCGAGACCGTGGTGCTGCTCCCCGGCGTGATGGAGCCCGCGTTCGCCGCCCTCGTCTCGTCGCGGCTGGACGCGCTGCTCGGGCCGCCGCGCGTCGGGGAAGGGTGGCGGGTGTACACGCTCGACGATGCGCACGTGTTGCACACATCGACGCCATCATCGATGATCGCGCGATGAGCCTCCTCCTTCCGCTGCTCGCGCTCGCCTGCTCCTCGCCCGACACCACCGCCCCGGTGCCGCCCCCGGTCGCCCCGCCGCCCGAGGCCGCTCCGGTCGGCGAACCCGTCCTCCCCGCCGGCACGCCCGGCCCCGAGGGAGCGCCGGGCCCCGACGGCGCCACACCCCCCGTCGCGTTCGGCGATCTGGCCGCGCTCGCGGCGGGCGGGCCGACGACCACGCTCGCGATCACGCTGAAGGGGGCATCGTCCGCGACCGTGGACTTCATGATCGAGGTGGACGGCCAGGGCCGCATGATCGCCCAGGAGAAGGTCACGAGCGCGACCAGCACGGTGAACGTGCCCGCGTCCTACCACACCCCCGTGTGGGTGTCGGCATGGAGCGACGTCACGGGGGACGGCCCCGATCCGAGCGATCTCGTGAGCGTGTCGAACGAGCCCCTCACCCTCGACGGCAAGCCGCAGGCGATCACCCTCACCCTGATGAAGGACCCGCCGCCCCCCAAGGCCGGCCCGTTCCACCTGATGCGCGACAAGGCGGAGGCGGCCGGCCCCCCGGGGACGCCGCCCGGACCGCCGCCGGAAACGCCGCCCGGACCGCCGCCGGAAACGCCGCCCGCCGCGCCGCAGTGATCGCGTAGAGGCGCCTCATCGGTCCGGGCGGAGCGCGCCCGGCTCCTCGAGCACCTCCCGCACCGCAGGCGCCAGGCGCTCCGCGATCCACGCCGAGCCCCGGGCGTTGGGGTGCAGGAGGTCGGCGAAGTACGAGGCCTCGAGCGGCGCGCGCGCGTGTGCGACGGCGTCGAGGTCGACGAGCGCCACGCCCTCGCTCGCCGCGACGGCGCGGATGGCCGTCAGGATCTCCTCGGTGCCCCGCAGCGGCACGACGTCGTTGTCGCGCGCGGCGCGAAGGTCCGCGAGCCCGCCGGTGTCACCGCGGGCCAGCCGCGCCTCTCCACGCAGGAAGAGCGCCTCGGGACACCGCGGATCGAGGGCGAGCGCGGCGTCGACCGTCTCGCGGGCGACCTCACCGCGCAGCTCGAGAAACCCGCCCGCCGCCGGCACCCACGCCCCGGGGAGGAGCTCCGCGCACGCGGGGACGCCCGTTCCGAACCGACCGATGTCCGAGATGACCGTGGAGACGACGACGGGGACGCCCGCCTCCCGGTACGTACCGATGATCGCGCGCAGGTTCTCGGCGAAGCGCTCCGCGGTCGCGGCCCGCTTGCCGGCATCCATCGGCGCGCGTCGGCGCACCGACGCGTACAAGGTGGGCGAGGCGCGGCCGATCGTCGGCGCGAGGCCGAGGCGGGCGGCGCGGACGACGTTCAGGCGCTCGATCAGGGTCCCGGCGCGCCCGAACCAATGGCCGGACCCCACCCCGAAGTGCTCGCGCATGTAGACGTTTCCGACGTCGTTGTGGCCGAAGTGCAACACCGCGAGCGCGGGCGCGAACGGGAGCGACGCGCGGGCGACGCCGACGAGATCAGTGCTGTCCCCGCCCGGATACCCGAGGTTGATCACCTCCGCCGGCATCCCCACCCGCGCGAGCTCCGCGGCGAGCGAGATCGGGATGTTGGAGTCCCGTGCCCCCCGCACGGTCGACTCCCCGAGGACGAGCACCCTCGGCCGGGCCGGGTCGGGGGTGTGGGGAAAGTCGGGGACCGGATCGGTCTGATACGCCACGTGCACGGCGCCGTCGGCCGACTCCACGAACGGCGCGCCCGGCTTCGGGATGCGCATGGTCGCCATGGAGCGCCCCGCGGGCGGCAGGACGAAGCCGAGGCCGGCCTCGAGCGCGACGAGGAGCACGGACGCGACGACCAGTCCGAAGAGCGCGCGGCGGCGCCGTGAAGGCATCGAGCTTTCCTCGCGGAACGGCGAGCTTGACACCCTCCCCTCCCCGGCGGCAAGCTGCAGCCCCTCCGGAGCGCACCTGGCCCGCTTCCTCCTCGCGCTCACCGCTCTCGCGGTCGTCGGTTGCGATGGCCCCGCGCCCGAGGCGTCCGTGTTCGACCGGGGGCCCGCCCCCGCGGTGAGCCCCGCCGCGCCGATGCTGCGTCGGCTCACCACGGCGCAGTACGAGAACACCGTGCGCGACCTGCTCGGCGCCGACATCGTGCTCCCCGCCTCGCTCGAGCCCGACGCCGCTGAGGCCGGGCTCCTGAGCGTGGGCGCCGCCACCGCGAGCGTGTCCTCGCTCGGGGTCGAGCGCTACGAGGACGCCGCGCTGCTCCTCGCGGACCAGGTGGCCGACGAGCCTGCCCGCTACGCAGCGGTCGTGCCCTGCACCCCGACCGCCGTGGACGACGCCCTCTGCGCCGACACCTTCGTGCGCGAATTCGGGCGCAGGGCGTGGAGGCGCCCCCTCTCCGACGCCGAAGCCGCGCGCCTCGCCTCGGTCGTGACGCTCACCGGCGCCGAGGCGGGGAGCTTCGTGGAGGGCGTGCGCTACGGCCTGGCCGCAGTGCTCCAGTCGCCCCACTTCTTGTATCGCCGCGAGCACGGCGCTCCCGACGCCGAGGACGCCACGGTCCGCCTCCTGACGGAGTGGGAGCTCGCCACGCGGCTCTCCTACCTGCTTTGGGCCACCACCCCCGACGACACGCTGCTCGACGCCGCCGCCGCGGGGGATCTCCAGACCGACGAGGGCCTGCGCGCCCAGGCCGACCGCCTCCTCGCCGATCCGCGCGCGCGCACCGGCGTCCGCGCCCTGTTCACCGAGCTGTTCGAGCTCGACGCGCTCGACACCCTCACGAAGGACCCCGAGGTGTTCACCCACGCGAGCGCCGACCTCGGCCCCGCCGCGCGGGAGGAGACGCTCCGGGTCATCGAGCGCCTCGTCTTCGACGGGGACACCCCGAGCGACTTCCGCGACCTGCTCACCACCCAGACCACCTTCGTGGATCCGCGGCTCGCCGCGCTGTATCGCCTCGGCGCGCCCGATCCCGTCGGCTTCGGCGAGGTGTGGTTGGACGAGGACGGGGGCCGGCGCGGGCTGCTCGGCCAGGCGAGCACCCTGATGCTCCACGCCCACGCCACCCGCAGCTCGGCCACGCTCCGCGGCGAGTTCATCCGCAAGACGTTGTTGTGCCAGGCCATCGCGGCGCCGCCGGCCGACGTGGACACCTCGATCCCCGAGGCCGACGCCACCTCGCCCACCCTGCGCGATCGGCTCCGGACACACCTCTCGGACCCCACCTGCGCGTCGTGTCACCGGCTCACCGATCCGATCGGGCTCGGCCTGGAGAATTTCGACGGCATCGGGCGGTGGCGGGAGACCGAGAACGACGTGACCATCGACCCCTCCGGGGATCTCGACGGCATGATCTTCGCCGACGCCTGGACGTTGGGCGCGCTGGTCCGCAATCACGACAACCTCGGCCCGTGCTTCACCGACCACCTGTACCGCTACGCGATGGGGCACCCCATCGACGACGGCGAGGAGGAGCTGGTGGACTGGATCGCCGAGGGCTTCGCCGGCTCGGGACACGACTGGCGGACCCTGCTCGTCGACCTCGTGATGAGCCCGGCCTTCCGCCGGGCAGGGGCGCTGGACGAATGACTCCCCCTGACCGAACGCCGAATTGGATCCGTGACGCGCGCACCGGCCTCCTGCGCCCGCGTGGCCTCGTCCCCGGCCGCACCGCATCCGGCGCCTCCCACCGGGGCGCCTCCCCCGCCCCCGCCGGCTCCTTCGCGAGCAGGCGCGGCTTCCTCCGCGGCCTCGTGCGCGGAGGCGTCGTCACCCTCGCCCTGCCCTGGCTCGAGATCTTCGCCGGGCGGCGCGCGAAGGCGGACACCTGCGACAACGGCCTCCCCAAGCGGCTCGTCCTCTGGTTCTGGGGCAACGGCAACCGCCCCGCGTCGTGGACCCCCACCGGCGAGGGTGACGAGTGGACGCTCTCCGAGGAGCTCGCCCCGCTCGCCGCGTACAAGGACCGCCTCACCGTGTGCAGCGGCTACTCGGTCAAGGTCGACAACATCAGCCCGCACTGGTCGGGCGCCGCCGGCCTGCTCACCGGCCAGCAGGTCGAGGGCGACGACGACGACTGGACCATGGCCGGCCCCACCCTCGATCAGGTCGTGGCCGACGCGATCGGCGGGAACACCGCCTACGCCTCCATGCAGATCGGCGTGCAGACGGACGAGGTCCTCTCCTACGCCGGCCCCAACGCGCCCAACTACGGGGAGACCGACCCGTTCACCCTCTACCAGCGCCTGTTCGGGGACGGCTTCCGCGAGCCCGGCACCGACACGGAGCCCGATCCGAAGCTCGGCTACCGCCGTCGTGTGCTCGACGCCGTGATGGAGGACGTCCGCTCCCTCCAAGCCGAGTTGGGTGCCGCCGATCGCATCCGCCTCGACCAGCACCTCGAGGGCATCGCCGCCTTGGAGGCGCGCCTGCAGCGGTTGCAGGAGGATCCGCCCGATCTCGCGAGCTGCGTGCGCGCCGAGACGCCGGGCGAGAGCTACCCCGAGATCGACGGCCGCCCGCAGATCCAGGCCATCCACGCCGCGATGTCGGAGCTCGTCGCGATGTCGCTCGCGTGCGACCAGACCCGGGTCATCACGCTGCAGATCACCCGGCCGCTCAACAACGCCCTGTTCCCGACCGCCTCGGACGGCCACCACAACCTGACCCACAACGAGGCGGGCGACCAACCCGAGGTCGACGGCATCACGACCTACCTCATGGGCTGCCTCGCCGATCTGCTCGGCGCGCTCGACGGGGTCCCCGAGGGGGACGGCACGCTGCTCGACAACACCCTCGTGCTCGCGTGCAGCGAGACCAGCGAGGGCCGCACCCACAGCCTCGACGAGATGCCGTTGCTCCTCGCGGGGGGCGGCTGCGGCAGCCTCGTGACGGGCCGCCACGTGCGGAGCCACACCCAGGAGAACGTCGGCAAGGTCATGGTGTCGGTGCTGCGCGCGATGGACGTGAACGTGGCCTCCTGGGGGGATGGCGCCGCCGAGGTCGACGACGGCGTCGGCGAATTGGAGCGCTTCTGATGCTGCTGCTCGCCCTCCTCGCGTGTGAAGCCCCCGACGCCGTCGCGCCGGCCGTGTCCGATCCGCGGACCTACACCTTCGTCATGTCCACGCTGGCGTTCGGGCGTCGCGACGAGCAGGGCGCCGCCTGGGGGTTCGACCTGGACCACCACGTGAGCGAGGCCGGCGACGACGAGGGCTGCGGCCACGCCGATCTCGTCGATCCCGACGGGCTCGCCGGCGTCGACAGCGCCTTCTCCGGCATCGTGCCCGCGCTCGAGGCGAGCGAGGCCGGCGCGGTGGCGGGGCTGATCCAGGACAGCGTCGAGAACGGCCAGCTCCTCCTGCTCGTCGAGCTCTCGGGCGTCGACGATCCGGTGAACGACGACTGTGTCGACGTGCGCATGGTCCGCGGCGCCGGCACCCCGCTCGTCGGCACCGACGGGACGTTGCTCGACGGCCAGACCTTCGCGGCCGCGCCGGGCGCCCAACCAACCCAGGTGGACTGCGTGCCCCTCGTGGAGGGGAGCGTGCGCGCCGGGCCGTTCCCGCTCGACCTCCAGCTCCAGGTGCTCGACGTGGCCGTCACCTTCGGCCTCGCCGAGGCCTACGTCCGCCTCGACCTCGCCGCGGACGGGCGCACCGCGTGGGGCTACTTCGGCGGCGCCGTGCCCACTTCGAACATCCTCGTCATCGTCGACGAGGGCGATCTGGCCGACATCGCCCCGCTGGTGCGCGGGCTCGTGAGCGCCGCCGCGGACATGGAGCCGAACGACGCGGGCACGTGCGACGCGTTGTCGATCGTGTTCGAGTTCGGAGGGATCGAGGGGTTCGTGTACGGGGGATAGCCGGCATCCGGGCGGCGCTACGGGTCGTACAACACCGGCCGGCACCAGAACGCCTCGATGTCCCGGACGAGCGTGTGGTACTCGTACAGCCCCGGCGGCTTGGTGAGGTAGCAGGTGGCGCCCGCGGCGTAGGCCGCCCGCACGTCGATGGGATCGTCCGACGAGGAGAACACGAGCACGGGGAGTCCGCAGAGGCTCGCGCGGCCGCGGATCGCGCGCAACACGTCCCCCCCGGAGACCACCGGCATCTTCCAGTCGACCAGGACCAGGTCCGGGCGCATCCCACCGGTGTCGCACGAATCGAGGATCCGGACCGCCGCCTCCCCGCCGAGCACCGGGGTCAGGATGCACGTCGAGCCGGCGCGGCAGAAGGCGAGCTGGAGCAGGTAGAGATCGTCGGGGTTGTCGTCGACGACCAGGATCCGCGCCGGGCGCCGCACGCCGCTCATGTCCCCGGCCGGTCCGGGAGGGTGAAGCGGAAAGCCGACCCCGCCCCGGGCTCGGACTCGACCTCGATCACCCCGCCGTGTCGCTCGACGATCTGCCGAGCGAGGGCGAGCCCCATGTCGTAGCCCTGCGCGTCCTCGGGGGGGCCGACCCGCTCGAACAGCTCGAACACGCGGGCATGCTGATGCCGAGGGATGCCGACGCCGTTGTCACGCACCGCGATCTCCCAGCCTTCCCGCAGCTCTCGGGCGCTGACCTCGATGACGGCCGGCACCTCGGGGCGCCGGAACTTCAGCGCGTTCGAGAGGAGGGTCGAGAAGAGCTGCGCAATCTGCTCGCGATCGCAGCACACCTCGGGCAGGCTCTCCACCTTCACCTCGGCGCCGGACTCGACGATGGCGTCGTGCAGCCCCTCCAGCGCCATGCCCAGCGGCTCGTGGAGCGAGACCCGCTCGAACGGCACGGATCGCCCGCCTGCGCGCGCGACCTCGAGGAGCGCGTGGACGCGGTCCTGCGTGCGCCGCGCGGACACGATCACCCGCCGGAGCAGCCCTTGTCCGTCCGCGTCGAGCTGATCCCTGTGCTCCGCCTCCAGCAGCTCCCCGAAGCCCACGACACCGCGGAGCGGCTCGCGCAGATCGTGGGACACGGCGTAGGCAAAGCGCTGCAGCTCGAGGTTGGAGCGCTCGAGCGCCGCGTTGGCGCGGGCGAGCGCGGCGGTCCGATGATCGACCTCCCGCTCGATCTGGGAGGCGCGGTTCGTCATGTCCAGCACGTTCGAGACGAGGACCCCGACGAACAGCACGCCCGCCGAGAGGACGAAGAAGCCCGTCCAGGAGGCGCTCGGTGGGACGAGCGGCGCGGCGTCCACCCGCCAGGTGCGGGTCCCCACCTCGAGCCGCCTCGACAGGACCGGCTCGTCGCCGACCTCCCACTCCGACCCGTACAGGACGAGGGGCGGGGACTCGCTCGCGTCGGTGATGCGGAGCCGCACGTCGTCCACGCCGGCGCGGGCCAGGGCGCTCCCGCAGAGCGCCGGGACGTGGAGGACGGCCACGAGGAAGCCTCGCACGGGGGCGCCGTCGCCGACCGCCGAGCCGAGACCGCCGTACACGGGGGAAACCAGGATCGCGCCGTAGCCCTCGGGCGCGTTGAAGAGGCGCACGCCGCCGGACAGCACCGCCCGCCCGCTGGCCCTCGCGGCCTCGAGCGCGGCGGCGCGGCGCGGCTCGGAGGACAGGTCGACGCCGCGCGCGGTGCGCTCTCCCTGGTAGGGCTCCACGTACAGGACCGGTGCGTACTCGGGCCGAGCCCCGAGCGTGACGTCCTCGCCTGAGACGCTGAAGTCCCGCACCCGGAAACCGGGATCGTCGGCGAGGCGGATCCGACGCTCGAATTCGGGGAGGTCCGCGGCTCGGACGAGCGGCGCGTACGCCAGCGCCCGGAGGCTCGGCGTGACCTCGAGCCACGGGGTCGTCACGGCGCGGATCGCGGAGCCCGTCACGTCCGGCAGGACCCCCAGGACCCGCGAGGTGCTCTCCGCGTAGGCCACGGTTCGCTCGACGTCCCTGGCAAGCACCCCGAGGACCGCGCCCGCGTGATCGTCGAACACGTGCCGGCGCCCCTCCTCGTCGGCGCGCGCGACGGAGACGAACACCGCGACCACCACCACGAAGGACACGGCGAGGGGGACCGTGATCCCCAGCCACAGGTGGCGGCCGTGCCGGCGCCGATCCAGGCTCAACGAGAGGAGGAGAGGCGCGACGAACATCACGCCGATGCTGTCGCCGGCCCACCACGTGAACCAGTTGGCCACCACGTCCGCCGGTGCGATCTCCCCCGCGAGCCAGAGCCAGGGCACGGACCACGCCGGGTTGAGCATGCAGGCGACCGGGCCGCCGAGCAGGAGGATCGGGGCGACGGTGCCGGCGCGGTCGAGCGGGTTCCCGACGGGGTGCGCCGTGCGCACGAGCGCGGCGCCGACCGCCGCCTGTAGGACCGCGCCGAGCGCGATCACCACCGCGAGGAGCGCGCCGTGGACGATCCCGCGATCCACGGCGATCGTCAGGTTCACCAGGAAGGAACCCAGGGCCACGCCCACCGCCGCCGGCACGCCCCAGAGCAGCACTCCCGCGAGCGCGATGCCGGCCGCCGGCCAGATCGCGGACGCGTAGCCCGGCTCCACGGCGACCAGGCGACACAACAACCCGGTGCCCGCATAGCCGAGCGCTACGAGCGCGCACCGGAGCCAAGCGTGGGGCGGGCGCTCGTGGCGGGTCCAACGGGTGTCGTCCACGACGGAAACGTAGACACCGTGCGGATCGGCTACCGCGACCGCCTCATCGGAAAGCGGTGGCGACGGGGCCCCTCGCTACTCGGACCGTCACTTCTCCTCCGGACTCGCCGCCTGCTGAAGCACGGGCACCGCCGGCAGGAGCGCCCGGATCTGCGCGATGAGCTCGACCGGATCGAAGACCGGCATCACCACGTATGCATTCGCGCCGAGCGCGACGCCCGCCCGGGCGGACGAGCGATCGAAGTACGCGCCGTGGGGCCCCGCCTCGAGGGAGAGGATGAGGAACATCGACCTCGTGTGCAACGCGTGGTTCCGCACGTGCTGCAGGAAGGCGAACATCGACTCGACCTCGAGATGAGCGGCGCACACGATGACGTCCACGTGGTTCTTGCCTTCGAGGAAGGCCATCGCCTCCGAGATCGTCTCCGCGCCGACCACCACGTACCCGACATCCTTGCAGGTTCCCTTCAGCCGCTCGATCTGATCGGCGCTGTCGAGAAAGAGGATCCGGAACGTCTCTCCCGGCGCCAGCGCCTGCTCGGCCGACGGATACTCGATGGGAGGTTCGGTGGTCATCCCCGGAACATAGCCGGAAAGTCCCCATCGGGGCTCCCCTCGGGAGGTACGATGGGCGTCCGCGCGGTCATGGCAGGCGATAACCCACGACGTCGACCACCGGCTCCCCGCCGTCCGCCGGCACCCTCGCCACTCCCCGCCGGGACGTGCCCCGCGGAAGGTAGTCGACCTCCTGCGACACCGGCTCGCCGTCGCCCAGGCGAACCTCGACCTGCACCCGCTCCACGTCGTGGCTGCTCACGTTCTCGACGATCCACGGCACGGCCCGCGCACCCCCGTCGTTCCATCCCGATCCCTCCACGCGGGCCTCGATGCGGGGATGCGGGTCCTCGGGGGCCATCAGGTCGAGCAGGACGGCGGCGCCGGCCACAAGGAGGACGAACGCAGTGGAGGCGACGTAGAGGACGCGCTCGACGAGGTTCGGGGGATCGGGCCGCTTCACAGGATCAGCCGGCCGGCGGCGGCGCCGATGGTGGTGGGCATCCCCAGCGTCACGATGACCGCGAGCAGCTCGGACACCGAGCCCTCGCCGCCGAGGAAGCCGAACGCGCCGAGCATGAGGGCCGAGAGCACGAGGCCGATGGCGTGCACGAGCAGCACCTCCCCCCAACGGCTCCGGTGACGGCGCCGGACGTGTTGCCGCGGGAACGCCGCGATGAACAGGATGGCCCAGGTGAGGGCGAGCGCCACCGCGGTCATCCCGAGCAGGTGGGGCCACGCCACCCGTGACGCGATCATGCGGATCTCCTCCGTCGGCGCCGCGCTCATGCCGATGAGCATCCCGCCCGCGACGGTCACCCCGAGGCGATGGGTGAGGGCGTGGCCGGGGGCTTCGGACACCTCGGGCTCCTCCTCCTTGGGGGTGAGCTGCGAGCGTGAGAGCGACACACCGAAGGAGACCGGGATCGCCAGCACCATGATCTGACGCAGCGCCACGACGAGCGAAGTGTCACCGGTGAGCTCCCCCAGCGTGGCGAGCATGACCGCCGACACGACGAGCCCCATCGCGAGGGACACGACGGCGTCCCCGAGATCGATGGCGAGGGTGTTGTCCTCCCGGAACCCCGAGAGCGCGTTGAGCCCGAACAGGAACGCCAGCGCGATGCCGAGGTAGGCCACCACGCGCAACGTCTCGAGGTCGTACCCGACCCACCACATCTCCATCGTGTAGATCATCGGCAACGCGAACACGCACCCGCCGCACAGGCCGCGGGTCACGTCGGTGAACAGGCGGCGCGTGGAGGGGCGAACGTTCATGCCGGATGCGGTGGCCATCGGGGCCGATGTAACGGCCGCATCGGGTGCGTGTCGCGCGCCCGGGCCCATCCTGGTTTACGCTGCGACCGATGCCCTCCGACCGCGGCTGGTACTACCTCGTCGAGCCCGAGCTCGGGCGTCACGCCCCGACCGCCCGACGCCTCGCCACACCCGACGGCCGCGTCCTCACCGTGCGGCACCACGGGAGCCCGGGCCGCGTCGAGTTGCTCGACCCCACGAGGAACCTCCCGGTCGCCACCCTCCTCCGCGCCGCCCGCGCCGTCGGCGAGCACACCGTCGGGCCCGTGCGCGTGCACCTCGGGCCGGGCCCCGCCCGCGTCGACGGGGACGTGTTCCTCGACGGCCCCGCCCTCGCCGCGGCGCCGAGCCCCTGGCCCCTCGAAGCCGAGGTCGAGGCGCTCCTCGCCGCCACGCCCCCCGGCCCCCGCTGTCCGAACGCAGGGGCGCTCCCGACGAACCCCGTCCCCCGCGCCCTGTTCTTCGAGTCGCTGATGAACGCGGAGCTGCCGCACAACGACGCGGAGATCTCCCAGGGCGTGCTCCACATGGTCTCGGCGCTCACGGGGACCGGCACCGACGTCGTGCTCGCGAACGTGAAGATGGCGATCGTCGGTACCGACCGCCCGGTGTCGGGTCTGGACACGCTCGCCGCCGCGCTCGCGGGCGGGCCCGTCGGGCTCGTGTGCATCACACTGCTGGAAGGGTACTGGGAGGGCGTCGTCTCGCTGGTGCGCGAGCTGCGGGCCCTCGGCTGCCGCGCGCACGTGGCGCTGGGCGGCGTGATGCCCACGCTCACCCCCGAGCACGTGGCCGCGCACTTCCCCGACGCGACGTTCATCTGCCGCGGCGCCGGGGAGTACTTCGTGCCGCGCCTCGCCGCGCTCCTCGGCGGCGGGAACGTCGACACGCCCCTGACCGACGCCCAGGTGGGCGCCCTCCTCGCGATGGACGGCCTCCTGGTCGTCGATCGCGCCGGCGGGCGCCTCCTCTCCGCCGCCTCGTCGGTGACCGTGAAGGTGGAGTCGCTCGACCGGCTCCCGCTCGATCTTTCGCGCATCGAGCCGCGCCACCTCGCGGCCGGGGTGGAGCTCTCGACCTCGCGCGGTTGCCTGCACCGCTGCACGTTCTGCTCGATCATCGGGCGGGAGTCCTACCAGGCGCGCTCGGCCGAGGGCGTGCTCGAGCTGCTCGGGCGCTACGACACGCACTACACCGAGGTCTTCGGGGCGGGCCCCCGGGACGCGCGCGGCCGCAACACCGCCGCGCCGCGCAACGGCTACCGCGTCCACATCAGTGACGACGACTTCGCCTGCGATCGCGCCCGCACCATCACCTTCTTCGAGGGCCTGCGCGCCACGCCGTTCCGCCTCTCGTCGTGCCAGGTGTCCATCGCCGACCTGTGCCGTCGCGAGGGCGGAAAGCTCCTTGCCGAGCCGGACCATGCGCTGCTCGACGTCATCACGCCAGACTGCTTCGACGATCACGGCGCCGACGTGCCCGCGCGGGACTACGTGGCCGACCACCAGAGCCGCGCCTGGTCGAGCTTCCTCCAGATCGGCGTGGAGAGCTTCTCCGACGCCGAGCTCACCCGCCTCGGCAAGGGCTACCTCCGCGCGCACGTCCGCGCGATCGTCGCCGAGCTCGCCAAGCGCGGGCTGCACCACGACGCCTACTTCATCCTGTCCAACGCCGACACCACGCCGGCCGAGCTCCTCGACGTGCTCGACGAGGTCGTGCGGCTCAAGGTGCTGCACCCGGTGCACTTCCACGTGCGGTTCCCCGTGGTGGCGCGCCTCGTGAGCTACTTCCCGAGCGCGAGCTACCGCCGCCGGCTCCGCCACGGCACCGACGGCGACAGCGTGCTCCGCGGCCACGCGAGCGTGCCGAACCACCCCGAGGTCGACTACCCCTTCGTCGACCACGACGCCCCCCGCGACGAGAACGTGCGCGCCGCGGTGAGCGCCGACTTCTTCACCGACGAGGCGTGGTACGGCGGCGGCTACGACCGCCTCCGTGACGTATGGGCCGCCCGATTCCGCGCCGGCGCGGACCCCGACGCCGGCTACCTCGCCCGGCTCGTCGACGATCGCTTGCGCCGCCGCTTGTTCGAGCTCCTCGACGCCGCCCGCCGCACGAGCCGGGGCGATGCGAGCGCGGCCGGGGACCCCGCCCCCGAGCGCCACCTCCGCGCCCTCGCGGAGGCCCACCTCGGGCCGATCCAAACCTGGTTGCCGACCTTCCAACGGTACACCCAGGGCGGCGTGACCCGGCTCGTCGTCATCCCGACGTGGCAGTGCGAGCTCCGCTGCAACTACTGCTACATCCCGAAGCAGGACGGCCGGGTGATGACCCGCGCCACGCTCGAAGGCGCGATCGACCTCCTCCTCTCCAGCGATCGGAGCGCGGTCACCCTTCAGTTCTTCGGTGGCGAGGCGCTGCTGGAGTGGGAGCTCGTCCAGCACGCGATCCGCTGGGGCACCGACGCGGCGCGCCGCCGCGGCAAGACGCTCGACTTCGTCCTCTCCAGCAACGGCTGGACCCTCGACGCGGCGAAGCTCGACTGGCTCCGCGCCTTCCCCGTCAAGCTCGAGCTCTCCCTCGACGGCGATCCCGAAACCCAGCGCGCCTACCGCCCGGCGCGGCGCCCCGGCGAGGACAGCTACCAGAACGGCATCGCGCCGCGCGCGGCGGCCATCCTCGCGAGCGGCCTCCCCTACGACGTGATCATGGTGGTGCACCCCGCCCACGTCCACAAGCTCGCGGCCAACTACCTGCACATCGTGTCGCTCGGGTTCACCCGCGTCCAGATCAACTTCGCGCTCGGGAAGGTGTGGTCCGTCGAGCACCGCCGCACCCTC